>JAHDBV010000078.1 GCA_020630195.1 Acidimicrobiales bacterium
TGTCCAACCAGCTGATGGAGGACATGGACCTCAACTTCGAGGCCAGCCGGCTCGGCCAGAACCTCCAACAGATGTTCCCCCAGATGAACTGGGGTCAGCAGTACGACTTCTCCGGCTTCGACCCGCTCGGCATGGCCGACGCGTCGCAGATGCTCGCCGAACTCGGCCAGCTCGATCAGCTGGAGCAGTTCCTGCAGTCGCCGTCGTCACCCGCCGCGTTGGCCGAGGTCGACATGGACCAGGTGCGCCGGCTGCTCGGCGACGATGCCGCTCGGTCGCTCGAGCGTGTGGCCGAGCTGAACAAGATGCTCGAGGACGCCGGCCTCGTGCGGACCAAGGAGGGTCAGCTCGAGCTGACCCCGCGCGGGTTGCGTCGTCTCGGCCAGCAGGCGCTGGGCGACCTCTTCTCCAAGCTCGACCCGGCGACGATCGGCAAACACGACACGAGCCGCTCGGGTGTGGGGCACGAACGCAACTACCTCACCAAGCCCTACGAGTTCGGCGACAACTTCCAGCTCCACATCGGCGAGACGGTCCGCAACGCCATTCGCCGCACCGGTGGTGGCACCCCGGTGCGCCTGCACCCGGACGACTTCGAGATCGAACAGACCGAGAAGCAGGTGCGTTCCTCGACGGTGCTGATGCTCGACCTGTCGTTGTCGATGCCGATGCGGGACAACTTCCTCCCGGCGAAGAAGGTGGCGATGGCGCTGCACGCGCTCATCTCCTCACAGTTCCCCCGGGACTATCTGGGGCTCGTGAGCTTCTCCGAGACCGCCCGCATTCTGAAGCCCCAGGAGTTGCCCGAGGTCTCGTGGGACTTCGTCTACGGCACCAACATGCACCACGGGTTCTCGCTCGCTCGAAAGATGCTGGCGGGGGAGACCGGCACGAAGCAGATCATCATGATCACCGACGGTGAGCCGACCGCCCACCTCGAGCCGGACGGGCATCCGTTCTTCTCCTACCCGCCGTCGCCCGTGACGATCGAGCACACGATGGCCGAGGTGATGCGGTGCACGAAGGCCGGCATCACGATCAACACCTTCATGTTGGAGCCCGACGCGGGCCTGCGTCGCTTCATCGAACGGATCACCGAGCTCAACCGTGGCCGGGCGTTCTACACGACCCCGCAGAACCTCGGGGACTACGTGCTCGTCGACTTCATCGAGCACAAGCGCAAGCTGCTCCAGGGCCGCGGTCGCTGATCCCGTCGCGGTCGGCGTCGACCGCGGACAACACGTCTGGTGAGCTTCGACCGCGCATCGTGGCGATCGTCGGGCGCGGCTCTCCCCGGGGCAGAAATCCGAGGGGAAATGGCCTCATCCGCTTGTCAGACGCAAGCGCTCCCGGCAGTATGCCAGGGATGTAATTCCACGGGTGTGACACCCGCTTCGAGCGAAGCGGGTCACCTCGACGGAGTCTGAGGACGAGAGCGAGGACCCGGCCCGTCGGCCCGGTCCCCGGCGGAGGAACACGAATGCGGATCGGGCGCAAGCACCTCATGCTGGACACGTCATGGCAGCACGAGGCCAACTGCCTCGGGGTCGATCCCGATCTCTTCTTCCCCGAGCGTGGTGCCAGCACCCGTGAGGCCAAAGAGGTCTGCCGGGGTTGTGTGGTCCGGGAGGACTGCCTCGAGTTCGCGCTGGCGAACGGCGAGAAGTTCGGCATCTGGGGTGGCATGAGCGAGCGCGAGCGTCGCCGTATCCGCCGGCAGCGGGCGCTCGCCCGGGCCGAGCGCGAGTCCGACACGGCCTGAGCCTGCGCCGCCTCGAACGGGAGATCCATCCGGTCCGATCCGGACCCGGGTCGTTCGTCGGCTACCCTCACGCCCATGTTGGCCTACGTCGCCGGCCTCCGGCCGCAAGAGCTGCTCATCATCCTCGTGATCGTGCTGGTGCTGTTCGGCGGCGCCAAGATCCCTCAGCTGGCCCGCAACCTCGGTCAAGCCCAGAAGGAATTCAAGAAGGGCATCGACGAGGGCAGCGCCGAGGACGCCGAGGCAGAAACCGCCTGACCCCGGGAACTCGACCGGGGGTGCGCTCGTTGTGTGAAGCGTGCTCACGATCGTTCCGACATCGGTCTCCGGCGGGCGTTCCCTCGCCCGCTCGTCGCGCGCCATGACGGCGACGCGGGCCGATGTCCCCACGTGGGACGAGGTCGCCCGGAGCCACGGCCGGTTCATCTACTCCGTGGCCTACCGCCTCGCCGGGAATCACAGCGACGCCCAGGACCTCACTCAGGACGTCTTGTTGCGAGTCCGTCGGGGCCTCAAGACCTACCAACCGGGGAACCTCGAGGGCTGGTTGGCCCGGATCACCACCAACGCCTTCCTCGACGAGACCCGCAAGCGCAAGCGCCGACCGACGGTGGCCCTTCCCGACGAGCCCGATCGGGTGCTCCAGGGGGCGCCGGCGGCCGACGTGGATGCGGCGTCTCGCGACTTACCCGACCATCTCCAGCGTCTTCTCGGTGATCTCGCTCCCGAGTACCGGGCGCCCGTCGTGCTGAAGGACGTGCTCGGATTCTCCTACGAGGAGATCGCCGACCAGCTGGGGGTCCCCATCGGCACGGTCCGGAGTCGCATCCATCGGGGACGCTCGAAGCTGCGGGAGGCCCTCGTCCGATGATCGATCACAACGAAGAACCGTGGGAGGCCGAGATCGCGTCGATGCTCGGCGGACTCGGTCCGATCGATCCACCCGACGGGTTCCTCGAGTCGGCCGTCGACCATCGGCCCGCGTTCTCCGGGCGGCTGCTCGCCGGTCTGACGTTCGCCGTGCTCGCCTTCGCCGCGGTCGGGATCAGCACCGACTGGTCGGCGATGTCGACCCGGATCACGCCCGAGCTGTCGGCGCTCGAGACGAGCCACCGGGCGTTCGGCCCCGAGTCGTCGGACACGCCGTCGTCCGACGCACTGCCGCCGGGTGTGCCCGACGGGTTCGTGGTCGCCGAACCGGCCGACGCCGGCCCCTGGGATCACGAGGTGGTGGAGCGTGCGCCCGGCACCGTCTCGGTGTTCCGTCAGGCCGGTTCGCTGAACTGGGACGGGCTCGTCGACGGTCGCCGTTCGATCGTGGGCACCACCGAGGTGTGGGTCACCGGCAGCGGCTCGGTGATGTTCGAACACGCCGGTGAGGTGTTCGTGCTCGTCGGCCTCGATGCCGACGAGTTCGCTCCGCCTCCGGATCGGAGTGTCGGGGAGCGGACCGTGGACTTCGTCGAGGGCCTGGCCGAGGGGCTCGGTCACCCCGGCTGAGCGGATCGCGCGGCAACCGGGTGACGGACGGGGCGGCGGTGGGTCGCGCCCGACGGACGACCGGGTCGGTCGTCCGTCAGGGCGGGATCGGGAGAAGGTCGGGCTCCTCGGTGGCGAGGAGCGGGGGAGACGGGACTAGGCGGTCACCACGGCTTCACCCTTGCGGCGGGCCCGGAGGATGCGGCGGCGCTGGCGCTCGGAGGTGCCACCCCACACGCCGTGGTCGATGCGCTGATCGAGTGCGTACTCGAGGCAGGGCCCGGCGACGGGGCAGGTCTCACAGATCTTCTTGGCGGCTTCGACGCCGACACCATCGCTGGGGAAGAACACGGCGGGCGGATGGTTGTTGCAGTTCCCGACCGCCATCCACTGGGTGGCGGCCTCGGACGTCGGTCCTGTGCTGGTCATGTGTGTTGAGACGTCTGACCCAGCCATTTGGTTCCCGATGATTCGAATTCCCCATCTTTTCTTCACCGAACCCACACGAAATGGGCCGTGGCCCCGGGGCGAGGGCCACCGATTCGTGCTCGGGGTATCGTGATCGGATGACCGATCTCGGCGCCGACCTCGAAGACCTTCCGCCCGTGGCCCACGTGTCGATGGTGTACCTCGGTCCGGTCTCCCCCCACTGGGAGGTGCGGACCCACTACGGCGACGAGAGCTTCATCGACGAGTTCTGGCGCCGGGTGCAGGCCCGGCTCCTCCTGCTCCCGAAGCACGACCCGCAGTTCCGCCGTAACCGTGAGCGGGTGAACCGCGACGCCGAGCGCGAGCGCATCATCGTCGACTGGGACCTCGGTGAGGACGACGCCGAGTCGACGCACAACCAGCGCGCCGCCGAGGGTTGATCGAGCGGTGACCACCACGGTCATCGGGGTCGACCTCGGCGGGACGAAGATCCTCAGCCGGCTCGTCGACCCCATCACGGGCGCGGCCTCGGGCCGTGCGAAGACCGCCACCCCCTCGACCGGGATCGACGGGGTGATCGAGGCGATCGCCGGCACGGTCGACACGCTCGACCCCGACGGTGAGGTCGCCGCGGTCGGTGTCGGTGTACCCGGCCCCGTCCGCGACGGTGTCGTGTTGCGCTGCCCGAACATCGCCGGCTGGGACCGGCCGGTCGAGCTCCGGGCCCGGCTGGCCGAACGACTCGGTCGGGCCGCGGTCGTGGCCAACGACGTGAACGCCGGCGCCGCCGCCGAGCACCGCCTCGGGGCCGGTCGTGGTGTCGACGATCTGCTGGCGGTGTTCGTCGGCACCGGCGTCGGCGGGGGACTGGTGCTCGACGGGGCACTGCGTGACGGTCCGCGTGGCCTGGCCGGCGAGTTCGGCCATCTCACCGTCGTGCCCGACGGGCGCCCCTGCGGCTGTGGCGGCCGGGGCCACCTGGAGGCCTATGCCGGCAAGGCCGGCATCGTGGCCGAGGCCCGCCGGCGCCATGCCGAGTCGCCGAACGCCCTCATCGAGATGGTCCAGGACGGATCGATGAAGTCCCGTCACCTGGCGAAGGCCATGGAGCAGGGCGACGAGACGACCCTCGAGCTCTTGGACGAGGCGACGACGGCCCTCGCGGTCGGCATCGGCTCCATCGCCACGGTCGTGGATCTGCCCCTCGTCGTGCTCGGCGGGGGCATCGTCGACAAGCTCGGCGAGCCGTGGGTGGCACAGATCGCCGACCGTCTCGATCTCGGCGGTTTCGGTGCCGACGTCGTCGACCTCGCGATCGCCCACCGGCTCGACGACGCCGGCTCGGTCGGCGCCGCCGTGCTCGCCGCCGACGCCCTCGTCTGACCCGTCGTCGCACCCGGCGGGCCGATGCCCTCGCGGTCGATCGGGGCGCGAACCTCACGGGACGACCCCGAATGCCGATCTGCGAGGATGTGTCCGTGCCCACCGATCCAGGCGATCACGTCGAGCGTTTCGGCCCCGAACGCTTCACGAATCGCGAACTGTCCTGGCTGCAGTTCAACGAACGCGTGCTGGCACTCGCCGAGGACGAGAACCAGCCCCTGCTCGAGCGGCTGAAGTTCTGTGCGATCTACGCCTCGAACCTGGACGAGTTCTTCATGGTGCGCGTCGCCGGCCTGTCCGATCAGGTCGCCGCCGGCGTCACCCGGGCCCCGGCCGACGGTTGGAAGCCCCAGCGCCAGCTCACCGAGATCCGCCGCCGGGTCCGCGAGCTCGATCTCCGACTCCACCGTGCGCTCAACGAGGGTGTGCTGCCCGCACTCGCCGAGGCCGACGTCTCCCTCGTCCACCCCTCCGAGCTGACTGACGACGAACGCACCGAACTCGCCGCCGAGTTCGCGGAGCGGGTCTTCCCGGTGCTGACCCCCCTCGCCGTCGACCCGGGTCATCCGTTCCCGTACATCTCCAACCTGTCGCTCAACCTCGCCGTCGAGTGCCACGACCCGGTCGAGCGCCGTCGCCGCTTCGCCCGATTGAAGGTGCCGCCGTCGCTGCCGCGGTTCCTCGTGATCGACGAGCAGCGTTTCGTCACCCTCGAAGACGTGATCGCGGCCCACCTGCCCGAGCTGTTCCCCGGCATGGACATCGTGGGGGCGTGGGCGTTCCGGGTGACCCGCAACGCCGACCTCACGCTCAACGACGAAGACGCCGACGATCTGCTCGAGGCCGTCGAGATGGAGCTCCGACGCCGGCGTTTCGGGCGGGCGATCCGGCTCGAGGTCGCCCACGGCATGCCGGCCCACATCGTCGACCTGCTCGCCCGGGAGCTCGAGCTCGGCACCGACGAGATCGACCGGGTGGAGCGGCTGCTCGATCCGGCCGCGTTCTGGCAGCTCCACGGTCTGGATCGACCCGACCTGAAAGACGAGTCGTGGTCGCCGGTGACTCCGCCGGAGCTGTTCGAGACCACCACCCCCGGCGACTTCTTCGCCCGGCTCGACCGGGGCGACGTGCTCGTCCACCACCCGTACGAGTCGTTCTCCGACTCGGTCACCAAGTTCATCCGCACGGCGGCCCGGGACGACTCGGTGCTCGCCATCAAGATGACGCTCTACCGGACCTCGGGCGACAGTCCCGTCATCGAGGCGCTCATCGACGCCGCCGAGGCCGGCAAACAGGTGGCCGCGCTGGTGGAGCTCAAGGCCCGCTTCGACGAGCAGAACAACATCGAGTGGGCGCGACGTCTCGAACAGGCCGGTGTGCACGTCGTGTACGGGCTCGTCGGGTTGAAGATCCACTCGAAGATCACCCTCGTCGTGCGGTCGAACGGGTCGGGTGTGCGCCGCTACTGCCACCTCGGCACGGGCAACTACAACCCCAAGACGGCCCGCATCTACGAAGACGTCGGCCTGCTGACCTCCGACGACGCGGTCGGCAACGACCTCTCCCAGCTCTTCAACTTCCTCACGGGCTTCGGCCGGGGCTACGACCATCGCCGGCTCCTCGTGGCACCGACCACCCTGCGCCCGGCGATCGAGGATCTGATCGACGCCGAGATCGCCGCCGGGCCGGGCCGTGGCCGGATCGTGCTGAAGATGAACTCCCTCGTCGACGCGGCGCTGATCGACCACCTCTACGAAGCCGGCCGGGCCGGGGTCTCCATCGACCTCGTGATCCGGGGCATCTGTTGCCTCCGGCCGGGTGTGCCCGGCTTGAGCGAGAACATCCGGGTCCGATCGATCGTCGGGCGCTACCTCGAACACTCGCGGATCTTCTACTTCGCGAACGGCGAGGGACCCGAACAGCCCGTGTACGTCATCGGCTCGGCCGATCTGATGCCCCGCAACCTCAACAGCCGGGTCGAGGCGATGCTCACCGTCACCGACCCCGCCGCACAGAACCGTCTTCGTGAGATCCTCCAGGTGAACCTCGCCGACGACACCCTGGCGTGGGAGCTCGATCCCGACGGGGTCTATCGTCGCCGCGTGGAACGCAGCGTCGACACCCACGCGGAGCTCGCCGAGCTCGCCCTCCAGCGAACACGCAACCTCGTGTCGTCGGCGACACCCGAGACCCTCGGCGCCGGTCCGGCGGGCCGTCTCGTGCCCGGCCGCTTCCGGCGGACATGACCGTCCGTGCCGCCGGGTGCGTCGTGTGGCGGCGGGCCGGCGACGGGATCGAGTACCTCCTCACCCACCGCCCCCGCTACGACGACTGGTCGCACCCCAAGGGCAAACGCGACCCTGGCGAGACCGACGAACAGACCGCGGTGCGCGAGGTCGACGAGGAGACCGGGCTCCACGGTGCGTTGGGGGCCGAGCTGTCGTCGTCGCACTACGTCGATCACAAGGGCCGGGACAAGATCGTCCGCTACTGGCTGATGGAGATGGCGGGTGGTTCCTTCGAACCCAACGACGAGGTCGACGAGGTCCGCTGGCTCGCCCTCGGCCCGGCGCGGGAACTCGTGAGCTACGACCGGGACCGGTCGCTGCTCGACGAGGCGGCCGCATCGCTCGGCGCCGACACGATCGACTGATGGCACCGCGGGCGCTGCCGGCCGATCCGGCCCGCTGGTTCGGCGCCGAGGAGCTCACCCGATCCGAGCACTACCACGGGCCCCTGCGCCGAGCGGCGGTCGTGGGCGATGTCGTCCTGCTCGTGGTCCTCGTGGGCGCACTGCTGCTCGATCCCGACGTCGGCTGGTTGGCACTCGTCTTCGCCACCGGCGTGGCGCTGCGATCGGTGGCCGGGGATCTCGTGATGGATCGTCGAGCCGAGCCGGCCATCGGTGCGACGCCGTTGCCGCTCGGTCGGCTGTTGGTCGCCTCCCTCTCGGGTGCGGCCCTGCTCGGACTGGTGACGGTCGCATTGGTGCTCGGTCTCGACCTGGTCGATCGGACGGATCGCTGGGTGGTGGCTGTTGCGCTCGCCATCGTGCTCTCCGTCGGTGTGATGCTGATCCAACAGCGCTGGTTCACCGTGCTGCATCGAGCCAGACCGCTCGACGACCCGCCCGTCGAGCTCGAACTGTCGACGGCCGCCGAGGCCGTCGGCGCGTCGGCTCCGATGTGGTTGGTGGCCGACGGCCCGGCCCTCGACGGACCCACGGCCGTGACGCTCGGTCTGCGTCGCTCGGCCATCGTGATGACACCTGCACTGCTCGACGGTCCGGCCGACCTGCGCGACTGGGTGCTCGTGCACGAGCTCGGGCACGTCGCCCGTGGCGATGTCCGCCGTGGCTTCGTGCTGTCGCTCGCCGCGACGGCGGCCACGGCCGGGGCGATCGGAGTGCTCGGCGATGCACTCGTCGAGACCGGCGGCAGGACCGTCGCCCTCCTCATGTCGATCGGCGGTGTCGCCGCCGTGCTCGGCGGGCTCGCGACCGCGGCGGTGGCCCGTGGACACGAACGCGCCGCCGACGATGTCGCCCGACGGGTGCTCGGTCCGCAGCCCGGGGTGGTCCGTCAACTCGTGAGCGGCCCGCGGGCCCGGCTGGCCCCCACCCTGTGGGAGCGGCTGACCGCACGACACCCCACCCCCGCCGCCCGGATCCGTCGCGCCGGGATCCGCTGAATCCAGCGTGTTCCCGACCGCACGACCAGCCACCCTCGTGACGCACGTCACCGGCCTCGGCGGATCGTTCCACGTCGTTCACCTGTCGTTCACCTGACGCAGGGTTCGGCGCAACCCGCCGCTCCTACGTTGCCCCTCGGCGGCGGTCGGACCGGCGCCGGTCGTCCGTGTCCGGACGGCGTTCCGTGTTGAGGAGAGATGCCATGTCCACGAAGTTGCTCCGCCTCCTGGCGCTGCTGTTCACCTTCACCCTGCTCGCCGCCGCGTGCGGCGGCTCCGACGACTCGAGCGACGGTGCCTCCGGCAGCGGTTCCGCCGATGCCGGCGAGTGTGGCGAGGGCTCGATCAGCGCCTCGGGTTCGTCGACCGTCGAGCCGATCACCACCCGTGCCGCCGAGCTCTACGAGGACGTGTGCGGCGACATCCAGATCACCGTCGACGGCCCCGGCACCGGTGACGGCTTCGCCCTGTTCTGCACCGGCGAGACCGACATCTCCGACGCCTCCCGTCAGATCAAGGACTCCGAGGCCGAGGAATGCGCCGCGAACGGCATCGAGTACACCGAACTCCTCGTGGCCTTCGACGGCATCGCCGTGTTGACCAACCCGAACAACTCGGCGGTCGACTGCCTCAGCTTCGTCGACCTCTACGCCCTCCTGGGTGGCGAGTCCGACGGCTTCGACACCTGGGCTGCCGGCTCCGACCTCGGCGCCGGCCTCGGCTCCGACGTGGCGCCCTACCCCGACGCCGAGCTCTTCATCTCGGCCCCCGGCACCGAGTCGGGCACCTACGACTCCTTCATCGAGATCGTGCTCGAGGGTGTCGCCGAGGAGTCGCAGGGTGAGGAGGCCCCGGCCGGCTTCATCCGCACCGACTTCGCCGGCAACGCCGCCGACAACGTGATCATCGAGGGCATCGCCGGCAACGACACCAGCCTCGGTTGGGTGGGCTTCGCCTTCGCCGTCGAGAACACCGACATCGTCAAGACCCTCGCCATCACCGAGGAGCCGGGCGGCGCCTGCGTCGAGCCCACCATCGAGACGATCGCAGACAGCTCCTATCCCGTGAGCCGTGGCCTCTACATCTACGTGAACAACGACAAGCTGACCTCGAACTCAGCCCTCGCCCCCTTCGTCGAGTTCTACCTCGGCGACGCCTACACCGAGGCCGTGACCGAGGCCTTCGGTCCGGATGCCGGCTACGTCCCGCTGCCGGACGACCTCAAGGCCGAGACCGACGCCGCCTTCGCCGGCGCCGCGGGCTGATCGACCACACCACCGGCGGCATGTCGGTGGCCTGAAGCGGGCGGTCCCGGTGTCACACCGGGGCCGCCCGCCTAGGTTTCCCAGCGGCTCACGCCCGGCCGCTCCGCTCCGGCGGGAACTCGGGCTCGAAGGGGAAGGAACGACAGATGGCTGCACCGGTCATGCCGGCGGATCCGGATCTGCTGGCCGGCAATCCCAAGCGCCGGCAGAAGGAATCGATCGTGAAGACGGTCTTCGCCGGCGCCGCGACGACCTCACTCGTGATCAGCATCCTGATCGTCGGGTCGCTCCTCTGGAAGGCGCAGAGCTTCGTCGGCGATCTCATCTCGCCGCCGGCCGACGCCCTGGCCGAGACCCGCGACGGCATGATCTCGCTGTCGAACCTGTGGACCGAGCAGTGGGCGCCGCGCTTCATGCAGTTCGACATCAAGACGCTGCTCGTCGCCTCCGTGATCGTCACGGTCGTGGCGATGGCCGTCGCCGGGCCGGTCGGTCTCGGCGCCGCCGTCTATCTCTCCGAGTACGCCAGCCCCCGGGTGCGTCGCATCCTCAAGCCGATCCTCGAGGTGCTCGCCGGCATCCCGTCGGTGGTGCTCGGCTTCTTCGCCCTCCGCTGGATCGGCCCGAACATCGTCCAGAATCTCTTCGACTCGGCCGGCAACCAGTCGTTGCTCGCTGCCGGCCTCGGTGTCGGCCTGCTCACGATCCCGCTGGTCGCCTCGATCTCCGAGGACGCGATGCGCTCGGTGCCCAACGCCCTGCGGGAGGCCTCGGCCGGGCTCGGCGCCCGCAAGTTCACGACCTCGACCAGGGTGGTCCTGCCCGCCGCCGTGTCGGGGCTCGTCGCCGCCTTCATCGTGGCGACCTCCCGGGCGATCGGCGAGACGATGGTAGTGTTCCTCGCCGCCGGCGGCTCGGGCAACTCGGCGCAGTTCACCGTGAACCCGCTCGAGCGTGGCGCCACCATGACCGCCGCGATGGCCTCCCAGGCCTCTGGGACCGACGGCACGATCGTCGAGACGGCGTTCAACTCGCTGTTCTTCGTCGGTGCGGTCCTGTTCGTCATCACGCTCACGCTCAACGTGATCGCCGACCGCTTCGTCCGCCGCGTGCGGCAGCAGTACTGAGGAGGCGGCCATGACCCTGATCTCTCCCATGGTCGACAAGGACAAGACCGCCGAGCGCGTCCGGGCCCGGATCGAGTCCGGCGGGCGCGACCCGAAGGACATCGGCTTCCGCTGGCTGATGCTCGCCACCCTGCTGTTCTCGTTGCTCGTGCTGGCCGTGCTGGTCGTCGACGTCGTCGGCGACTCGTGGTCGGTGCTCTCGTCCCGACTCGGCGACTTCCTCGCCAACCCGCTGCGATCCCGGTCTGACGAAGCCGGGGTGTTCACCGGGCTCCGCGGCACGTTCTGGATCGGCATCTTCGTGATCTGCCTCTCGTTCCCGATCGGGATCGGGGCGGCGATCTACCTCGAGGAGTACGCGACCGACAGCTGGTTCACCCGCCTGGTCGATGTCAACATCCGCAACCTCGCCGGTGTGCCCTCGGTGGTCTACGGGATCCTCGGCTTCACGATCTTCGTGGGCCTGCTCGATGGCCCCTTCGGTGAGGACGGCGCCTTCGGCAAGACGACCGTCGCCGGCGGCCTCACCCTGGCGGTGCTCTCGCTGCCGGTCGTGATCATCACCTCCGCCGAGGCGATCCGGGCTGTGCCGCAGTCGCTGCGTGAGGCGGGCTACGGCGTCGGGGCGACCAAGTGGGAGGTCGTGCGCAACCACGTGCTGCCCTACGCCGCCCCCGGGATCCTGACCGGCACGCTGCTCTCGCTGGCCCGAGCGCTCGGTGAAGCGGCCCCGCTCATCCTCGTCGGCGCAATCCGCGGCCGCCTCGGATCGAACGCCGGGTTCTTCGAACTCGGGCAGCTCCGCGAGCAGTTCACCGCGATGCCGATCCTGATCACGGAGTACGCCACCAAGCCCGGCGACGACTGGGTCCCGGTGACCGCGGCGGCCATCGTCATCCTGTTGTTGGTCGTTCTGGGGTTCAATGCAGTCGCCGTGCTGTTGCGCAACCGCTTCGAAGCCAAGCGTGAGGGAAAGTGAAGGCACGGACATGACCGAAGTGAGGGCCCTGAACGTGGACGACACGCTGAGCGACGACATCGTCGTCGACGACAACCGAGTGGTGATGGACGTCGAGGACGTCTCGGTCTACTACGGCGACTTCCGGGCGGTGCGCGACGTGCACATGCCGGTCCGGGAGCACGAGATCACCGCCATGATCGGCCCGTCGGGCTGTGGCAAGTCGACGATGCTCCGCAGTCTCAACCGGATGAACGACCTCATCGAGGGCGCCCGGGTCGAAGGCCGGATCACCTACCAGGGCATCGACCTCTACGGACCCAAGGTCGACCCGGTCGAGGTGCGGCGCCGGATCGGCATGGTCTTCCAGAAGCCCAACCCGTTCCCCAAGTCGATCGAGGAGAACATCACCTTCGGTCCCCGGATCGCCGGGGTGCCGAAGAGCGAGTTCCCCGAGCTCGTGGAGCGTTCGCTCCGCTCGGCCGCCATCTGGGACGAGGTGAAGGACCGTCTGAAGGACTCCGCCCTCGGCTTGTCTGGTGGTCAGCAGCAGCGCCTGTGCATCGCCCGGGCGATCGCCACGACGCCCGACGTGCTGTTGATGGACGAGCCGTGCTCCGCCCTCGACCCGATCGCCACCGGGCGGATCGAGGACCTGATGCAGCAGCTCAAGGACGACTACACGATCGTGATCGTGACCCACAACATGCAGCAGGCCGCCCGGGTCTCGGATCGCTGCGCGTTCTTCACCACCGAGATCGACGCCACCAACGATCGTCGCACGGGTCAGCTCGTCGAGTACGACCGCACCGACAAGATCTTCTCGAACCCGGCCGACGAGCGCACCGAGAACTACGTCACGGGGCGTTTCGGCTGAGTCCCATGGCCACACCCCCGCCGAGCTCGAGGAGCGACGACTCCCGGTCGTCGGTCGGGCGCCCCACCGCCTCGACGACCACGCCCACATCATCGCCGCCCGAATCGGCCCCCTGCTGACGGCGGATCCGACCAACCTCGTGGAGGAAATGCAATGACCATGGACGGAACGGAACAGCGGGTGTCCTGGCACCGCGAGCTCGACGACCTCTCGGCCGACGTGCTGCGCCTCGGTGCCATGACCTGCGAGACGGTGCCCCGCGGGACCGACGTGCTGCTGAGCGGCGATCTCGACCAGGCGCAGACCCTGATCGATCTCGACGACGAGATCGACGCCCTCTCGGTCGACCTCGAGGAACGGTGCTGGAGCATCATCGTCCGCCAGGCGCCCAAGGCCGGTGAACTCCGCCGCGTCGTCACCGTGATCAAGCTCATCGCGGAGCTGGAGCGCTCCGCCGATCTGATGGTGAACGTCTGCAAGGCGACCCGGCGGATGTACGGCTCGCCGATGACCCCGAAGATCCGCGGGATCCTCTCGGCGATGAGCACCGAGGCGCAGCAGCTGCTCCGGTTCAGCCTCGACGCGTTCGCCGACGGGAACGCCGGGCTCGGTCGGGCGTTGTCCGACATCGACGACCGACTCGATCAGCTCAACCGGGACATGGTGGAGGCGATCTTCGAGGCGAATCGGGAGGACGCCATCGACTTGGCCGTGGCAGTCCAGCTCGCGCTCGTCTCCCGCTACTACGAACGCATCGGCGATCACGCGGTGAACATCGGCGAACGGGTGAGCTACATGGTGACCGGCTGGTTGCCCGAGCACGCCGGGGCGATGCGGGCCGAGGCCGGTCGGCGTGGCGTCACCGATGATCCGGGAGCGGACGAGTCGGCATGATCTGGCTCGTGGTCGGGCTGGTGATCGGCACCGTCGCCGCCACCCTCGTCCACCGTCGCGGCACCACCGTCGAACCCGAGCCGGCCGAGATGGTGGTGCCCGAGCCCCACACGGTCGTCGAGACCACCGAGGCCGAGCGGCTCGCCGCCGTGGTGCAGGTCCTGCCGACGGGGGTGATGATCGTCGACCTCGACGGCCAGATCACCTACCGCAACGCCGTGGCCGCCGAATACGGCTCCGGACGTCACGGCGACGCGATCGTCGACGGCAAGGTGCGGGACATGACCGAGCAGGCGCTTCGTGGTCGCTCGGTCGAGGAACGGGTCGATCTGTGGGGCCCACCCCGTCGCTTCGTCGAACTCCGTGCGCATCCGATCGTCGAGACCGGCGCCACGATCCCGGGCTCGGTCGTGGTGATGCTCGTCGATCGGACCGAGGAGCACCGCACCGAAGTGGTCCGGCGTGACTTCGTGGCCAACGTCAGCCACGAGCTGAAGACACCGGTGGGGGCGATCGGGGTGCTCGCCGAGACCCTCGCCGACGCCGAGGATCCCGAGGTGGTCGCCCGGCTCGCCGGCCGTCTGCAGCGGGAGGCCCTCCGGCTCGGTGCGACCATCGACGACCTGCTGGCCCTCTCGGCGATCGAAGCCGACGAGGCCGGTCCGGCACTGCCGGTCCGGATCGGGACGGTCGTGGACGCCGCCGTCGATCGCGCCCGCCCCGTCGCGGAACGCCGGGGCGTCGGGATCGAGGTCGACCACGGCACCGACGTCTCGGTGCCCGGCGACGAGACACAACTGGTGTCCGCGGTCGCGAACCTCGTCGAGAACGCGGCCAAGTACTCCGAGGCCGACACGACCATCCGCATCCAGACCGAACTCGTCGACGACGAGGTCCGACTCGCCGTGGCCGACGAGGGGCGGGGGATCCCCGAGCGCGACCTCGAGCGGATCTTCGAACGCTTCTATCGGGTCGACGCCGCCCGCAGCCGGGACACGGGTGGCACGGGGCTCGGCCTGTCGATCGTGCGCAACATCGTGCAGCGGCACGGGGGCCGGGTCACCGTGCAGTCGGTCGAGGGGGAGGGTTCGGTGTTCACCGTGCACCTGCCCCCGGTCGCCGGGGATCCGTCGAGTCCCCGCCCGGTCGACGACGGGCCCATCACCATCGGAGGAGCCTGACCATGGCCGATCAGACCGTGCTCGTCGTCGAGGACGAGGAAGCGTTCGTCGACGCCCTCGAGATCGGGCTGCGCCGCGAGGGCTTCCGGGTGGAAGTCGCCCGTGACGGGGCGGAGGCGCTCGAGCGCTGGGAGACGGTCGACCCGGACGTGATCCTGCTCGATGTCATGTTGCCCCGGGTGTCCGGGGTCGACGTGTGCCGGGAGATCCGGACACGTTCGAAGGTGCCGATCATCATGGTCACGGCGAAGTCGTCCGAGATCGACACCGTCGTCGGTCTGGAGGTCGGCGCGGACGACTACGTGACGAAGCCGTATCGGATGCGGGAACTCGTGGCCCGCATCCGGGCCGTGATCCGCCGCAGCGACGTCGCCGCGACGCCGGACGATGTCGAGGCGGTCGTCACCGTCGGGGACGTGCAGCTCGATCCCGACCGTCACGAGGTGACGGTCCGGGGAGCGCTCGTGGCCCTGCCGCTCAAGGAGTTCGAGCTGCTCGACCTCCTCCTCACCAACGCGGGGCGGGTCCTCAGCCGCGATCAGCTGATCGACCGGGTCTGGGGCCACGACTACGTGGGCGACACCAAGACCCTCGACGTGCACATCAAGCGCCTGCGCTCGAAGGTCGAGGAGGATCCGTCGAACCCGACGCGGATCGTCACGATCCGGGGTCTCGGGTACAAATACGAACGGCCCCGCGGCTGACCTACGATCCGGAGCGATGACGGCTGAGACCCCGGCCACCACCTCCGGCGGGCCCACGACCCCCGCCGAGCGGAGCGGCCGTCGAGCGCGCCCGGCCGGCGCCCGGCCGCCCGCCACCCCCTTCGTGCGGGTGGCCCGCACCCACGGGGCGGCGATCGCCGGCGACACGCTCGTGGCCATCGCCCTCGCCGACTCGTTGTTCTTCTCGATCGACCCCAACGACGCTCGCTGGCGGGTGGCGCTCTACCTGCTCGTGACGATGGCCCCGTTCGCCTTCGTCGCCCCGTTCCTCGGCCCGATGATGGACCGGCTCCGCGGTGGGCATCGCTTCATGATGATCGGGGCGTCGGCGATCCGGGTGCCCACCTCGATCGCGATGCTGCTCTACACCGACTCGCTCCTGCTCTTCCCGCTCGCGTTCACGATGCTGGTGCTCGGCAAGACCCACCACATCTCCAAGGCCGCGATCGTGCCCGCCATCGTCACCGACGAGAACGAACTCGTGGAGGCGAACTCGCGGCTGGCCCTCCTCGCCGCCGTCTCGGGTGTGCTGGCGGCCGTGCCGGGGGCGCTGGCACTGCGGTTCACCGGATCGGCCGGTGCGCTGGTGCTGGCGGCGATCGTGTTCGCCACGGCCGTCTACCTCGGCACGAAGATCCCGGCCTCCACCGTGGCCAAGGCCCCGACCCCGGCCTCGGAGAAGGCCGAACTCCGTGGCGCTGGCATCCTGCTCGCCGCCTCGGCGATGGGCTACGTGCGGGGCGTCGTCGGCTTCCTCACGATGCTCCTCGCGTTCGAGCTCCGTGGTGGCATCGACCCCGGGCCCACCGGGCCGGCGGTGCCGGTCGGTCATCGGGTGCGCGAAGCACTCGGGCTCGAGAGCATCGACCTGTCGTCCGGCGGTGCGCCCACCTGGCACTTCGGTGTCGCCCTCGGGGCGATCGGCCTCGGCGGCCTCGTCGGCTCGATCATCGCGCCCCGGATCCGGGCGCATGTCCGGGAGGAGCGCATGCTCGCCGGCACCCTCGCCGCCATCGGCATCGTCGCCCTGCTCGGTGCGTTCGCCGGTGGCCTCGTCGCCATCTTCGTCGTCTCGTTGACGGTGGCGGCCGGGGCCCAGACCGGCAAGCAGGCCTTCGACTCCATCGTCCAGCGTGATGCCCCGGCCGCGAACCTGGGGCGCTCGTTCTCCCGTTTCGAGACCCGGTTCCAGCTGGTGTGGGTGCTCGGCGCGCTGATCCCGGTGCTGCTGCCGCTGGCCGCCTGGATCGGGTTCGTCATCCTCGGCGGGGCGTCGCTGTTCGCCGCGATCAGCTACTGGCTCGGCAAGGACCCGACCCCGACGGTCGATCGCGAGAAGGCGAAGAACCTCGGCACCTCGGTGGCCGCTCGTCGCCGGGCACGCAAAGCGGCGAAATCGGAGCGGGCGAACGACCCGGTCGAGGTGGGGTCGGGCGACGACGGCCGCCGCTGACTCAGAGGTCGTCGAGCCCGGAGAGATCGTCGGGGATCTCGACTCCGAGCGAGGGCAGGTCGCCGTCGAGCCCGGCCACGTCGCCGCCGCCGGTGCGGGCGAGCCACAGCCCGGGGGCATCGACCTCGGCCGCCGTCGGCAGATCGAGCTCGTCGGCCCAGAGACGGGCGATCGCCCCGTCGCCGTCGCGCTCGACGAGCCCGGCGATGAAGGTGCGACCGCGCTGGAGGGTTCCGGCGTCGATCTCGAGTCCGAGCAGGCGCTCCATGATCCGATCCGCCGGTGCGGTGTCGACCCAGCGAGCGTCCATCCGGCGGCGGATCTCGGCGTGGCTCGTGACGAGGCCGGCGCAGATCCGATCGACGACGTGGTCGACCGAGCCGAGCACGGCCGCCACGAGTGCGTCGAGCTGTGGCACGAGCAGATCGTGGGCGGGGGTGCGCATGGCCGACAACATCGTGTCGGGGTCGCCGAAGCGCTCGGCCATCTCCTGGAGCTGGGAGAGATCGGCCAGATCCTCACCGCCGAGATCTCCGAGCAGGGCCTCGGGGTCGAGGCGGAACGCCGCGGCGAAGTCGAGCAGGAGCGCCTCGAGCCGCTTGGCCACGTGGGGAACCGACAACACGGCGTGGGAGGCGAACTCGTGCACGAGCAACCACATCCGCAACTCGGCCACCGGAACGTCCCAGGCGTCGGCGGCGTCGTCGATGGCGGGTGGGACCACGAGCACCGTCGCACCACGACCGGGGATCGGCAGGTCGTAGCTGCCGAGGGCCCGCGCACCGAGCTGGCCGACGAGTGATCCGGCCGAGGCCGCCACCATGTTCGGGCCGAGCATCTGGAACATCTGACCGAACATGGCGCCGAACGGGTCGCCGGGGTCGGTCTCGGCCGGCGGGGCTGCGGCGAACGCCTCACCGAAGCGTTCGAGGAACGGCCGGTAGGCCTTGAGCGAACGGTCGGCCCACTCGGTCCGATTCACCACCTCCACGGTGGTCCCGGAGGGCAGCGACGGCCCGGGCCCGTTGCTCACGTGCAGCTCGGCGACGCGGGCGAGGTCGGCGAGTTCGAAGCGGGCCGACGGGTCGACGTTGCCCTCACTGGCTCCGTCGTTCGCGACCGAGCGCGCGATCTGGCGGGCCATGTCCCACGGATCTCCCGCTCCGGCCATCATGCGTTGCAGGTCGAAGAACGGAAGTCCGCCGCCCTCGGGTGGATCGAAGCCGCTCACGAGGGCATCGTAGTTCCGTGCAACGAGTGGT
>JAHDBV010000192.1 GCA_020630195.1 Acidimicrobiales bacterium
CCCGAGAACGGGTTGGGGGCAGCGCCCTCGACACCTGCAACGAGTTGCCCAGACTCGAGGTCGTAGATCGCCGTGTCATTCCCGAACCCGAGCCGGAATGCGATCGTCGCCCCGCCATCGAGTCGGATCTGACGAACAGAACGTGACTGCTCCTCGGCGATGCCGATGAGCTCGCTCGTAAGCTCCGTGACGGTGAGGGGCACGGTTCCGCAACGGATCAGTTCCGTCTTGTCACCTCGTTCGGCGACGACGGTGTAGCGCGCGATCTCGCTGAACGAGCCCGAGGAGAAGTCGAGCCAGGTGCCTTCGGGGAGTCGGGTTGACCCGGTCGTGCGACTGCCCGGAAGCGATCGATAGAGCTCGGCGTCGACGTCGTCTGCGGCGCTCCAGGTCACGCGTGGGATTCGGGTCTGGGGGTCGACGATGGCAGAACAGGCTGCGAGGTCTCCCCGGCGACTGATGACCGTCAGTTCAGCGTCGTAGCGGTGGCCGTCGATCGCGAGGCCTGGCTCGTAGGGCACGTGGCTCGGGACGGCTCGGCCGTTCGCCCCGAGAAGGACGGTGCACGAGTTCCCACTCGGGTCGAACCGGAAGCCGGCGGCAGCATCGATGTTCGACTGGACGAAGTCGGTGATGTCGACGTAGCGAAGTCCGTTCTCGACCGGAAGCGCCGCGACGTCATCGGCGAGGACGACGGCGTCGCGTGGCAACGGGGTTCGGATGTTGCCGATCCGAGCCCGGTCGTTGCGTTCGGGGCGACCGAATAAGCGAACCGTTTCGTCACAGTCGACGAGGCGGATCGCGAGCTCGATGCGTTCCGCTGCCCCGAGCGTGGGACGCATGGCAGCATCGAGGTCGACGAAGAAGTGAACTCGTCCGGCCGGGCCCCAGAGGTTCGATGAGCACGAGTACCGGCTGCAACCGTCGATCGGGATGATCTGATCGATTCGGAGCCGCTCCTGGGACTCCGGCACCAGGCGCAGACGGGCAGCATGATTGAGATCGAACTCACGGGTGCGTACCGGATATCCACCCGTCACATCGATCGTGAAGGTGCCACCAACCGGATTCTCGACCGCCCAAGCCCGGACCTCGGCCGTGATGTCGATCTCGGGGCCGACAACAGAGATCGGTGTGTCGCCAATCATGATGCGAAGGCCGGGGCGCCGGAACTCGGTGCCCTGCTCGATCTCGGCGATGACCCGCGAGTCGACGATGCGAGCGACGTCGTTGACATCGAGGTCCCACTCGAGACGGGGTGTGAAGACCTGACCTGGATGGTTCACACGCTCACCGACGGGTAGGTGCGTGTTGGACTCTCCCCAGCGGAACCAGTCCGGCGAGCCGTCGCCGTCGACATCGACCACAGCAGCGTCGCGGTCGACGACGAGAACCCTGTCCGCCGGGGTATCGGCTGCGGGGTCGGCCGAGGGCTCCGATGCTCCGACTGCAGTTGTGGATCCGACCGCCATGAGCGCGCCGCTGATCACTGCGATCATCCGTCGTCGAATTCGCACCGCTCGTCTCCACCGCCGAGACAACGTCGAGGCAGATGCCCACCTCGGTCCACCGTTGCCGCTCTTCCGTCGGGCCAGCGTATTCAGCCTCTCCATGCCGGTCATGGGAAGGCCTCCTCAAGACGCAGGACGATCTTCGCCCGCTCCCCCGTGTGGATCAGCACGTCATTGACCGATGCGATCGTGCGCTGGCACGCACCCAGGCCAAGCAATCCTCGGGTGAGGCGAGATCGGAGGCCTGATGTCCGAGTTCGGTGTGCCACGACGACATCACCGAGCGAGGCAACGGTCGCTCGAGATTGGCGACCGCTGGGGCGCAGCCTGCGATCGAGCGCAGTTCAGCCAGTTTCGGGCGTCAGCTTCCAGCGGTCGACGAGATCGACCCGGAGCGGGCGCTTCACGTCGTTCGTCGCCTGAACGCGACCTCGAGCGAGGTCAACTCGGCGTTGAGATCGTCGGTGTGTTCGGCGAAGAAGTCGTCGCTTTCGGGGTGGAGTTCGCTGCCTCGAGGGTCGAACTCGTATCCCTCGGTGTGGCGGGCGATGAAGTCGACGTGCTCGGGATTGTCTCGGTCGTAGTAGTGATCGATCGCAAGCGGGTTCGCTGTCGGCCAGGCTGGGAACAGCATCTCGAAACTGCTCGGGCCGTTCTCGACCTCGAATGCGCTGCCCCGCACGACGATCTCGTTGTACGGGCTGAGGGTGAAGAAGTTGTTCTCGAGGAAGTGGAGCCAGGACTCGATGATCGCGGCGATGGAGTGCGCCGCGTGGCAGCGGACCCAGCCTTCGAACGAGAGTCGGAACACCTCGCCCCGGTGATCACCAGTGAGTGGTGTGACGAGCTGGGAATACCTGGCGTCGTTTGCGACGACGACGCAGCTCCGTCGCGGGAACGGGCCACCGCTGTACGGCGTCGGGATCTGGAGCGCGAAGTGCTCGATGGGCGACTGAGCGATGGGCCGGACCGCGTCGTACCCGACGACTCTGCGGTAACCGGTGCCGTTGAACTCGTAGAGCTCCAGGAGTTCAGGTGTCAGCTCGGCTCCGTAGAGGAACTCGGCGGTCCGGAGCTGCTCGACCGTGGCCGGTCGCGCTGGCTCAACAGTGTGGGCGGTCGGGAACCGTTCAGCGAGCTTGGCGTCGTATTCCGCTAGGAGGTCACCGAGAGACACGCTGCGAGCGTATGCCGCTCCCCGAATCGGGGAACACAGTACCGGCTGCGAGGCGTCACCCGTCATGGGTGCGTGTGGGGTGCGTTGATCGGGGACGCCTCACTCGCACGTGGTTTGTGACGGGATCGAGGAACTGGATCCGGGTTTGATTCGTCTGACTGGGTATGCGGTGTCGGTCTGGAGTGTTGGCGGTGGTGTTGTTGGTGGTGGTTGCTGCCTGTGGATCGGCCGAGGTGTTCGTGAGCGACGCCG
>JAHDBV010000010.1:0-38564 GCA_020630195.1 Acidimicrobiales bacterium
ACACCTCCGGTCCGGCCATGAACATCCTGCTCAAGGTCATGACCATCGTGTCGCTGGTGTTCGCCACGGCGTTCGCCAACAACCAGGTCTTCTGATCCGGCACTGACGCCGCCCCTCGGGGTGGCGCCCGGATCCGACCCGGATCCTTCCGAACGCCCGGCCCCTGCGGCCGGGCGTTCGCCGTTTTCCGCCTGCTCCGCACCTGTCGCCGTCGCTAGGTTCGGAGCCATGCGGCACTGGCTCATGAAGTCCGAACCCGACGCCTACTCCCTCGACGACCTCGCCCGCGACGGTGTCGAGCCCTGGGACGGGATCCGCAACTACCAGGCCCGGAACCTGATGCGGGACGAGATGACCGTCGGCGATCGCGTGATCTTCTACCACTCGAACGCCAAACCCCCGGCGGCGGTCGGCCTGGCCGAGGTCGCGTCGGAGGCGTACCCCGACCCGACCCAGTTCGACCCCGACGGGAAGTACTTCGATCCCAAGAGCTCGCCCGACGATCCACGGTGGCTGCTCGTCGACGTGCGCTACGTCGGTCACTTCGAGCGCCCGGTCCCGCTGCCCGAGATCAAGGAGGACCCGGCGCTGTCGGAGATGGTCCTCGTGCAGCGGTCGCGCCTGTCGGTGCAACCGGTCACCGAGACCGAATTCGATCACCTGGTCGAGCTGGCCGGGGGGATCCGCTCCGCCGCCTCCTGAGTCCCGGCCCCGGAGTGGCAAACCGTCGCCGACGCGCCGAGACTGCGAGCGTGCCCCTCCGCAAGCTCACCACCACCGAGGCCTTCGTCGTCACCGACCTCGACGGCGCCGACACCTCCGCCGGCATCGTCCGCCGCGGTCGCAAGATCCTCCAGTCCTCGGCGAAAGACCTCGCCCGCTCGGCGACGTACACCTTCGCCGCCCACGGCCTCACGATCGGTGGTGCCTCGGCTGGCATCAACGCCGAAGGCGATGCGACCGGTCCGGCCGCCGAAGCCTTCGTCGCCGAGCTGACCGACGATGCCGCGTCGGGCGCCCTGCGTCTCACGGCGGGCAAGGGGTTGGGGGTGTCCGAGCTGGCGGGCCTCGCCGAGGTCTCCCCCGCACACGGCCTCGCCGGTGCCGACGAGGCCGTCGTCCGCTCCGTGATGGCCGGGCTCTGCCACGCACTCGGCACCGAGGACCTCGCCGGGGTGTCCGTCGCCGTCGACGGGTGGGACGCATCCCCACTCGCGGCCACCCTCGCCACGGCGCTCCGTGGTGTCGGCGCGGACCTCACGGCGGTCGGGACCGCGAAGGGGGTGATCGCCGGTGGTGGCCTCGACCTCGATGCGTTGCTGTCTGGTGATCGTCCGGACCCGGAGTCGCTCGCCAAACCCTGGACGCTGTGGGGCGCCGGGGTCGATGCCCTGCTGGTCGGGGCGAAGCCGGGGGCGATGAACCACCAGGGCGCCGACATGGTGCGTGCCCGCGCCGTCGTGCCGTGGTCGCCGATTCCGGTGACGACGAAGGCCTATGCGGTCCTCCGGCGAGCCGACGTCACGCTCGTGCCCGACTTCGTGAGTGCCGGTGGTGGCCTCCTGGCCGGCTCGCTCGATGGCGACCCCGACGCCGTGCTCGGCGAGGTCGATGCCCGTTCTCGCGCCGCATTGGCGGAGGCGACGGCCGCCTTCGCCGACGAGGATCTCTTCATGGCGTCGTGCAAGCGCGCCGAAGCGTTCCTCGGCACCTGGCGGGATCAGCTGCCCTTCGGCCGTCCACTCGGCGCCTGAGCCCGATCGATCAGGTCTCGGCCGATCGGTCGACACCGGTCAACAGCACCACCGACACCCCGGGGGTGTCCGTCGACGGATCGCGCCGGTCGGTCAGCCATCCGGCCAGCCCGGCGGCACCGGTCGCATCGGGTGCCGGACCGCTCGGTGATCCCTCGTCGCCGAGGCGGGCGAGCTCGGACCGCGCGGCGTCGGTGGCCTCGACGAAGACCGCTTCGTCGACCAACACCGCATGGCCGCCGGTGGTGTGTTGGTGGGCGAACACGGTCCGCCAGTCGTAGGTGATGTCGTCGAGGATCCCGGACGCGACCGATGCCGGGGTGCCCGGCCACGGCTCCATCGCCCAGTCGAGATCGTCGGCCGTCGGATCGACACCCGTGCCGACCCGGTCGAGCACCCGTTCGACGGCGGCGGCATAGGGGTGCGCGGCCCGGGGCTGGACGGGGTGCAGCCGGGGAAGCTCGATCCCGGCACGGGTGAGGCCGTCCATGACCGCCGTGGCCAACGCTCCCCCGCCGATCTGCACGTAGAGATCGTCGGCCCGGACGTCGGCGGCATGCAACTGGTCGGCGAGCTCGAGGCCGAAGGTCCGACAGCCATCGATCGTGTCGGGGCGCAGCGTGCCCTGGACCGTGAAGGCGACGGCCCCGTCGTCGAGCGCGAGCCCGAGGTCGCGCAGGCACGGGTCGCCCGCTTCGCCGTCGTGGCGGTGGCTGAAGGTGACGTGGGCACCGAGGACGTCGAGCCGCTCGAGCACCGCCGGATCGGCATCGACCGGCACGTAGACGGCGAGGTCCCGGCCAACCGCGGCGGCGACGGTCGCGGCACCCACAGCGGCGTTCCCACACGACGCGATCGCCCACGGTCCGTCGTCGAGTGCCGCGCCGGCCCGCTCCCGGAGCACCTGGCGCAGCAGGAGCCCGAAGAGGTGACGGGCCTTGTGCGACCCGCCCACGCCGGCGGTCTCGACCTTCGCCCAGACGGGGCCGTCGTCGAGGTCGAGCGGGACGAGTGGGCCGACCCGGAAGCCGTGACCCGTCGGGCCGGCGGCGACCGCGGCATCGAGCTCACGGATCACCGCCACGACGTCGCCGTCGCTCAGTCCGAGGCCGAGCGCCTCGGCGTACAGGTCGAGGTGGTGACGGTGGGTCTCGAACGGCGAGATCTCGGCTGTCGGGGACACTCCCGTGACGCTAGTCGCCGGTCGCTAAGGTCTTTGCGGGCGATTTCTGGAGAAGAGTTCCATGGTCAAGTACTCCGACGAGCAGGCACAGAAGGGCCGTCAGTACCTCGACGACCGACGGGGCGGCCGTGGGCGTCGCCGATCGGGCGGCGGGTTCCCGGGGCTCGGCAGCTCCGGGCGTTCCTCCGGTGGACGCGGCGGCATCCCGATGGGCAAGAGCGCCGGCGGCGTCGGCGTGCTCGGCATTCTCCTCATCTTCGTGCTCCAGGCCTGCCTCGGTGGTGGCGGCGGTGGCGGATTCAACATCGACGCCGGCGGTTTCGAGAGCCTCGAGGCCCCGGGGGCGGTCGAGGGCCAGGCGTCGTCGTTCGACGAGACGACCGGCTCGAACCTGACCGTGGTCGAGGAGGAGATGCTCGCCGTGCACTCCGACCTGATGGACACCTGGACCGAGCTGTTCGACCAGGCCGGACTCGACTTCCAGACCGCCGGCTTCGTGCTGATGGACTCCACCGTGAGCACCGGCTGCGGTCCGGCCGGTCCCGAGGTCGGGCCCTTCTACTGCCCCGCCCCCGGCGACAACAACGTCTATCTCGACCCCGCGTTCTTCGAGATGCTGGCCGGTCCGCGCTTCGGTGCCGGCGGCGACTTCGCCCGGGCCTATGTCCAGGCGCACGAGGTCGGTCATCACATCCAGGCCATCACCGGCATCTCGGCCCAGGTGCAGCAGCGCCAGCGTGAAGTCGGCACGGTCGAGCGCAACGAGCTCGGCGTGCGCACCGAGCTCCAGGCCGACTGCCTCGCCGGCGTGTGGGGCTTCCACGTGAACAACCGCACGAGCCTCGTCGAGGGTGTGCTGCTCGAGCCCGGCGACATCGAGGAAGGTCTCGCCGCCGCCGCTGCCGTCGGTGACGACCGGCTCCAGGCCGGTGCGGGTGCCGCGATCAACCAGGACACCTGGACCCACGGCTCGGCCGAGCAGCGCCAGAAGTGGTTCCTCGTCGGGTTCGACTCGGGTGATCCCAACAGCTGCGACACCTTCTCGGTGTCTCGCGGCGAGATCGGCCTCTGAGCCGATTCTCACAGAGCGTCTCGGCGCTCACTCATCGTGATCTAGCCTCGCGACATGCGTGGTGTGGTTCGAAGTGTGGTCATCGCAGCGATCGTGCTGGGAGGCTTGTCGTTCGCCGGTTCACCGGCGCGTGCGCAGGCCGACGGTGAGCGATGCCGGGCGACGGGGCGGGCTGACGGCCCATTCCGGTCGGTCGGTTTCGACGATCTCGCGCCGGAGCTCGGCTACATCGGTGAGAGCGTCATCGGTCTCGGCGCTGACGGCGTGGTCACGGCCGTGGTCGCCGTCGAGCTGTCGACGTTCTTCGACGGCGTCTCCGGTTTCAACCGAGACCTTCATCTCGTCCGTTTCGACGAGAGCGGGACTCGGCTGAGTGAGCGACCTCTGCTCGTCGGTCTCACATCGACCACCCTGTTCTCGACGGTGCGAATCACCCCGAACCGGGTGCATGTGGCAGCCATTCAGCGGTCGAATCCCGGGAGCTACATCGTACGGACCTACGACCACGACGGCGTCCGGCTCGATGTGCCCGGCCTCGGTGCGCCGCGGGTCCCGATCGTCGGCGGCGGTCGGGCGCTCGCGTGGCGTGGCGACCGTGTCCTCACTCATGCCGGCTTCGACGGTGTCGTCACCTCCATCGCATCGCTCGATGTCGTCACCGGTGTCTCGGAGACGATCGAGTACGCGGGTCTGGTCCGCCCCGACCACATCCTCCCGAACGGTCGAGTGGTGCGCGAGGCCGACGGTCAGCTCTCGATCACCGACCCGGACGGAACCGACCCGGTCGAGTTCGGCCCGAAGGTGATCGATGCCAACCCGAACGGCTTCCCATCGTGGTCGGTTCAGGTGGTCGAGGACGGCATCGTCGTGCAGGCGCACCTCCGACGCGACGGGTCCGAGTTCGTGTTCGATCGCTACTCGTTCGATGGTGAGCTCGATCCGCTCGACCCGAAGACACGCGATCTCAGCCTGTATCTTCCCGGATACGGGCTCGAGGTCGGTGATGTGATGCTCCAGGCAGTCGGCTCAGTAGACCCCGCATGGGAGTGGGTCGAGCTCGATCACACCCTCCGCCAGCGGTACCTGGACGATCTGGACCGCTTCTACCTCGTCGCCTTCGGGCGGCGACCCGGCTTGGAGGGACGCGCCTACTGGCTCGGCCGACGCACCGCCGCGCTCTCACGCTCGGACGTGCTCGCTGGTCTGCTCCAATCCTCCGAGTTCACCGACGGAGCGGCCCTCACTCCGGCGATGATCGCCCAACGGGTGCTGCCGGGACGGACGCTGCCCGACGGTGAATCCCGGGCAGCCCTCGAGGTCCGTCTGATGACGGCGGATGACCCGGTCGAGGTGGTGCTCGACCTGGCGGACCACCCCGACGTGGCGAGAGCGACGGGCACCGAACGGCCCGCGTTCACTCCGCAGCAGATCAAGACCGAGCGGCTCTATCTCGCCGCACTCGGCAGGTTCGCCGACCCCGGTGGGCTGTGCTTCTGGATGGACTACGAGCTGCGCCGGGGTGAGCGCTGGGTGGCCGTCCAGCTCCTGAACTCGCCTGAGTTCCGGGAGCGATTCGGTTCGCCGGACGACGAGGGTTTCGTTCGTCTGCTCTACCGCAACGTGCTCGGTCGCGTGCCCGTGCAACCGGAGGTCGACGACTGGGTGGCGGTGCTGGCCCAGGACGGCGTCGACCGGGCCGACCTCATTCTGTGGTTCGCCGGCAGCGCCGAATTCGAACGCCTCACGGAGGGACGCTGAGGCCGGCGGCTCGTCGCTCAGCCGATGACGCGAGCGGGGGCGCCCGCAGCGACGCAACCATCGGGGAGATCGCTCGTGACCACGGAATTCGCACCGACCGACACCCGGCGACCGATCGTGACACCCGGGGTCACCACCACGTTCGTGCCGAGCCAGCTCTGGGCACCGATCCGCACGGCCTGCTCGGGCACCAGCTGACGGCCGATCGGCAGATCAGGGTCGACGTTCGTGTGGTTCTGGTCGGTGATGTACACGTTCGGGCCGAAGTAGACCTCGTCGCCGATGTCGACCGACAGGTGGGCCACGATCGAGCTGTTCCGCCCGATGAGGCATCGGTCGCCGATCACGAGGATCTCGTCGCTGATCAGCTCCTGGTCGGGATGCATCCCTGCCGACAGTGAGCAGCGCGGTCCGATCAGCGTGCCCTCCCCCACCCGGATCGCCCGCTCGCCGTAGAGGGCGGCTGGTGGGAAACAGATGATCGACCCCTCGCCGAACGCGGCGAAGGCCCGGGCCCGGCGGCTGCCGGCGTGGATCGCCGCTCGGCGGCTCCACCACTCACTCGCCGTCAGCGCGACGTCGCCCAGCGACCATCCGCCGAAGGAGCGCCCGACGAACGACGGGCCGTTGTGTTCCGGACGCATCACGGCCGACGACGCTAGCCCGCCGTCGGTGTGGCCCCCGGGAGCCCGCCGATCAGCGGCCCGTGAGAGCGACGGCGATCTGTGCGGCCACCGCGGCGTTGTTCTCGGCGAGCGCCAGGTTGGCCGGCACCGAGCGTCCTTCGGTCACCCGGCCGAGTGCGGCGAGCACCACGGGTGTCACCTCGTTGCCCGACGCATCCGACTCGGCCAGCTCGGCGAGCGCGACGTCGACGGCCACGGAGATCTCGTCGAACGGGATGGCCTCGTCCTCTGGCACCGGCGCGACGACCAGCACACCCCCGCCGCCCAACGCCCAATGGGCCCGGGCGATCGTGGCGACCTCCTCGGCCGAGTCGACCCGGTGTGGCACCGGCAGACCCGACGACCGGGCGTGGAACGCCGGGAAGGTGTCGGTCTGCCAACCCAGCACCGGCACCGAGGCCGTCTCGAGGTACTCGAGGGTCCGGGGCAGGTCGAGGAAGACCTTCGCCCCGGCCGAGACGGTGACGACCGGATGCCGGGCGATGGCGTCGAGGTCGGCGGAGATGTCGCCGGTCGTCTCGACCCCACGATGCACCCCGCCGATGCCGCCGGTGGCGAAGACCTCGATCCCGGCCGACGCAGCGAGCGTCAGCGCCGCCGACACGGTCGTGGCGCCATAGGCCCAACGATGTCCGATGGCGACGGGGAGATCCCGTGCGGCGGCCTTGCGGGCCGGGCCACAGATGGTCTCGTACTGATCGGGCTCGATCCCGACCCGGGCGTCGCCGCCCAGCACGGCGGTGAGCGCCGTCTCGGCGCCCCACGCGTTCACGATCTGGAGGCAGCGACGCAGCGCCTGGGCGTTGGCCGGTGACGGCAGGCCGAGATGGGAGAAGATCGTGGACTCGAGCGCCACGACGCCCCGCCCGTCGGCGATCGCATCGGCGACCCGAGGGAGCACGGTCACAGGCGCCGGCGTGGGCGTCGGTTCGTTCGTCTCCGGAGTCTCGACGTCGTCGACGCCGTTCGGTTCGCTCATCGCAGCACCCATTCCGGTCCGTCCGGGGTGTCCCGGACCTCGATCTCGGCGGCCGCGAGCTCGTCGCGGATCACGTCCGACAGGTCGTAACGCTTCTCGGCCCGCACGACGGTGCGGACGTTCATCATCGCCGTCATCACGGGGCCGAGCGTGTCCCTCGGGTCGACGAGGCCACTCGTCGCGGCATCACCGAGCTGGACGATCATCGCCCGCAGCGCCGCTCGGGCGTTGTCGGTGTCGTCCGACTGATTGGTGTCGGCCGACCAGTCGACGATGGCCTGTTCGACCTCGAGCACGGCGGCGACGGCGGTGGTGGCGTCACGATCGGCCAGCGCGGCACGGAACCGTGCTTCGGCCGCGGCGACGGCTTCGGGAAGTGATGCCGCGGCGCTCGGCGTGACCTCGGGCTGCGCCGTGACATCCGCCGTGTCGGTCGCCTCGACCGGTGCGGCGTCGGCCGAGGCGGCGACACCGCGACGGAGCTCGTCGATCGAGACGGTCGACCCGGTCTCGACCACCGTCGAGACGCCCCGACGGCGGATGGTGAGACCACCCTTGCCGAACACCTCGGCGGTGCCGGCGTCGAGGTCGAACATGACACCGGTGTGCTCGTCCACGCCGAGGATGAACTCGTCGTCGTCGAGCTCGGCTTCGAGGCGCCGCAGCCGTGTCTCGCCGACGTAGCAGAAGCGCGTGTCGTGGGTCTGGCCCTCGTTGTTGTCGTAGTGTGGGATCACCGAGACGGGCAGGCCGATCTCGTCGAGCACGCCGAGACCCTCCAGCCAGACGGGCTCGGCTCCGACCTTGTAGATCTCGTAGACGGGCACCGTGCGGCGTCCGAGCGTGAGTGCCGCGGCGGAGGAGAACACGACGGCGCCACCGTCACGCAGCCGGCTTCGCAGAACCTCCGGCACCGGGGTCATGGCCCACTGACGCAATGCGTAGGTCGGTGAACCCGGCCCGGCGAACACGAGGTCGGCATTGCGGATCCGGGCCAGCGCCTGCTCGATGGCCACCGTGTCGCCGTCGTCGGCCCGTCGCAGTCCCGCCGCCGTCATCGGGCGTCCGATCGACTGGTCGAAGAACTGGAGGGTCTTCTCGACGAGCTCGCCGTGGTTCTCCTGGAAGCCGAACGGCGTGTCGAGCATCACGGCGTCGACCGCATCGCCGCCGTTCACGGTGTCGAAGATCCGGCGGTGCGGCTTGATCATCGTGGGCGCGGTCTCACCGGATCCCATGATGACGAGCAGTCGTGGTCGAGCCATTGCGTGCACCTCCGCAGGAGCGGTGGTCGACGAGAAGGAAGGCCACAGGATGCCTCAGGCGGGCACGCGGTTCCGACCCCGACCGCGCCCGGGGTGTTCTCGGCGCGGTGATCCGGCTCGGTCGATCAGCTGGAGCAGCTGAGGGTGGAGCAGCCCGGTGCGTTGCGGGCCCAGTCGGGGCGTCGGCCCGCGTAGTGCTCGAGTCCGGCCCGTTCGGTGAACGGATCCCGGACGACGTCGAACAGGCGCCGCAACGGTTCCTCGTCGCCGGCGGTGGCGGCGTCGATGGCCTCCTGGCTGAGCCAGTTGCGCAGCAGATAGATCGGATTCACCGCGTCGCCCGCCGCCTGTCGTTCGGCGGGCTCCCGACCCTCGGCACGGACGCGCTCGGCGAGCCGCTCGAGCCAGCTGCGCCAGGCCGACGTGATCTCGTCGTCGAGCTGCTCCGGGCGGTAGAAGACGTCGGTGGCCAGTGCGTCCCAGGTGCGGTCGACGCCGTCGGTGTCGATGAGGTCCGCCGAGCCGAGCAGCCGGAAGGTGCGGGTGAAGTCGGTCTCGACCTTCGGCAGGAGCTCCCAGAGGTCGGTCACGAGCGGATCGTGGCGGCCGTCGTCGGTGTCCTCGGGCCGGACCCCGACCCCGAGCTTGGCGGTCTGGGTGGCGAGGAAGGCGTCGGAGTAGGCCGGGAAGTAGCCGTCGAGGGCGGCCTGGAGCTCGTCGGTCCCGTCCATGAGTGGCACGAGCGCCGAGGCGAACCGGGCGAGGTTCCACCCGGCGACCCTGGGCTGGTTCGCATAGCGGTACCGGCGCTGGCCGAAGTCGGTGGTGTTCGGGGTCCAGTCGGGATCGACGTCGTCGAGGAAGCCGTAGGGCCCGTAGTCGATCGTGACCCCGAGGATCGACAGGTTGTCGGTGTTCATCACCCCGTGGACGAAACCGACGCGCATCCAGTCGGCCATGAGTCGCGCCGTGCGCTGGACGACCTCGGTCACGAACGCGGCGATCGCCGTCTCCGTGACGGCGCCGTCGTCGGCGACGAGGTGTGGATAGGAGTGGCGGATCGCGGCCTCGGTCACCGTGCGGAGCAGGTCGGTGTCGCCACGCGAGGTCGGCAGTTCGAAGGTGCCGAGGCGCACGAAGCTCGGCGCCACCCGGCACACGATCGCCCCGGGCTCGGGTGCGGCGTTGCCGTCGTAGAACATGTCCCGGACCACGTCGTCGCCCGTCCGGACGAGCGACAGTGCCCGGGTGGTCGGCACACCGAGGTGGAACATCGCCTCGGAGCACAGGAACTCGCGGATCGACGAACGCAGCACCGCCCGCCCGTCGGCCCGCCGTGAGTACGGCGTCGGCCCCGCGCCCTTCAGCTGCAACATGTGATGGTCGCCGTCGCCGTCGACGATCTCGCCCAGGGCGATGGCTCGCCCGTCGCCGAGCTGACCCGCCCAGTTGCCGAACTGGTGTCCGCCGTAGTTCATCGCGAACGGATCCATCCCGGGGAGCACGGTGTTGCCGGCGAGGGCCGAGACATTGGGTTCGGTCGCCAGCGCGTCGACGTCGAGTCCGAGCCGACCGGCGAGTTCTCCGGACGCGAGCACGAGACGCGGTGCGGCCACGGGCGTCGGCCGGGTCCGTGTGAAGGACGCCCCGGTCACCTGTCGGGGCAGGATCGGCTCCTCGGGATCGAGTGCGTCGACCGGGTCGGCCGGAAGGTCCCGGGTGTACCGGTTGTCCCACTCGAGCGCGGCGAGGTCGTTCACCAGGGTGTCGGTCATGCCTGCGAGCCTGCCGCCATCGGGCCCTCCGTCGCCACCGGGCCGACGATCCCGCCCGACGCCGCTCGCTCCGCGATCCCCCGGAGTTGGCGGTGGACCATGATCCCGTCGCCCGGGGACAGCGCCCAGCGTGAGACGAGCCGCCCGCCGGGTGTGCGGATGGCGAATCGGGCCCGACACACCAGCCGGCTCGAGTGCTCTCCGACCGGGCTGATCCCGAACGCCAACGAGAAACCGACCGGGCCGTCACGCCCGAGATCGAGGACGAACGCCCGAGGGGGGTCGACGACGGCGGCGACGAACGAGATGGGGCCGGCCGGTACGAGCTCACCCGCGGCGTGCACCATCCACGTGGGTTCGAGATGGCGGGCGCTCGGTCGTCCGAGGTTGTCGACGAGATCCCACGAGTACCAGCCGGCCCGCCCGAGCCCCATCTGCGTCAGCCAGGGGAAGACCTGTTCGGGCGTGGCCGCGACGTCGACGGCCCGGGTCGCACACACGTGCGCATCGGGGACGAGGTCGTCTCCGGCCATGGCCCGCCGGGCCTCCCCCGCCGTGGCGCCGTGGGTGAGCAGGCGGCGATGGAGCAGCTCTGCGGTGATCGCGGCGGCGATCACGGCGGCGGCGGGGCGGAGACTCATGGCGTCAGTTCACCACGGTGACCTAGGTTGCGGTCATGTCGAGCGCTGCATCCGTGACCATGGTGCCCGCCGAGGCCGATCTCCCCGAGGTGTTGCCCACCGATCGCCTCGGTCCGACGGCGGTTCCCGTCCGGACGCTGCGGGACGAGCTGCGCCGGATCGACAATGCCCGCAACGTCGTCACCGTGCTCGGCGCCTTCGCCCAGTCGTTCGGGGTCGTCATCGCCGCCGGCGTGATCCACACGTGGTGGTCCTACCCGCTCGCCTTCGTGTTGATGACCCGAGGCCACGCGGTGCTCAACATCCTCGGCCACGAGGCGGCCCACCGGCTGCTGTTCCGCAACCAGCGGGCCAACGATCTCGTCGGTCGCATGCTCGCCTACCCGTCGATGCAGGCGCTCATGGCTTATCGGCGTTCCCACTTCACCCACCACCGCGACGAGATGGGCCCGGAAGAACCCGACGCCGGGCTCTACGGGGGCTACCCGATCCCCGCCGACTCCTGGCGGCGGAAGCTCCGCCGGGATCTCCTCGGCGTGTCGGGGTGGAAGAACCTCAAGGGCCTCTGGTACGCCGCCACGGTGCGCAAGCGGGGTGAGGCCCGGGTGATCATCGCGATCCAGGTGGTGTTCGCGCTCTCGACGATCGCCGCCCAGCGGCCACTCGTGTACGTCGTGTGGCTCGCCTCGTGGATGACCGTGTGGAAGTTCTCGAACCGTCTCCGGGCGATCGCCGAGCACGGCGGCATGGAGCGGTCGAAGGATCGGCGCCGCACCACCCACGTCATCCGGCAGACGCTGCTCGCCCGGTACTGGATGGTGCCGTATCACACGGGTTGGCATCTGGCCCACCACGTCGACATGGGTGTGCCGTGGCGCAACCTGCCCGCGCTGCACGACGAGCTCGTGGCGTCGGGATGGGTGACCGAAGCGATCGAGTACCCCAGCTACCGGGCCTTCTGGAAGGCGTGCTCGGCGGGGGCGCCGCGGGTGCGGGTCGAGAACCCGGATCACCCGACGGGCAACTCCTACCTCGGCGTCTGACCCACACGGTCGGCCCCCGCCCCCGGCAGCGACGCTCAGGGGGGGGCCACGAGCCCCGCCCCGCCATGGATCCCCGGTGTCGGGGTCGCGTGCCGGGCGGCGGCGCGCCCGTCGCGGGAATCGTTCCCATAGTCAATACTTGCTATTCGCAATCTCTGCGTCTAGAACGGGAGGTGAGACAACCAGGGGTGGTGTGATGGCTCGACTCGTACTGACAGCGAAGACCTTGACGCTCGGGAACCGGACGCATCAGGTGTCCAAGATCGTCGAGGTGTCCCGGGAGCGGATCGCCCCATCGGCGGCCTCCGCCGGGGCGACGGTGATCCTGCTGTTGCTCGGCCTGATCCTGATCGCCTCACGCTCATGGGTGTTCGTCGCGATCGGCGTCGTGGTGCTCCTGGTGGGCCTCCGGCGAACATCGACACTGCTGGGCGGGTCGGATCGCGTCGCGGTGAACCTCGAGACCACGGCGCACGTCGAGGTCCTGTTCGTGACCACCGACCGGGTGCTCGTCGACACCGTGATCGACGGCATCGTCGCGGCGATGAACGCCGGTGACTCGTTCGAGCCCCGGAGCTGGACGATCGACGATGCGGCGGTCAGCGCCGGCACCCGGTTGACCCGGTCGCTCACACCGTCGTGACCGGCAGGCTCCCCGTCGGATGACGACGCCCGGCGACCCAGGTGGCCACCACGTGGTGGCCCGGGTCCGCCTCGGGGTCCCACAGCACGACGTCGGCACGAAGTCCCGGCTCGAGCCGCCCGCGGTCGGCCAGTCCGAGCAGACGGGCGGGATGTCGCGTGGCCGCGGCGACGACGTCGTCGAACGGTGCGGTCACCCCGCCGTGCGCCGCGACCACCGCGTCGAGCAGGGCGGTCGCCCCGGCGAGCGTGCCGTCATCGAGGCGGTGGCCGGCCGTCGAGCTGCCGGGCAGGCCGGCCGGTGCGACGGCATCGCTCACGAGCACGACCCGATCCGCTGCGGCGGCGAACGCCAGCGCGACGGTGGTGGGGTGGACGTGGACGCCATCGGCGATGAGTCCGATCGACAGCGCGGGGTCGGTCAACCCGACGCCGATGGGGCCGGGCTCGCGGTGATGGAAGGGACGCATCGCGTTGCCGAGGTGTGTGAGCATCGTGGCGCCGGCCCGCACTCCGGCGACGACCTCGTCCGCTCGTGCGTCGGTGTGGCCGATCGACACCACCACGTCGGCATCGTGCAGGCGTTCGATCAACCCGCGTGCGCCCGGCAGCTCCGGCGCCAGCGTCACGAGGCTGACGCCGTCACGCCGCGACCAGGTCGACGTGTCGATGTCGGCCGGATCGCGGCGCCACCGTGCCGGGTGGGCCCCGAGGCGGGCCTCGGAGATGCACGGCCCCTCGAGATGCCAACCGATCGGTTCGGCGATCACCCCGGACGGCGGGACCGATCGGTGGTCGGCCCAGGCCTCGAGCCCCGCGTCGATGCGGCTCGGTGGACCGGTGACGAGGGTCGGGCACCACGAGGTGACCCCGACCTCGGGCAGGCGCGCCCCGAGCTCGCCGATGCGGTCGGGCCGGGCCTGGAGGTCGATGCCGAACGCGCCGTTGACCTGGACGTCGATGAAGCCCGGGAGCAGCCGCATCGACTCGAGCCCGGGTGTGGGCGATCGATCGCCGCTCCCGGTCGCGGGCCCGAGTCGGGGTCCGTCGAACTCGACGGTCGTGCCCGATCCGTCGGTGAGGATCGTCGTGCGCATGAGGGTGTGGCCGACCGGCGGGTCGGCCGGGGCGTCAGGCCTTGTCGAGCGCGCCCATGAGTCGGCCGACGAGCTCCTCGGCCCCGTCACGGATCTCGGTGCGCTTGATCGCATATCCCCCGATGACGTCGCCGCCTCGCCGGGAGATGATCTTCTCGAACTTCGACAGGGTCGTGCCGGGGTTCTTGGCGTAGGTGCAGAAGATCGCGGTCTTCTTGCCGTCGATCACCGGCATCTTGAGGAAGTTCATCTCCCCCGCCGGGCCCATGCCGAAGAAGAACAGGCCATGGGTCCAGGTGCCGATCACGAGCAGGTCGGCCTCGGACACGGCTTGGAGGTCGACCTGGGTGGTGGGCGACGCCGACGCCTCCACACCGTGGGCCTGGAAGGCCTCGACGATGGCCTGGGCGGCTCGTGCCGTGTTGCCCGTCTTCGATTCGTAGATCACCGCTGCCCGCATGGGTTCCTCCTGGTGCTGCCCGCCCGCCGCCGATCGTGGTCGGACCTGGGGTGCCGATCGGTCGGTAGGGTCGGGACATGACCGATCACCGCTACCGGATCTCGATCACGTACTGCGTGCCCTGAAACTACTCGGAGCGCGCCGTGAGCGCGACGACCGATCTGCTGAGCAACTACCAACACCTCGTCGAGGACCTCACGTTGGTCACCGGTGGGGCGGGGGTGTTCGACGTCGTGGTCGACGGTCACACGATCTACTCCAAGGCCGAGACCGGCCGCCACGCCGACGACGGGGAGGTGTTGGCGCTGTTCACCGAGCTCGTCGGCGCCGACGTTCCCCGGTACGGCACCTGAGCCTCCGGCTCCTGCACGGATCGGCTCCCCCATGAGGATCGACATCGACGATCCACTCGATGCCCGTATCGAGGTCTACCAGGGTCTCCGTGATCACGTCCTGCGGCGCCGCCGCGAGGGCCCCGGCGGTGACATGGCCGGGGTCTTCGTCGCCGAGGGTGACCTCGTCGTGGCCCGGGCCGTCGCGGCGGGCTACCGGCTCGTGTCGGTGCTGGTCGACGGGAAGCGCACCAAACCGCTGCCCGACGAGGTGGCCGACGACGTGCCGGTCTACGCCGCCGGGCCCGAGGTGCTCCAGCGCATCACCGGCTACCACCTGCATCGGGGCATGCTCGCGTGCTTCGGTCGCAAGGCGGTGCCCGCCCCGGCGGAGATCCTGCCCGACCTCCGCTCGATCGTGATCTGTGAGGGTGTGCAGAACCCGACGAACCTCGGCGTGATCATCCGGTGCGCCGCCGGCCTCGACATCGACGGCCTGCTGCTCGATCCGACGACAGCCGATCCCCTCTACCGACGGGCCGGGCGGGTCTCCATGGGCGAGGCGTTCAAGCTCCCGCACGCTCGGCTCGACCCACTGCCGAGCGGACTCGACGTCGTCCATGACCACGGTTTCACGACCCTGGCGCTCACGCCGGCCCCGGACGCGATCGACATCGCCGAGCTGTCGTTCGCTCCCGACGAGCGGGTGGCCGTCGTGCTCGGCAGCGAAGGACCCGGACTGACCGACGACACCATGCGGGCGGCCACCCACCGCGTCGCCATCCCGATGACGGGCACGGTCGACTCGCTGAACGTCGGCGTCGCGGCCGGCATCGCCTTCTTCGGACTCCGGATGGCCCGCCGGGGCTGACGGCCGGGGCGCACCCCACTCGGACGTCGGCTGGAGCTAGCGGCGGGCCGGGTCGGCGCTGGGGCTCGCCAGGGCGGCCGACCGTGCGGCCGCGATGGCGGCGTGCAGCTGCGCCGGTTCGTCGATCCGCTCCGGGAACGGGATCCGGGCCCGGCTCCGTCGTCCCGGTTCGACGACGTCGGCGACGAGCCCGTAGCGGTCGAGGTCGACCAGGGTCGCCTCGCTCGCCCGCCAGCGGCCGGTGAGCGCCCGTGCCATCACCACGAGATCGTCGTCGAGCCGTTCGACGACGTCGTCGATCAGGTCGTCCTGCAGGCCGGCGAGCGGATCGGGTTCGGCGTTGGCCAGATCGTCCGGTGTGAGCCAGCGGTCGATGCCGTCGTCGTCGATCCAGCGGATCCGCTCCGGGTCGACACGGAACCACGAGAAGTCGAGCGACTCGACCTCGTCGCGGCGCCCCGGATGGTGGTCGACGAAGCGGTCGGTGAGCCCGACCTGTTGGAGCCCGGGCACCGACCGCAGTCGGCCCTGGAGCAACACCCGACCGTCGACGAGGGCGCCGACGCGGGCGTCCTGCCAGGCGCGCAGCGTGAGCGGCGAGAGGTTCGACACGACGGTGACCACCGCGCCGGTGCCGTCGTCGATGATCCGCACCCGCTCCACGACGGGCAGGCCATCGGGGTCGAGCACCGCGAGATCGGCGGAGGTCGACCCGGCGAGGGTCGTGCGGGCCCGCTCGGGCCAGGTGGGTTCGAGCATCCCCGTCGCATCGACACGAGACGGGCTCGCCTTGATCCCGACGCTCGGATCCGCGACGGCGGTCGTCGACCCGATCAGGCGAGGAAGGCCCGTACCCGCGCCGTGAACCCGGCGACGTCGACGAGATGGGGGTAGTGGCCGACGCCGTCGGCGGACTCGAGCACGGCACCCGGGATCATGCGGTCGAGGAAGGCCTGCTCGTCCGGCCCGGGATCGGTGCCGAAGATGCTGAGGTACGGCGTGTTCGTGGTGGCGTAGCCGGCGAGGGCGCCTTCGACGACGGCATCGAGCTCGGCCGGAGTCGAGGTGAGCACGGCGTCCCACACACCGAGCACCACGGACTGATCGGCCCGCCGGGCGGCGTCGAGGCGGGCCCATTCGTCATCGTCCAGGGCGCCACGGAAGCCCTCGAAGAGTCCACCGATGACCGCGGGGAACGCCTCGGGGTCGCGCAGCATGCCCTCGACGGCGAGGAGGCCGTCCCGGAACGCTCCGAGCTGGAGGCTCTGGTCGACACAGACCACCGCGCCGGCGGCACCGGTCGCGCCCACCGCGGTCACGACGGCGCCGCCCAGGGAGTGCCCGAGCAACGGAGCACCCAGGGCGTCGGCGTCGGTCATGACGGCGACCACGTCGAGCGCCATCGCTTCGAGGTCGTACCGGTCGGCCGTGCCCGAGGCGCCGTGGCCCCGGAGGTCGAGTCGGATCACCCGGTGGTCGGCCGCGAGGTCGGTGGCGACCGGGTCCCAACTGGCCCGCGACTCGGTGATGCCGTGGACGAGCACGAGCGGCGATCCACTCCCCAGCTCATCCCAGTGGATCTCGGTGCCGTCGCTCGCCGTCGTGATGCTCATGGCCCGGATCGTGCCACAACCGTGGCCGTCCCCTCACCCGGGGGTCGCCGACCCGGTCACCGGGACGTGCCGGCACCGAGGGCTACGCTCGTGTCGTGGTTCGTTTCGACGTCGATCGCTCCGCATTCACCACCACGGTCGAGATCGCCGGTTGGGATCGCGTCTGGGCCCTGACGACGGGTGAGACCCGACCGCTCGCCGATGTCACCGCGGCGGCGGTCGTGAACCGGTCCGATGCGCCGTTCATGTGGCGTGCCCCGGGCACCGGCCTGCCCGGCGTGATCATGGCGGGCACCTTCCGACGGCACGGGCGCAAGGAGCTGTGGCACTTCCGTAAGGCCGAACGCCTGCTGCGGGTCGAGTTCTCCGCTGCCGATCGCTGGGACGCCTGGCTGCTGGAGGTCGCCGACCCGGATGCGGCGGTCGCGTCGTTGTCGGCGGCGCCCTGTTTCGACCGCTGACCCTCCCCGGGGAGCCGACCGGCGCGCTCAGCCGGCGAGTTCGGCCGGCAGCGCACCGGAGCGGACGATGACGAGTTCCTGCACCGAGCGGGTGAGCGCCACGTAGAGCAGCCGGAGCCCAGCGGCCCGGTCGACGCCGACCCGTTCGAAGTCGGCCGGCTCGACCACGACCGTGGCGTCGAACTCGAGGCCCTTCGCGGTGGTCGGGCTCACGAGGGCGATCGCCTCGTCGAGGCCGACACGTCGCCGGGTGTCCGACACGGCGATCCCGTCCGAGCGGAACCCCGCGGCGAGGTCGTCGAGCACGTCGTCGACGGCGACCACACCGACCGTCGCACGGGTCTCGCCGAGCCGGGCGACCTCGTCGCGGATCGTGCGGATCACCTCGTCGGCCCCGATCCGCCGATCGACCGCCGGCAGGCCGCGCGAGCGGATCGAGATCGGTGGTGGCACCTCGGGGGCGACGGCGGGAAGCAGGCGGTTCGCGAACTCCAGGATCGGGCCCGGCACGCGGTAGCCGACGGTGAGGGCTCGCATCTCCACCGCCCAGTCGTCGTCCACGGGGGCGGCGGATCGGAGGTGGTCGACCACCACGTCCCATCGATCGGCGGCACCCGGGGCGGTGGCCTGCGCGAGGTCGCCGAGGATGGTCATCGAACCCCGCTCGGCCCGGCGAGCGACGAGCCGCAGCGCCATCGGCGAGAGGTCCTGGGCCTCGTCGACCACGACGTGGCCGTAGCGGCGACGCACGCCGGAGAGCTGCTCGGTGGCTTCGTCCAACAGCGGCAGGTCGGCGACGGTCCAGGGCTCCTCCCCCACCTTCTTCGCCGGGCTGCGATGCAGCAGATCGGCGTCGGCCCGCTCCAGCAGGCCGGCCGTGGCGGCGTTGCGGGCACGTCGGTTGCCGAGCAGCCGTCGCACGAGCACGGCCGGTCCGACCGACGGCCACAGATCGTCGACCAGCTTCGCGAGCTCGGGACTCCGGCGCAGCGCACCCGACACCGTGGGTTCCTCGGTCGGGTCGGCGCCGCGTCGCAGCGCCTGGCGCCAGCCGTCCCGGATGAGCGCGGTGGTGAGCGCGGCCCGGCCGTTCTGTGCCGTCGTGGACCGGTCCCACAGGTCGTCGACGAGTGCGTTCACCTCCGCTGCGGTGTAGGTCAGACGTCGGGAACCGATCGGGATGACGACGTCGTCGTCGAGGGGTCGGCCCATGCCCCGCAGCAGTCGTCGCAGGACCACGGCCAGCTCGGCCCGGCCCTTGATCTCCGCGACCTCGACCGGGTCGGTGGCCCGCACCCGGAACTGCGCTTCGAGCAGCGACTCGATGGTCGCCTCGGTCACGGCGGTCTCGCCGAGCGACGGGAGCACCGAGGAGATGTAACGGAGGAACACCCGGGACGGCCCCACGACCAGGATCGGGTGCTCGTGCAGACCCTCGCGATGGTCGAACAGCAGGAAGGCGGCACGGTGGAGTCCGACCGCCGTCTTCCCCGTGCCCGGGCCGCCCTGCACGACCACACAACGGTCGAGCGGCGCCCGGATGATCTCGTCCTGCTCGCCGGCGATCGTCGACACGATGTCGCGCATGCGGCCCGAACGTTCGGCCTCGACCTCCGCGAGCACCGGATCGGCGATGCCCACCGCCGTGGTCGACGTCGGATCGTCGAGGTGTTCGTCGAACACGGCGAGCAGCTCGTCGACGTCGGTCGAGAAACGACGACGGAGCGCGAGCGTCATGGGATCGGCGGCGGTCGCCCGGTAGTACGGGATCGAGATCGGTGCCCGCCAGTCGACGATGAGCGGCGCGCCCTCGGTGTCCTCGACGTGGCGTCGTCCGATGTACCACGTCTCGTCGTCGGCGAGGTCGGGGTCGTGGTCGATGCGTCCGAAGCACAGCGCCAGATCGCCGACGTCCAGCGACCGCGATCGCTGCACCGCCTTCGCGGCGACGATGCGGGTGTCGACGGTCTTCTCGGCCGCCGCGCTGGCCTCCGCATCTCGGCGGACCCGGTCGGCCCGCTCGATCATGGCGTCGAGGGCGCGTCGAGCCGACCGCAGGTAGGCCTGCTCGGCCTCGTGGTCGGGATGCGGGGCGGCGGGTTCCACAGCCCGACGACGCTAGACGGCCGGTGGACGTCGTGCAGCGGATTCCGGGCGCCGACCCCGGTCGGCTTTCCGGGCGTCGGTCACCCCGTGGGGGCACCGCGACGCCCTAGCCTGACCCGTCAGATGGGCGACACACTGACACTGGCTTCCGGACCCGTCGAGGTCGTGCTCGACCCCGACGGGTGTCGCATCACGTCGTTCACCGTCGGCCGACACGAACTGCTCCGCCAACACGACCCGCATCCGATGAAAGCCGGCTGGTATCCGATGGTGCCGTGGGCCGGCCGGGTCGCGCACGGACTCCTCCGCCACGAGGGCATCGCCCACCAGCTCCCGATCGATCACGCACCACCACATGCGATCCACGGCATCGCCTACACCTCGCCGTGGACCGTGGCCTCGGCCGAGTCCGACTGGGCGGTGCTGCGGTGTGCACTCGACGAGCGATGGCCCTTCGGCGGTGTCGTCCGCAGCGACGTGGTCGTGCGTGACGACGGTGTCGACTGGACGATCACGGTCACGGCCGGCGAACGGTCGATGCCGGTCCAGGTCGGTTGGCACCCCTGGTGGCGACGACACATCCACGCCGGTGAGGTCGAGTTCTCCCTCGACGCGAAGGGGCAATGGCAGCGCGGCCCGGACGGCACGACGACCGGTCGGCTCCAGGCCGTGACGCCACCACCGTGGGACGACGCCTTCTCGGGTGTCACCCAGCCGGTGACGCTGCGATGGCCCGAGCTGACCCTCGAGATGCGCTCGGACTGCGACACCTGGGTGGTGTTCACCCACCCCTCGGATGCGATCTGCGTCGAACCCCAGTCGGGCCCGCCGGACGCCTTCCGCCACGCCCCCACGGTGATCGAGTCGGGTGCGTCGTTCCGCCGTACCGTGTCGGTGCGCGTGATCCCCACGCGACCGATCAAGCCGCGCACTCGCTGAGGTCCGCGCCGAGGAGGCACCCGATGTCGCCAGACCCCGCCCGCCCGCTCGTGCTCGGTGTCGATTCGTCGACCCAGTCGTGCACGATGGTCGTGGTCGACCCGGAGACCGGGGCGGTGCTCGGTCGGGGCGCCGCGGCGCATCCGCCGACCAGCCCACCGGTCTCGGAGCAGAACCCGCTGGCCTGGTGGCACGCCTTCACCGAGGCGCTCTCCGAGTTGACCGGCCTGCTTCCCCGTGTGGGGGCGGTGGCGATCGGCGGGCAACAGCACGGGCTCGTCCTCCTCGACGAGACCGGGGCGCCCCTGCGGGACGCCAAGTTGTGGAACGACACCACCTCGGCGCCCCAGGCGGAGCGGCTCGTCTCGGCTCTCGGCGCCGACGTGTGGGCCGCTCGGATCGGATCGGTGCCCGTCGCCGCGTTCTCGATCACGAAGTTGGCCTGGGTCGCCGAACACGAACCCGAGCTGCTCGCCCGCCTCGCGATGGTGCAGCTGCCCCACGACCACCTCACCTGGCGCCTCACGGGTGAGCACGTGACCGACCGGGGGGACGCCTCGGGCACCGGCTGGTGGTCGCCGTCGGTCGGTGATCTCGACGAGGAGCTGCTCGATCTCGCCCTCGAACCCGCCGGCACCCCGGCCCCGCCCGAGTGGTTCGGTCGAGTGCTCGGCCCCACCGATGCCGCCGGGCGGATGGATCCGTACCTCGCGGCGAAGCTCGGGTTCGGGATGGATGCGGAGGTCGTGGTCGGCCCGGGAACGGGCGACAACATGGCCGGCGCGCTCGGGATCGGCCTCGGGCCCGGCGACGTCGCCATCTCGCTCGGCACCTCCGGGACCGTCTACGCCTCATCGACCACACCGACCGCCGATGCGACGGGTGCGGTGGCCGGCTTCGCCGACGCCACGGGCGGGTTCCTCCCACTCGTGTGCACGCTGAACGCCACCCGGGTCCTCGACACCGCGAAGGCGTGGCTCGGCCGCTCCCACGCCGAGTTCGACGAGCTCGCCGCGTCGTCGGCGCCCGGTGCCGGTGGCGCCACCCTGCTCCCCTACTTCGACGGTGAACGCACACCGAACCGGCCGAACGCCCGAGGCCTCGTCGCCGGGCTCTCCAACGAGACCGGTCCCGCCGAGCTCGCCCGTGCCGCCCTCGAAGGGGTGACCTCGGGCCTGCTTGCCGGACTCGACGCCCTGACCTCGGCGGGTGCGACGACCGACGGCCGGGTCCTGCTGATCGGTGGCGGCGCCCGCTCGGCCCGGCACGCCCAGATCTTCGCCGACCTCGCCGGTCGCCCGGTCTCGGTCCCCGTCGTCGACGACGCCGTCGCCGTCGGGGCCGCCGCCCAGGCCGCCGCGGTCGCGCTGGCCGACGGGACCTCGCCCGCCACCATCGGTGCCGACTGGGCCGGCCGCGGTGCCCCGGTCACCTTCGAACCCGAACTCGACGCCGACCGGGCGGCGGCCATCCGAGCCCGCTACGACCGGATCGTCGAGGTGTCGGCGCCGTTCGACGGAGCCGACACATGAGCTTCGAGCGAGCCACACCGGCGGAGCTCGAGCTCGCGGCGAAGGTCCTCTCCGGCCACCCCGACGACGTGATGGCCGCGGCCGACCTGCTCGACGACGCCGCGATCGCGAACCTCGGTGAGGTGCTCGCACAGCTCGCCCGCCAACGGGCCGTCGACGCCGGCAACCACGACGCCATCATCGCCGAGGCCTTCGAGAGCGGGTTCGGGCGGGACGGCCTCGCCCATCTCCCGTGGATCGAGGGCGCCGTGATCGTGTGCCCCGGTGGCCTGATCTCGAAGTCGAAGTCGTCGCACACCTGCCGCTTCGTCTCGGTCGACGACACGTGGGTGTGGGAGTCGAGCGAGCTCCTGCTCGAGACCAAGCGCTCGACCCCCGGTCCGAAGGACGGCTTCCGGGCCGTGGCGCTCGTCCCCGTCATCGAGGGCATGGAGCTCGACGTGGTCTCCGGCAAGGCCCGCCAGGGCCAGCACTCGGTCGACAAGGTCGTCTCGTTCGAGGTCCGACGGGGCCAGCTCCACGAGGTGTCGCAACGGACGGTGAAGACCGCCGGCATGAAGTGATCCGACGCCGGGCGTGCTCCATGCACGACCGGACGGGTGCGGGCTGGCACACTCGTGGACGTGACCGACGATCTCGATCTCCAGACCGACCCGGGGTGGCTCGATGAGACCGACCTCGACGTGCACCGGGCCCGGCTGCCCATCGTCTACGTCGACGCCGTGCCGGTGCGCGTCGACGCCCGTGGCGACATCACCCACGTCGGTCTGCTCCTGCGGGCCATGGCCGATGGCACGATCTCGCGGGCGCTCGTGTCCGGCCGGGTGCTCTACGGCGAACGCATCCGCGACGCCCTGCTCCGTCACCTCGAGAAGGACCTCGGCCCGCTGGCGCTGCCCCGGATCCCGGTCGACCCGTCGCCGTTCACGATCGCCGAGTACTTCCCGGACGCCGCCTTCTCCGGCTTCGTCGACCCCCGTCAGCACGCGGTGAGCCTCGCCTACCTCGTGCCGGTCGAAGGCGACTGCGCGCCGAGCCAGGACTCGCTCGACATCGGTTGGGTCACACCGGAGGAAGCGGTCTCCACCGCCGTTCGGGCCGAGATGACCGGCGGACAGGATCGGGTCGTCCGCCTCGCGCTCGCCTCCGCGGGCTCCCTGCCCTGAGCCGGCGGCGCCTCAGGCCCGGACGCGGTCCTCGACCCAGGCGCCGTCACCGAACTCCGACCCTCCGTCGGATCGACCCCGGACGACGTCGAGCGGGTCCCGGAGATCGTCGACGTAGCCGAGTGCATAGGCGCCGATGCGGAAGCCGAGCAGTCGGAGCAGGTCGTCGTCGAGTTCGTCGATCGTCGACTGGTCGAGGGTGAGGTACTGGTTCTCCTCCTGGCGGAGGAATCCGACGTTGTAGGTCAGATTGAGCCCGATCCGTGTGTCGTCACTCGTGTTCGGACCACCGCCGTGGAACACCGAGCCGGTGTAGAGCAACACCGACCCCTCCGGCATCTCGGCCGGGACCGAGTCCTCGAGTTCGTAGCTCGTGCGCAGCTCACCGTCCGGGCCGGCCCGATGCGAACCGGGAACCACCCGTGTGGCGCCGTTCGCCTCGGTGAAGTCGGTCAGCGCCCAGATCGTGTTGCACTGCACCTCGTAGCCGTCCGGGAACGGGAAGAAGTCGAACGCCCACTGGTCCCGGTGGATCTGTTGTGCCGGTGAGTCCGGGCCGATCGCGATCGCCTGGGTGAGGTGGACCTGATAGCTCGTCACGTGGTCGAGCACGATGTCGCAGGTGCCGATCACGGCGGGGTGGCGGAGGAGGTCCCGGGCGGTGCGCGAGCGACCGACGATGGCGCCGGTCCGCCGCGTGGAGCGGCCGGTGAAGTCGTCGGACCCGACGGGTGTGGCCGCGATCCACGGCTCGAGCTCGGCACGCACCGCGGCGGTGACCTCGGTGGAGACCAGCCGTTCGACGATGCAGGCGCCGTCGGCCGCGAGGGCGGCGGCCAGATCGGCCGGGTCGATCGGTGCGGTTCCGTCGAAGCGTTGCAGCGTGGCCATGCGCCACGCTCCCGCACCCGGGCCGGTGCGGCAAGTCGGACCGGTCGGCGCCGCTACTGCATCCACCAGGCGAAGTCGGGATTGGCCCACACGATCAGCGCCGCCACACCGTTGGTCTCGCGGTCGGACATGACGTAGTTGTGGAGCACCGACCACACCTGGAACCCGTTGCGGAGCTGCACCGACAGGGTCGGATCCCAGATCTCCTCGGTGACGACCTTCGTGACGTAGTCGAACGGGGTCATGTACCGGTGATCGGCGTACCCGGGGAGCACGCCGCCGGCGACGATGCCGCGGAGCTTGGCCCGACGCACGTAGCTCTTGCGGGCGTTGTAGAGCAGCCGGGCGATGCCCTGACCCTGGAAGTCGGGGTGCACCGCGATGTCGACGCCGTAGTACCAGCGGCCGTTCGGGTCGTGGCCCTCCCACTCCCGTCCGAGGATCTCGGCACCGTTGTGCTGGGGATCCTGGAAGTCGAAGTCGAGCCGGATGCCGGTGCCGAAGCCGACGACCTGCGCCGGCTCGTCCGGCACGTTGCCGTCGTCGTCGGGATCGGGCTGGTACTCGGCGACGACGCAGCCCTCCTGGAAGCGCTCGGCGAGCCAGACGTAGTCGTCCATCTCGCTGCGGTCGAGGCCCGACAGGTTCGGGAACGCCACCTGCTCGATGTCGAAGCACGCCTCGGCGTCGTCGACGGTGAGGGGGCGGATCACGATGCTCATGGTGTTGGGACCTCGGATGGCAGGGCGGCGAGACGTTGGCGGGCCCGTCGGAGCACGAGGACCACCAGCGCCGCCGTGCAGACGAACAACGCCGCGGTGGCGGCGAGGGTGACGGTACTCGTTCCCTCCTGCTCGATCGGCGTGCCGGCGATGGGTGTGAGCGGCGCCGCTTCGGCGGCGCCGGCGGCGACCTCGACGGTCCAGGATCGGAGGTTGTCGTCGCCGTCGGCCGAGACATAGGCGACGTCGACCCGGTAGGTCCCCGGCTCGATCACCGTCCGGTCGAGCGCGAACCGCAACATCCACGCACCATCGGGTTCGCCGACACCGCCGGCCACCTCACCCTCCAGATCAGACACGGTCAACGTGCCGCTGACCACCTCCGACCAGAAGATCATGTCGATCGTGGTGATGCTGCCCACCACGCTGCGCGGCGCCGGGCTGGTTTCACGGACCTCCGCGTGGGCGCTCGCCCCCGACGCGGGACCGAGCACGCCGGCGGCCCCGGTCACGACCAGCACGAGACCGAGCACGAGTCGGCGGAGGGGGCATCGCATCCCCCGAGTCTGCCGTCTCCGAGGCGGGTGACGGTGCCGCCCCGCGATGCCGGGTCAGAACGCGGCGCGGATCCCGGCGACGATGGCGGCCCAGAGCGGCACGGAGATCCCGACCGCGATGGCGATCCCCCGACTCGGATTGCCGGTGTGGACCTCGTCGGCCCGGACCGGCTGAGCGTCGACCGGGGATGCACCCAGCCCGGGCGCGCTCGGCGTGGCGATCGTCGACGTGTGTCTCGACGGTGGTGTAGCGGCAACCATGATGAAGACCCCCCAGATGAGCGGCCCACAACTCCGGAGCGGCAACGTACGACGCGCCCGCCCCCGCCGTCCACGCGCCGAGCGCGGGCGTGCGACGACGCTGCGTCGTCGGTGACCGGAGCGTGCTCGGGAGGCTGCGGACGGTGACGGACCCGGCCGCACCGACCCCGGGATCTCGACCGACCGTGGCCGGACCGTGACCGTCCGTCGTTCCCGGAACCACGAGATATTCCCGGCTTTTCGCGTTGCCCCGGGGCGCCGGGAGCGAACGAGGGCTCCGGCGCGGCGTTGCTACGGTCCGGACATGGCCATCGCTCGTCCCGCTCCCGGTCCGCTCCTGCTCGCCGGTTCCGGGGAGTTCACCGAGGTGATGGAGCCCGTCGACGCCTCGGTGCTCGCCGGCCGCGCGCCACGGCTCGTCGTCCTGCCGACCGCCGCCGGCCTCGAAGGCGACGCGAGCGTGACCCGATGGTCCGACATGGGCCGGGCGCACGGCGCACGCCTCGGCGTAGCGACCGAGGTGTTGCCCGTGCTGGATCGTGCGGGCGCCGACGACGCCTCGCTCGCCGACCGTGTCGCCGGCGCGGGGCTCGTCTACTTCTCGGGCGGCGACCCCGGTCACCTCGCCGCGACGATGGCCGGCAGCGCGGTGTGGCGCGCCGTCGTGGAGGCGTGGGCGGCGGGTGCGGCGCTCGGGGGCTGCTCCGCCGGCGCGATGGTCCAGGGCGGGCTGACGGCGGCTCCCCGCACCGGCGGTGTCGTCGCCGGTCTCGGCACCCTGCCCGGTCTCGCGGTGATCCCCCACTTCGATCGGTACCGCGGGTTGCGATCCCGCGTCGCCGACTCGCTCGCCGACCACGCGGACATCGAGATGCTCGGGGTCGACGAGGACACCGCGATCGTGTTCGACCCCACCCGGGACGACTGGCGGGTCCACGGGGTCGGCCGGGCCCACCTGCTGGATCGGGCGGGTGCTCCCGTCGCCTCGGCGGGCCACGGCGAGACCCTGGGGCTGGCGGCGACACCGGTCGTCCCCACGGTCGAGGGCTGACACCCCCACGGGTCGGCGGGCCCGGAACGCCCTGGGCATCTGATCCGGTCGGCCTACAGATTTCCGGTCCGATGGTCGATGAAGGCGCATGGCCATCAGTCGAGCCGATGCCGCGCTCCTGCTCCGCAGGTCCGGGTTCGGCGCTCCCGCTTCCCGCATCGATGCCCTGGTCCCCCTCTCCTGGGAGGAGGCCGTCGAGGTCGTGCTCGACACCAGTGGCAACCCCCACATCAACGCCGGCGTGCCCGATCTCGACCCGAGCAACGGGTGGTGGCGGCGCTACGTCGACATGGTCCACTTCTGGACCGACCGGGCGGCGACCGTGCCGGCGCCGATCCAGGAGAAGATGGTGCTGTTCTGGCACGGGCTGCTCTGCTCGTCGCTCGAGAAGGTGCACGAGCACCATCTGATGTTCCGACAGAACCAGGTGTTCCGCTACGACGGGCTCGGCAACTGGCGCACCCTGCTCCACCGGATCGCCCTCGATCCGGCGATGCTGATCTATCTCGACAACGACGACAACGTCGCCGAGTCGCCCAACGAGAACTGGGCCCGCGAGCTGCTCGAACTGTTCATGATCGGCGCGGACAACGTCGACCAGGCCGACGTCGTCGAGTCGGCCCGGGCCTGGACCGGGCACGGCCTGACCGACGACGACCGCTACGTGTTTCGCCCGGAGGATCACGACACGACCGACAAGACCTTCATGGGGGTCCGGCGCAACTGGTTCGGTCCGGAGATCATCGACCACGTGCTGTCGGCCTCGACGCCGCGGTGGCAGGCGGCGCAGTTCCTCGCCCGACGTCTGTGGGCGTTCCTCGCCCATCCCGATCCGAGCCAGCAGCTCGTCAACGAGCTCGCCCTCGTGCTGGTGAACCACGACTTCGAGATCCGGCCCCTGCTCCGGGCCATCTTCCTGCGACCGGAGTTCCGCTCCGAGCGGACTCGGACCGGACTCGTCCGCACGCCCTTCGAGTACGTGGTGGCGGCGATGCAGCACACCGGACTCGACGCCGAGGAGATCGACCCGCAGAACACGCTCGGCAACATGGGTATGGCGCTGTTCCGCCCGCCGAACGTGTCGGGCTGGAAGCAGAACGACTACTGGATCTCGAGCGCCAACACGTGGGGCAAGTGGCACTTCGCCAGCGGCGTCCGTTGGTCGCTGTTCAACCGTGGCGACCTCGAGGAGATCCGGGACCTGCCACTCGAGACCTCGGCCCGTACCGCCCTCGCCCACTTCGGCATCACCGACCCGCAGCCCACCACGTTGGCCGCCTGCACCCAGCTGCTCGGTGAGCAGCGCGCCAACGACCCGTGGGCCGAACGAGCCTCGGCCCTCATGTTCCCGCTCCTCACCCCCGACTTCCAGATGGCCTGATCATGGACCGTTTCGATCCCTCCACCAGCGACATCCTCGACGCCCTGAGCGTCACGCCCGAACCGACCGGCCCGACCATCGAACGCCGACGGTTCCTGCAGGGAGCGGCCGCCACCGGCGCGACGCTCGCCCTGCCGATGGGGCTCGCCGACATCGCCTCGGCCCAGAGTGTGCAGCCGATCGGCGCACGTGACGGCATCGCCGTCATCGTGACGATGGGCGGCGGCAACGACGGGCTCAACACCGTGGCCCCGATCGGCGACGGCGCCTACCACGACGCCCGCCCCCGCCTCGGCCTCCGCGGCGAGCGCGCGCTGCCCATCATCGGCGACCGCGCCTTCCACCCGAACCTCCCGCTCCTCAAACAACGATGGGACCGAGGTGACGTCGCCGTGATCGACGGCGTCGGTCACCCGACGATCGAGCTGTCCCACTTCACCTCGATGTACCGGTGGATGACCGGCCACGCCTCCGACCGGGGGAACACGGGCTGGCTCGGCCGCTACCTCGACGGGCTCGGCGGCGCCGAGCTGTCGGGTGTGACGATCGGCAACGCCGTGCCGCTCAACATGATCGGACGCAACGGCGCGGCCGTCTCCCTGCCGACGGGTGCCTGGGCGGTGCCGGACATCGACCCGAGCGATGCCATCCGGATGCGTGAGTACGCCGCCATGCGGGCACTCGGTGCCGGGCCGTCGGGCTACGGCGACCTCGGTGACGCCCTGTCGGCAGCGCACGGTCCGGCCATCGATCTCGCCACGGCGATCCGGCCCGTCTACGACCGGGCGCTGCCCGCCGGCAAGCTCGCCGAGAAGCTCGAGTTGTGCGCCCGCCTGATCAACTCGAACGTCGGGTTGCGGGTGCTGCACGTGAAGTACGGCGACTTCGACTCCCACTCGGGTCAGCCGACCATGCACGACGCCCGGATGGCCGAGCTCGACGAGGGCATCCAGCGGTTCTTCGACGCACTCGCCGCCCCCTGGCTCGACCAGACCGTGGTGCTGTGTGTCTCGGAGTTCGGTCGGCGTGTGAAGGAGAACCGCAGCTCGGGTACCGATCACGGCCGGGCGAACACGCTGCTGGCGATCGGGGCGGGTGTTCGTGGTGGCTTCCACGGCGAGATGCCGTCGCTGACCCGCCTGGACGAGACCCGCAATCTGATCCCGACGGTCGACTTCCGCTCGGTCTACGCCTCGCTGCTCGACACGTGGCTCGACGGTGACCCGGAGGAGATCCTCGGCGGCGCCTACGAGCGGCTCGACCTGTTCGATCGCCCCGGTGAGGTGCCGCCGTCGGTTCCGCCCGGCTCGGTGTCGGTCAAGGAGATGCGCGAGCAGGTGATCCGCCTCTACCTCGCCTACTTCGGCCGCACGCCCGACAACACCGGCCTCGAGTTCTGGACGAAGCGTCGCCGTGACGGCTCGTCGTTGTCGAGCGTGTCCGAACAGTTCGCCCGGTCGGGCGAGTTCCAGACCCGCTACGGCAACGTGGGCGACACGGCGTTCGTGGAACTCGTCTACGAGAACGTGATGGGACGCGGCGCGGATGCCGGCGGTCGTGACTACTGGACGGGCCGCCTCGCCGCCGGGGTCCCCCGGGGTGCGGTCATGGCGCAGTTCTCCGAGTCGGACGAGTACCGGGTGAAGGCCGAACCGACCGTCGACGACGTCAACGGCAACGGTGCGATCGCCCGGTTGTACCTCGCCTACTTCGAGCGACGGCCCGACGCGGGCGGGCTCGAGTTCTTCCTCACCCGCGGCTACACCGCCGAGCAGGTGTCGAACACCCTCGTGCGATCCGACGAGTTCCAGCAGCGCTACGGCGCACTCGACGACGTGGCCTTCGTGGATCTCGTGTACGCGAACGTGCTCGGGCGTTCACCCGACGCGGCCGGGCGTTCCTACTGGATCGACCAGCTGCGCGGCGGCCTGAGCCGGGCCCGTGTGATGCTGGCCTTCTCCGAGAGCCGCGAGTTCATCCGGGCCACGGGCACCCGGGCCTGATCACCGCTCGGCGGGTCCGCCCCGCCACCGCACGATCGAGCGATCGATGTCGGCGGCCGTCGGGGTCCCGTTCAGTGCCATCGCACGCTCCACCCCGGCGCGGAACTGGCCGAGCAGGTGATCGACACCGGCTTCGCCGGCGGCCCCGAGGGCGTAGAGGTAGGCGCGGCCGGCCATGACGGCGTCGGCGCCGAGTGCGAGTGCCTTGACGATGTCGCTGCCCCGTCGGATCCCGCCGTCCGCGATGATCGTCGTCCGGCCACCGACGGCGTCGGCCACGGGTTCGATCAACTCGGCGATCGCCGGGGCGTCGTCGAGCTGGCGTCCGCCGTGGTTCGACAAGGCGATGCCCTCGACCCCGTGCTCGACGGCGGTCCGTGCGTCGGCGACGGTCTGGATGCCCTTCAACACGATGGGGCCGTCCCATTGCTCACGGAGCCAGGCGATGTCGGACCACGACAGGGCCTGGTCGAACTGCTCCGCGGTGTAGGCGGCGAGCGACACGGCGGTGCCGCCGCCGTCGCCGACGGACCGACCGGCGACGTTGGAGAACGTGATCGGTTCGGAGTTCACGAACTTCCAGGTCCAACCGGGGTGGAGGGCGCCGTCGACGATGGTCTCCAGACCGATCTTCGGTGGCAGTGTGAAGCCCCGTCGGACGTCGCGTTCGCGGCGACCGAGCACGGCGGTGTCGACCGTGAGGAGCAGCCCTCGGTAGCCGGCATCGGCCGCCCGGGCGATCAGCTCGGCGACGAGACCGCGGTCCTTCCAGGTGTAGACCTGGAACAGGTGTTGGCCCCCCGGCGCGGCATCGCGCACCTCCTCGATCGTGCGGGTGCCCATCGTGGACAGTGAGTACGGGATCCCGGCCCGGGCGGCGGCCCGGGCGACGGCGAGCTCCCCCTCGGGATCGGCGATCCGGGTGAAGCCCGTCGGTGCGAGGATCAGCGGAATCGAACAGTCGAGCCCCAGCACCGACACCGACGGGTCGATGTTCGACACGTCACGCAGCACGCGGGGTTGCCACTCGATGCGTTGGTAGGCCTCGGTGTTGCGGTCGAGGGCTCGTTCGTCCTCGGCTCCGCCGTCGATGTAGTCGAACACGCCACCGGGGAGGCGACGTCTGGCCATCGCCCGAAGGTCATCGACGTTGGCGGCGGTGGCCAGGCGGCGAGCGGTCCGGTCGGTCTCGAGTGGCTTGAACTGCACGACGGAGCGCACGGTCTCGATCATCCCCATGGGCGGTCAACCTAGCGTTCGGCGGCGGGCGCGGCCGCGGCCGTCGGCGAGCGGTCGCCCGGCGCCGGTCGTCGGCCGCGACGGGCGGATCCTCCCGTTCCCGAGCCCGGCCGTGTACGCGGAGCGTGGTGGCGCCTACGCTGGGTGGTCGTGTGGAAGTTGGGCGTCGGACTGGCGGCCGCGATGGCGGTCGCGCTGGTGGGACTGCTCCTCTTCGCGCCCCGGCAGGAGGTCGAGCTCGACCCGTCGCTGACCTCCGGTCGCCGCACGACGACGGGTGTGCCCGCCGAGGTGCCCGAGCCGACGGCTTCGGAACCGACGAGCACCACGTCGGCCACGACGGGCACGCCGTCGACCACCGCGATCGCCACGACCCGGGCGGGCCGGCTGGACGAGACGTCGACCACCGCGGCGCGAGCGACCGTGCCCGTGCCCTCACGGATCGACGGTGATCGTCCGCGCGACGCCGAGGAGAACGCCATCGGTGTGCTCCGTTCGACCACCGTGATCCTCGGGACCCACGCCGACCGCCAGCGGGTCGCCGTGGTCGGCCCGACCACGATGATCACCCGGGAGGCCTCACCCGTGACCGTTCCCCGCGAGCCCGAGGCCGAACCCGCTCCGAGCCCGTCCGAGCCCGAGGTCGCTCCCCCGCCGCCGCCGGCAGCGACGACACCGTCGACGGCTCCGTCGACGACAGCGCCGCCATGGACCACACCATCGACGACCACCCCACCGTCGCCCTGTGGCGGCGACGTGTTCGGCCTCGCCGGTGGTTCGGTGTTGTGGAACGAGCGGGAGACATCGGCCTTCGCCGTCGCGACGGGCGCGACCCCCGACCTCGTGGTCGGGTACGCCTCGCTCACCGGTCCCGTCCCCGTCGACGGTCTCCGTCGGGCCGTGGCCGCCGGTCGGACCGCCGTGGTCACACTCGAGCCGTACGGGCTCGGCGACGATCCGATCGAGGCCATCCTGCGGGGTGACGCCGACGCCGAGCTCGCCCGGTGGGCCGAGGAACTGGCCGCCGTCGACGGCCCCGTGGCGGTGCGCTTCGCCCACGAGATGAACGGCTTCTGGTATCCGTGGGGACGGACCACCGCCGAGCCCGAACGGTTCGCCGCGGCGTTCCGTCTCGTGGCCGAGGTGCTCTCGCCCCCCGGCAGCGCCGTGTCGATGATGTGGAGCCCGAACGTCGTGTACCCCGGGGCCGATCCACTCTCGCGGTGGTGGCCGGGGGCCGATGTGGTCGACGTGATCGGACTGTCCGGCTACGCCGAGCTGTCGTCGGTCGCGGACGCCGCCACGCTGTTCGGCCCCACCATCGATGAACTGGTCGAGCTCGCCCCGGGGACGGGCATCGTGCTCGCGGAGGTCGCCGCGGCCGACCGGCCCGAGCGGCCGGCATGGATCGCCGGGCTGTTCACCGACGTCGTCGACCGGCCCGAGGTGATCGGTCTCGCCTGGTTCGATGTCGACAAGGAACGGTCGTGGGCCATCACCCCGACGCCGGACGCGGCCGGCGTGTTCGGGACACTCAGCGACGAACGTCGCTGCTGATCCGGCGGCGGGTGGGCCCGCCGGTCAGCCGTCGACGGCGAAGGTGGGGAGTTCGAGCCCCGCTCGGACGGCCTCGAGCGCCTCCGGCGAGGAGTCGACCCGCCAGTCCTCCTCCTTGACGACGTCGAACCAGATCAACCCGGCGATCTCCGGGCGGGCCTCCACGGCCTCGAACAGCTCCGTCGTCCAGGCGGCCTTGAAGCCGCCGTCCTCGGTCGCCGAGGTCTCGGTGATCAGCACGGCCTTGTCGGGAGCGACCGCCTCGATCTCCTCGAGTGTCGGGCCGAAGAGGTCGTCGAAGCTCGGGTAGCTGGTCGGGGTCTCGGGGAGCAGCCCGAAGTAGCCGACGACGCCGACGACGTCGACGACGTCGTCGCCCGGGTAGAGCAGCTCGAGTGGTGTCGAGCCACGGAAGCCCACGTTGGGGCTCCACACCCAGATCACGTGATCGGGGGCGATCTGTTCGACCCGGGCCACCACGGCCCGCCAGAACTGCACGTAGCTGCCCGGACCGTTGCCGTTCACGCCTTCGGCCCACGGATACCAGTTGCCGTTCATCTCGTGGGCGAGGCGGATCATCACGGGATGATCGAGTTCGGCGATGTTCCGGGCGTACTCGTTCAGGTAGTCGTCGAAGTCGCCGGCGATGATGCGCTCGAGCGAGTACCCGGTCTGCACCTGGGGGTTCGAGAGCCGGAACTGCCACGGCTCCCACGAGATCATGGGCATGGCGCCACGGTCGACGACGGCGGCGATCCGCTCGGGGTCGAAGGTGTCGTGGGGCCAGCCGACCGCGATCTGGACGATGTCGGGCTGGCGTCCGATGGCACCGACGGTGCGATCGACCTCCTCGACGGCGCCCCGCTCGGTCATCACACCGAAGAGGTCGATCGAGCCGGCGTCGAGCGCCGCCACCCAGGCGTCGCGCTGGGCGGCGACGGTGGGGATGCCGTCGACCTCGGTCGGTTCGGAGCTGGTCGTCGTCGCCTCGGTGTCGGTGGCGGGTTCGTCGTCGGCCGGCTCGGCACCGTCCTCGACGGCGGCATCGGGCCGGTCGTCGACCTCGACGGGGGTCGCCAGAGGCCGGGTCGGCGGGAGGATCACCGCAGCGGCGCGGGCTTCCTCGGCCTCGGTTCGCGGAGGCGAGATGAACCCGACCCAGATCGTGAGCGCGACCATGACGGCGCCGACCGAGGTGAGCAGGGGTTTCGTGTCTCGTTGAGCCATGGGGATGGGTGCATCCGACCAGCCACGTTCGGGTGTCGGATCTCTCAACATTCATCGGCCACAGCCGTAGGAACTGGAGTGCAACTCGGACGGCGATCCTCCCGCGGCCAGGGGCCCGGCGGAGACGAATCGTCGAGCCGCGCTCCGGCGGAGGTGGCTCCACCGGCCCCGAGCGAGGCCGAGGCGACCGACGACGGACGCCGCAGTGCACTCCTGGCGGCCTCCCGGCACCTCCGTGCGCGTGCCCGGGTGTGGTCCGCTCCGGCCTGGGCCCGTGCCCCGCTCGCCGTGTTCGCCCTGGCGGTCACCGTCGCCTATCTCGTGTGGCGCCTCTCGACGGTCCCGGTGTTCTCGCCGCTCGGCTGGTTCTTCTATCTCTTGGAGCTCTCGGCGGCGATCAGCTTCGGCCTGTTCGTCTTCTCGACGTGGGATCTCGACGACGGACCCGAACCCGGCACGGCCACCAAGTCGCCGTCGATCGCGGTGTGCATCGCCACCTATGACGAGGACGAGCACACGCTGCTGCCCACCGTGGCAGCCGCCGTCGCCCTCCGCCCGGTGCACGAGACCTGGGTACTCGACGATGGTCGACGCCCCTGGGTCAAGGAGATGGCGCTCGCCGTCGGCGCCCGCTATCTCAGCCGGCCGAACAACGAACACGCCAAGGCCGGCAACCTGAACAACGCCCTCCGGGTGATCGACACCGACCTGGTCGCCATCCTCGATGCCGACCACGTTCCGGATGCCGCGTTCCTCGAGCAGACGCTCCCCTACTTCGACGACCCCAGGGTCGCCGTGGTGCAGACCCCGCAGGACTTCTACAACACCGATTCGTTCGAACACATCGGCACCTACAGCGAGGAGGGCCTCTTCTACCGGGTGCTCCAACCGGGGAAGAACGCCTGGGACGCCGCCTTCTGGTGCGGGACCTCGGCGGTGTTGCGGACCCGGGCGTTGCGTTCGGTCCGAGGGGTCGCGACGGACTCGGTGACCGAGGACCTGCTCACCACGATCCGACTCCTCGGCCGTGGCTGGGGGTCGGTGTTCCACGCCAACGTCCTCGCCCGTGGCCAGGCCCCGGCGACCTACGAGCAGTACCTCGTCCAGCGTCGACGCTGGGCGAAGGGTGCCATGCAGGTGCTGCGGAGCCGGGACAACCCGTGGCGGACCCCGAACCTGACGCTCACCCAGCGGGTCGCGTTCACCGCGTCGCTCGCCGGCTGGTTCGACGGCCTGCGCACGATCGGCTACCTCGCCGTGGCGTTGTGGACCGTGGTCTTCGGCTCGTTGCCCCTCGACGCCGATCCGTGGACCTTCGCCGTGGTCCACGTCCTCGTGTTCGTGCTCGCCCAGACCACGATGAAGGCGATCGGCGGACGCCACCACCAGATCTTCCCCGCGCTGCTGTTCGAGTTCCTCCGGATCCCGGTCAGTCTCGCCGCCCTCGGCCGGCTGCTCACCAACGGCGACGAACGATTCACCGTGACACCGAAGGGGCGCACCGGCGACGAACGGACCCGTGGCTCGGTGCCGCGGTCGATCTGGGTCGTGATGGGTCTGTCGTTGTCGGCATGGGTCCTGTTCATCTTCCGCGGGATCGGCCTCCTCGGCGGGCCGAGTGGCCCGGCCGTCGGCCTGGGTGCGCTCGCGCTGCTCGTCAACGCCGGTCTCGCCTTCGCCGCCGTGAGTCGCATCCGCGACGAGCGATTCGCCGACGAGCGCCGCCGGACCCGCCGCTTCGGTCGAGCGCTGCGGGCCCGCCTCGGTGCGGCCGAGGTCGTGTTCCGGCGGCCCTCGCTCACCGGTGCGATCGTCGACGGGGTGATCCCGCTCGGCATCGACGCCGCCGTGATCGCCACCCGCGAAGGACCGATCGCACTGCGGGGTCGGGTCGAACGGACCGAGAACGGCGCCCAGGTGTTCGAGTTCGCCGCTGGCCAGTGGGCCGCCCGGGCCGCCCTGGCACGCACGCTGTTCGCCGACGACGTCGATGTCGCCGTCCCCACCGGCGCTCCCCGGACCCGCCCGACGTCGTTGCCGGCGGTCGACCCGGTGCCCGAGCGCATGGTCACGCTGCAACGCCACGACGACCCGGTCCCCGCGGCGCCCGACGCTCCCCGACCGGTCGTCCCCGCCGCCACGGCTCCCGGCGCCGAGTCCGCCGGACGTCGTCCCCGGCCGCCGGCTCCCCGTCGACCGGACGGCCCGCCACCCGTGCCGGCACCAGCGGTCGCCGTCGCGGCGGCCGCAGCACCACCTCCGCCCCCGACGCCTGTGGCCCCGATCGCCGCACCGGGCCCGGCCGCCGATGCCGGACCGCGGCCGACCGCGGCGCTCGCGTGGATCGCCGACTCGCTCGCCCAGGCGGGCACCGACGGTGCCTCCCCGGCCCGTCCGGCACCACCGGTCGAACGTCCGGCACCCCGGGCTCCCCGGCCGGGCCACCGTCGTGCGGGTGACCGTCCGCCGCCCCCGGCTCCTCCCGCCGGTTGACCGCCCCGGGGTCCGCCCCGGACGCCGCGGCTAGCTTGCCGACGTGACCGAGAACGCCACCCCGCTGAGTCCCGAGACCGTCGCCGCCCTCCGGGCCGACACCCCCGGCGTCGAGTCCGTCGTGCACCTGAACCACGCCGGATCGAGCCTCCCGCCCGACCGTGTGCTCGACGTGCACATCGGCCACCTGCGGGCCGAGGCCGCCCTCGGGGGCTACGAGGCCGCCGATGCCGCCGACGCGGCCGAGGCGGCGGTGTACGACGCGCTGGCGACGCTCGTGAACGGTCGGCCGCACGAGATCGCCCGGTTCGAACACGCGACCGCCGCCTGGAACGCCGTGTTCTGGTCGATCCCGATGGCGCCGGGCCAGACCATCGTGACGAACACGACGGTCTACGGATCCGACCTCGTCGGGATGCTGCTCGCCGCGGAGCGCCGTGGGGTCGAGGTGCGGGTCGTCGAGACCACCCCGGACGGTGCGATGGACCTCGAGGACCTCGACCGTGCGCTCGAGGGTGACGTGGCCCTCGTCGCCGCCACCCACGTGCCGACCAACGGCGGTCACGTCAACGCCGTGGCGGAGATCGGCGTCCGGACCCGTGCCGCCGGCGTCCCGTATCTGCTCGACGCCTGTCAGAGCGCCGGCCAGCTGCACCTCGACGTGGATGAGATCGGGTGCGACGCCCTGTCGACCACGGGCCGCAAGTACCTCCGCGGCCCACGCGGCACGGGCTTCGCATGGATCAGCGAGGCGCTGCTCGACGGGCTCGTCCCGAGCCAGCCCGACTTCTTCGGTATCCAGCTGACCGGCCCGGCGTCCTGGGAGACCCGACCCGACGCCCGCCGCTTCGAGTTCTGGGAGTACGCCCACGCCGCCTGGCTCGGGCTCGGTGAGGCGGCGCGCCTGGCGAACGAGCTCGGCACCAGCGCCATCGAAGCCTCCGTCCTCGAACGGGGGGCGGCACTGCGGGCCCGGCTCCACGCGCTCGGGGCGACGGTGCACGACATGGGTGCCGGCGCGGGCGGCATCGTGACCGCCACGTTCGACGGCGTCGACTCCGAGGACGTGAAGTCGGCACTCGCCGCACAGGCCATCAACGTCACCACGACGGGGCGCGACGGCGCGATCCTCGACTTCGAGCGACGGGACCTGCGTCCGATGGTGCGACTGTCGGTGCACTACCTCACCACCGATGCCGAACTCGACGCCGCCGTCGAGGTGCTCCGGACGCTCTGACGCCGCGATCGGGCTCCGGACGCGGCGGAGCCCCCGCCGCCGAGGCGACGAGGGCTCCGAACCGTCAGATCGAGTCGATCACTTCGCGTACATGGCGTCGATCGCGCTCTCGAACGCCTTGTGGATGCCACGGCGCTTGAGCTTCGAGGTCGGGGTGAGGACCTCGGAGTCCGGCATCCACTCGTCGCCCAGCACGGTGACCTTCTTGACGGCCTCGGCGTTGTTGAACTCGGCCATGGCCTCGGCCAGGCCGGCGTTCACCTCGGCGATGACCTCGTCGTTCAGCGCGAGCGCCTGCGGCGTGGCGGCCTCACCCTCGAGCCCGTGGGCGGCGGCCCAGGCGGCCGCGGCGTCCGGGTCGAGCACGACGAGCGCGGAGATGAACGGCTTCTGATCACCGATCGCGCAGGCCTGACCCACGAGCGGGATCATCTTGAGCGCCGCTTCGAGGTTTGCCGGCGAGACGTTCTTGCCGCCGGCGGTGATGATCAGTTCCTTCTTGCGGTCGACGATCTTGAGGTAGCCGTCCTCGTCGATCTCACCGATGTCGCCGGTGTGCACGAAGCCCTC
>JAHDBV010000010.1:38664-78702 GCA_020630195.1 Acidimicrobiales bacterium
TGCACATGGCCGTCGTCTCCGACATGCCGTAGCCCTCGGTGAGGGGCACACCGATCGAACGGAACCAGGTGAGGATCTCCGGCGGGATCGGGGCGGCGCCGGTCACGGCCCACTGGACCTCCGACATGCCGATCAGCGGGCGGACCTGGCTGAACGCCACGGCGTCGAGGAACTCGAAGGTCTCGATCTCCTCCTGCGTCGCCGTGCCGGCGGTCATCTTCTCGACGATCGGCTGGGCGGCGGCGACGGCGTCGTTGAACTGGCCGGCCCGCTCGGGGTCCCCGGCGAGGGCGCCCTGGACACCGGCGTAGAGCTTCTCCCACACCCGGGGCACACCGATGAACAGGTGCGGCTGGATCTCGCCGAGGTAGGCGGCGATCTGGGCGGTGTCGGGGCAGCAGCTCACCGTCATCGCGTGGTCGATCATCATGTAGTGCCCGACCAGGCGCTCGAAGATGTGGGCCATCGGCAGGTACGAGATGTGGCGCTTGCCCTCGAGCGAGCCGATGTCGGTCTCGTTGTCGAGCACCTCGTTGGTCGAGGTGAGCGTCCAGCAGATGTTGCGATGCGTGAGCATCACACCCTTCGGGTTGCCGGTGGTGCCCGAGGTGTAGATGACGGTCGCGAGGTCGTCGAGCTGGGCGCGCTCCGACAACTCGGTGAGGTCGGCCGGCTCGTGGGCGGCGAGGTCTGCGAATCGGACCACGTCGTCGCCACAACCGTCGGCGTCGACCACGGCGATGTGCTCGAGGGTCGTGAGCTGATCGCGCACGGCCTCGAACTTGCCGAGGAAGTCGGCGTTGTCGACGATCGCGACCTTCGCCTTCGCGTGGTTCACGAGGTAGTCGATCTGCTCGGGAGCCGAGGAGTTGTAGATGGAGACCGGCGTGGCGCCGAGGAACAGGGCGGCCAGATCGAGTGCGTAGAACTCGACCCGGTTCGTCACCATGATGACGATGCGGTCGCCGGCGCCGACGCCGAGGTCGGCGAGGCCCGAGGCGACCCGTGCGGTCTGTTCGGCGAGCTGGCTCGCCGTGACGGCCTCCCACTCCCCTGCACCGTTCTTCCACCGCACGACCTCGGTGTCGCCGTGGGCGGCGACGGTTGCGAGGAAGCGCTTCGGAACGTTCTGTCCTTCGATCTGAGCCTGGATCTCGGCGTTGGTCGTCATGCCCCCAGTGTGGCGTGTCGAACGCCACACCGCATGACGCAGGCGCCGGAATCCCCCGTTCGGTCGGCCGAATCCGGGCCTCAGCCGTCGGTGGCCGCCTCGTCGGCGTCGGTGGTCGCCTCGGTCGAGGCGTCGGCGCTGTCGGTGCCGTCGCCGTCGTCACCCTCGGCATCGTCGCCGTCGTCGTCCTCGAGGAGCTCGGGAACCGGAGCGGGCTCGGGCAGCGGGGCCGGTTCCGACCCGAGGTCCGCGGCCGCGGCCAGCGCCGTGGCCAGCCCGACCGAGCCGCGGTAGACCGCGTCGAAGAACCGCTCGGCGGTCTGTTCCTGACCCTGGAGGGGCGGGCGGCCGAGCGAGCGCACGAGTGCGTCGGGCTCGTGGGAGGTCCGCACGTCGTGGCGACCCCGCGGAATCGCCTCCGGGTCGCCCCAGAACACGAGCGGGTCGACCTTCTTCTTCTTGCGCCGGTTGCGGTTGTTCCGGGAGCGGTTGCGGTTCGGCTTCTTCTTCTGCTCGCTCATGCCGGCACCTCCGCCGCGGCGTCCTCGGCGTCACCTGGTGGTGGCGTGGGTTCGGGCTCGTCGATCAGCAGCGCCGAGCGATCGATCCCGAGCGCCACCTGGAGCTGGTCGGCATCGAGGTCGGCGACCGACGACGACTTGGGCAGCACCATGTTCGCGATCTGGCGTTTGCCGGCGACGACCTCCTCGACCCGTTCGTCGACGGTGCCGGGGCAGACGAGGCGGTGGCAGATGACGGTGTTCTTCTGGCCGATCCGCCAGACCCGGTCCCGGGCCTGGTCCTCCACGGCGGGGTTCCACCAGCGGTCGTAGAGCACCACGTGGCTGGCCGCGGTGAGGTTCAGGCCGGTGCCGCCCGCCTTGAGCGACAACACCATGGCGCCGGGGCCGTCCTCGGTCTGGAAACGGTCGACCATCTTGTCGCGGGGGCCACGGGCGAGACCGCCGTGGTAGCAGTCGATCTGGTGGCCCGTGCGCTCGCTGAGATGCTCGGCGAGTCGTTCGCCCCACGAGGCGAAGTGGGTGAAGATCAACATGCGTTCGCCGCTGGCGAACACCGTGTCGACGATCTCCTCCAGGCGGGCGAGCTTCCCGGAACGACCGGCCAGCTCGCCGCGGTCGATGTCGTCGTCGTCTCCGCCGAGTGCGGCGGGGTGGTTGCAGATCTGCTTGAGCTTCGTGATGGCGGCGAGGACCGCCCCCTTGCGCTCGGCGCCGGTCTCGGTCTCGCGTTCGTTGACGAGGTCGTCGAGCACCGCCTGGTACAGCCCGATCTGTTCGGGCGTCATGGCGCAGTGGTCGAGCTCGTCGATGCGATCGGGCAGTTCCGCCGCGATCGCCGGCTCGGCCTTGGTGCGGCGGAACACCATGATCCCGTTGAGGGCCCGGAGTGCGCCTTCGCCGCGGTCGCCCTTGGTCGAGGCGGAGAGCTGCGACACGAAACTCGCGCGGTCACCGACGAGCCCCGGATTGCAGAAGTCGAGGATCGACCAGAGGTCGCCGAGACCGTTCTCGATCGGGGTGCCCGTGAGACAGACCTTCGAGTGGGCCCGGAGCTTGCGGAGCTGGAGCGCCGTCTCGGAGGTCGGGTTCTTGATCGCCTGGGCCTCGTCGAGCACCACGTCGACCCAGTCGATGCCCTCGAGGTCGTCGATGTCGCGGACCGCGGTGCCGTAGGTGGTGATCACGAGGTCGCTGCGCTCGACGCGGTCGAGGAGGCCGGCGCCGGCGAGCCGGTTGGCGCCGTGGTGGACGTGCACCGCCATGTCCGGCGTGAACTTCGCGGCCTCGGCGGCCCAGTTGCCGACCACGGCGGGCGGCGCGATCACGAGCGACGGGCCCCGACCGGAGGCGCCGGCCAGATGGGCGAGGGTCGTCGGGGTCTTGCCGAGACCCATGTCGAGCGCGAGACAGCCACCGAGGCCGGCGGCGTGGAGGAAGCCCAGCCAGGTGTAGGCCTCCGACTGGTAGCTGCGGAGCTCGCCGACGAACCCCTCGGGACGGCTCGGGAGCTCGTCGGGGATGTCACGAGCGCTGCGGAGCAGTTCGGCCGCCCAGCTCTGGCCGGCGAGGGAGACCGCTCCGAACGGCGCGCCCTCGAGGCCGAGGGCGTGGCGCAGCATCTCGGCGCCCGTCATCTGCTTCTGTTCGTCCCGCTCCGCGAGTGCGGCGGCGGCCTCGGCGAGATCGGCGTGGTCGAGCTCGATCCACTCGCCCCGGCTCTGCACGAGGGGGCGGGATTCAGCGGCGAGGGCTCGGATCTCCTCGGCCGTCAGCTCGAGATCGTCGAACACGACGCTCCACCGGACATCCGCGAGCTGCTGGGCTCCGACGACGGAGTCGGCGGCGGTGTCGGCGGTGAGTCGCAGCGACGGTGAGGCCTTGCGCTTCGACAGGTTCGGGACACGGACGTCGAACCCGGCCGAGGCCAGCGTCTCGCCGACCTCGCCCATGAGCCGCCACGCCTCGTCCTGGGACAGGATCACCTGGCCCCGCTTGGACGACGACGAGCGCAGCATCGCCGGGTAGATCCGGTCGAGTCGGCCGAGGTGGTCGTTGAGGAGCTTGAAGCGGGCCTGATCGGCGGCCTCCATGGCCTTCGACACGGGCACCAGCGCGCCGTCGGTGTCGGGGGCGGAGACCTGCAGCAGCCAGCCGCCCAGGTCGTCCGGCGGCGCGAGGGTGAGCGTGAGCTGGAGATCGGGGGTGCCGGCGACGGTGCGGGACCACTGGTTGAGCCGACGTCCCAGCTCGGACCCGGCGCGGGCCGGTGCGTCGAAGGTGGTGCCGTCGAGCCGGGCCAGGAAGGTCGCGGCCACGTCGAAGCGGCTTCGGGGATCGTGGCGTGGCGGGGGGACCTCGAGTCGGGTGGCGGCGGTTCGACCGATGGCGTCGAGAACGTCGCCGATGACGCTGAGCACGACCGTCTCGGCATCCCGTCGGGTCTCGTTGGCCGTGACCGAGCCGGGCAGGCTCGCGGCGAGTCCGGCGACGACCTCCGCGTCGAGCACGGCAGGGCTCCAGCGGACCTCGAACAGGCCGTGGTCCTTGCGCGAGGGGGTGCCGGCGGCGCCTCCGGACGAGCGCTTGCGGAGCCCGGGCACCATGCGACCCCGGCAGGCGAGCAACACGGCCTCGGCGGTGACGCGGCCGATCCATCGGGCGCTGGGCCCGAGTGACGGGTCGGCGGAGTTGCCGAGCGCGGCCAGCCAGCCGAGGACCTGCGCGATCGGTGCGGACACCGTCGGCGCCTTCGTGCCGTTCGGGAGGCGGACGCTGTCGGCCGGTGTCCAGACATCGGCCGACAGCCCCGTGGTGGCGAGGTGGGCCACGACCGTGTCGGCCTCGGCGGTCTCCGCACCGTGCCCGGCCATCCAGGCGACGACCCGGCCGGGGGTCCACGACAGCTGCAGGAGCGCGACGCCGGCGGCCGGCACGTCGGGTTCGGGTGCGGGTGCGTTCTGGCCACCCTGCCGGGTGGCGGGACCGATCAGCGTGGTGAGCACGGCGTCGACGGCGGCCCGTTCGGTGTCGAGGTCGTTCAGGACCAGGTTGCGCTCCCAGCCGCGGAGCGAGCGGGCGTCGTCGGCTCGTTCACCGACGTCGTCGTAGAGCCGGAGCAGTGCGGTGACCCAGGCCGCGGGATGGGCGGCCAGCAGTGCGGTCTCCCGCTCGTCGGCGATGCCGTCGACGTGGCGCTGGGCCAGTCGTTCGACCACGACGCCGTCGCGCATGGAGGCGAGCTCGGCGTCGTCGAAGTCGATCGACGGGGTCTCGGGTGATTCGGGAGTGTCCGTGGACGCGTCGTCCGCACCGGGCGCGGATCGGCGTTCGTCGTCTCCGATGATCGTGGTGATGATCTCTGTCCTCATCGGTCGGCCGGGTGACGACGGACGTGCGTCCGCCGCAGCACGGCGATTCCACCTGTCGACCCGACCTCGGTCGGATCGTGCGGCCGGCGATGCGGGGCAACGGCCGGCCGGCTCACGCGTTCGGGCTGCCGGGACCCCACCTCGGTGTGGTCCCACCCGATCGGGTGCAGGTCGGCACCCTATCGCTCCATCGGCGCCGGACGCGGATTGTTGATCGGGGAACGGTCGGAGGTTCCTCAGGCCGAGGGGTCGGCGGCGAGTGCTCGGGTCCGGAGTGCGTCGAACGGGTAGATGCCGGCGCTGTGCCCGTCGTTCCAGACGATCGCGAGGCCCCATGCCCCGTGGAGGGAGGCGTCGGTGATCCGGAGCGGAAGCGGGCTGGCGGGGCGAGGCCAGGGCTCCTCGCCCCGTTGGCGCAGGCCGCGGCACTCCGCACACGGGCAACTCAGCCGTAGCGAGACGAGGTCGATCGAGATCTCGAGCCCGTCGCTCCAGCCGAGCGTGATGCCGACCTCCCGGTCGACGTCGATGGTGGTCGGTTGCACGTCATCGGGGGCCACGACCCCAGTGAAGCCGCCCGCTCAGCTCGGGCGTCGGATCTGCCGATGGATCGGTGTGGCCGATCACACCCCCTCGCCGAGTCGTTGGCATCGCCGGATGCCCGAACTCGCGGCGTCGGCGAATGCGGTCTCGATCCTGATGCCGGCCCTCGAGCCCGCGGTGGCCAAGGCCGTGCGCCGGGCGATCCACGACGAACGGTTCGACCACGAGCCCGACGTCGTGGCCGAGGCCGAGCGATACGTGCGCGAGGAGCTCGCCCACCACGCCGCGCACCGCCGGTTCAACGCCGTGGCGGTCGCCGACACACCGTCACTGCGATGGCCGGAACGGGGCGCCGAGCGCTTCTACCGGTGGTTCGCCGGTCGATCCCTCGAATCCCAGCTCGCGCACGCGGCGGCGTTCGAGACGGTGGCCTTCGCCGGTGCCCGGTGGTCGCAGCGCCGTCTGTCGGAGTTCTTCGGCGCCGACGCGGAGCCCGCGATGGCCGAGATGTTCGTCTGGCACCTCGCCGAGGAGGTCGAGCACGCGTCGATCGCCTGGGACGTGATGCGTTCCAGCGGCGTGTCGTCCCGACGGTTCGCCGCACAGGCGTTGGTCGTGCTCGTGGTGCTCGTCGTCCTCACCACCGTCGGCGCGGTCCTCGGTGTCGTCGCCTCGGGACGCTTGTGGCATCCGCTGGCGTGGCTTCGTCTCGTCGGCTGGGCGGTCGGGTTCGCCTTCACGGTGCTGCCGATGCTCGCGGCGGCCTGTCTCCCCGGCCACCACCCCACCGACTTCGCCGCGCCGACGGCGCACCGGGTGTGGCTCGAACGCCGGGCCCAGGACGTGGCGGGTTCGTCGTCGGAGACGGACACCACCGTCCCGCTCACCGTCTGAGCCGGACCGCTTGTCGAGGTCGTCTCCACCGGGCAGGGTGGCGGATGGCCATCCTCGAGACCGATGTCGACGCCGGCGTGTTGACCGCGACCATCCGGACCGGTGAGGTGAACCTGTTCACCGTGGCGTTGATGCGCGAGCTCGCCGCACTCGCCGACCGGGTGGACGCCGATCCCGAGGTGCGTGTGGTGGTGTTCCGCTCCGGGACCCCGGGGTTCTTCATCGCCCACTTCGACGTGGAGACGATCGTCGCCGGGGCCGAGGCGCCACCTCGGCCCGACGCCGACGGACCGAACGGTTTCCAGCGTCTATGCGAGCGCTGGAGGACCCTGGCCACGCCGTCGATCGCGATGATCGACGGTCGCGTCGGCGGCGGCGGGGCCGAGTTCTGTGCGTCGCTCGACATCCGGATCGGCTCACTCGAGCACTGCGTCGTCAACCAGATGGAGGTGCCGCTCGGCATCCTCCCCGGGGGCTCGGGGACCCAGCGCCTCCCGCGCCTGCTCGGACGCGGACGCGCCCTCGAGGTGATCCTCGGCGCCGATGATCTCGATGCGCCGACGGCCGAGCGGTGGGGCTGGTTGAACCGGGCCGTCCCCGCCTCCGAGCTCGCGGCGGTGGTCGATCGTCTCGCCCGGAGGATCGCCGCGTGGCCGGCGACCGCCGTGGCCGAGGCGAAGGCGGCGGTGCTCGCCGCGGGCCCCGATCCGACACCCGGCCTCGCGCTGGAGAACGCCGGGTTCGGGCGCCTCACGGCGGACGACGAGGTGCTCGAGCGGCTCCGTGAGGGTCTGCGTCGCGGGGCGCAGACCGTCGACGCGGAGCTCGACATCGCTCACCTCTTCGACACCTGATTCCGGGGTGCGTGACATCCGACCCGCGTGCTGGGGCAGGGTCGGGCCTCGGGGGAAGTAGGTTGGTGTCGTCGACACGTCGTCGGCACGTAAGAGAAAGTCGAGTCCGTCGTGGCTCAGGGCAAGGTCAAGTTCTTCAACTCGGAGAAGGGATACGGGTTCATCACCCAGGAAGATGGCAACGACATCTTCGTCCACTACTCCAACATCGCCGGGAGCGGCTACCGCAACCTCGAAGAGGGTCAGAGCGTCGAGTTCGAGACCGCTCCGGGTCGCAAGGGCCCCGAGGCGGTGAACGTCACCGTCCTCTGACGGAGACGCACCCTCCCCCGGCCACCCAGGTGGCCGATGATCGTTGATCGAGCGCCGCCCTTGGGCGGCGCTCGGCCTTTTTCGCCCCCGGGCGGCCACTCGGGACCCGGTTCCGGGTGCTCGGGACGCCTCCACCATCGGAGTCTCCGATGAGCTTCACCCTTCCCGCCGGTGTCGCCGCCGCGGTCCGACCGAGCGCGTCGCCCGCGCTCCTCGGCGCATCGGCCGTCACGGCCTTCACCTTCTCCGCGACCCCGTTCCTCGTCCCTCGTGCCGTCGCCGACTTCGGCATCGGCCTCGGAGCCGCCGGCCTCCTGTCGACCGCCCAGGTGGCGGGATTCACGGTCGTGAACCTCGCCGCGGGTCGACGCATGACGCCGCGACGCACACTGATCAAACGTGCCCTCGCGGTGCTCGCGCTGGCGAACCTCGTGTCGGTGGCCGCACCCGGGTTCTGGGCGCTGGTCGCCGTGCGGGTCGTCGCCGGTGGTGCCATGGGCATGCTCACGTGGATCGCCTGGGTCGACTCGGCCGCCGACGCTCGTCGCAAGGGTGAGATCGCCGCCATCGGCCCGCTGGCCACACTCGTGTCGGCGCCGGTCGTGTGGGGCCTCGACAGCTTCGCCGGGCTCGACGGGGTCTATCTCGGCGCGGCGGTGCTCGCCGCCGCGTGCCTGCCACTTCGGCGCTCGGTCGACCCGCTCGCCGTGCGGCCCGGTCGTCGCCCCATCGAGACACCGGGCGTGCGGCTGACGCTCGTCGCCATCGGCGGACTCACCCTCTTCGCCAGCTCGGTGTTCGTGTTCGCCGGCGCGTTCGCGGAGGACGCCGGTGTCGGCGGATGGGGGCTGACCCTCGGACTCATGCTCAACAGCGCGCTCGGTATCGGTCCGGCACGGTGGGCCGGGCGCCGCCCGCATCCCGGGGTGTTCGTCGTGGGCATGGCGGTGTGCGTGTTCGGTCTCGCACTCGGACCCTCCGGCTGGATCGTGATCGCCTCGATCGCGCTGTGGGGCGCGATGTTCTGGTTCGCCGTTCCCGAGGTCTTCGCGATGCTCGCGGAGCGGTCACGCAACCCCGGCGACCGTGTCGGTGATGCCCAGGGCGCCATGGCCCTCGGGCGGGTGCTCGGGCCGAGTCTCGGCGGCGTCGTGTTGGCCGCCGCCGACGCGACGGTGCTCAGTCTCGTCGCCGTCGCCGGCCTGCTCGCCGTGGCCGCCGCACTCGAACGGGTCGAGGTGGGCGGCCCCGCGCGAGACTGAGACCCGCCCGCCCGACCAGATCCGGAGCCGTCATGCACGACCTCATCATCCGCCGAGCCCACCTCGTCGACGGCACGGGCGCCGCACCGGTCACCGACGTCGACATCGCCGTGCGCGACGGTCGGATCGCCGAGGTCGGCGGGCCGGGGGTGCGTCTGGCCGGCCCGGCCCGTCGGGAACTCGACGCCGACGGTCATCTGGTGACCCCCGGATTCGTCGACATCCACACCCACTACGACGGGCAGGCCACCTGGGACCCGTGGCTCGAGCCCTCGAGCCCCCACGGTGTCACCACCGTCGTGATGGGCAACTGCGGGGTGGGGTTCGCCCCGGTCCGACCCGGTGAGCACGACGCCCTGATCGAGCTCATGGAGGGAGTCGAGGACATCCCCGGCGCGGCCCTCAGCGAAGGCATGAACTGGGAGTGGGAGAGCTTCGCGGAGTACCTCGATGCACTCGGTCGACGGGAGTTCGCCCTCGACGTGGGTGCGATGATCGCCCACGGACCGCTGCGGACCTATGTGATGGGACGTCGGGGCGCCGACAACGAAACGGCGTCGTCGGACGACATCGCGGCGATGGCGGCGCTCGTCGGTGAGGCCGTCGAGGCCGGGGCCATGGGGTTCTCGACCAGCCGCACGATCACCCATCGGGCGATGAACGGCGAGCCCGTGCCGGGCACGTTCGCGGCCGAGGACGAGCTCTTCTCCATCGGCCGGGCGCTCGGGCGGGCCGGCAAGGGCGTGTTCGAGGTCGCACCGGCCGGCGTCGCCGGTGAGGACCTCGTCGCCCCGGCGAACGAGGTCGAGTGGGTCTGCCGCCTCGCCGCCGACATCGGTCGTCCCGTGACCTGGCTGATGCTGCAGAACAACTTCGCACCACACGACTGGAAGGAGCTGATGACACGCTCCGCGGAGGCGCAGGCCGCCGGCCATCGGGTGGTTCCCCAGGTCGCCGGTCGCCCCTTCGGTGTGCTGCTCGGGCTCCAGACCGGACGCCACCGCTTCGCCGACTGCCCGTCGTTCGCTCCCCTGCTCGATCGCACGCCGGCTGAGCAGGCCGCGGCCATGGCCGACCCGGAGCTGAAGGCTCGCCTGCTCGACGAATCACGTGCCGCGGTCGCCCGCCTCGCCGAGTCGAACCCGCTCTCGGCCCATGTCGCGAACGCCTTCGATCGCACCTACGTGCTCGGTGACCCGGTCGACTACGAGCCGACCGACGCCGACTCGATCGCCGGTCGGGCCACCTCCCGGGGCGCCGACCCGCTCGACGAGTACTACGAGTGCCTGCGTGAGCGAGACGGGATGGCGATGTTGATGATGCCGTTCCTCGGTTACGCCGAGGGCAACGGCGACGCCCTCCACGGGATGCTCACCGACCCCGCCGCGGTGTTGGGACTCGCCGACGGCGGCGCCCACGCCAACTTCATCTGCGACGCCTCCACACCGACCTGGATGCTCACGCACTGGGTACGTGATCGGACCCGTGGGCCCCGGCTCGAACTCGCCGACGTGGTGGCCAAGATGACCTCCCAGACCGCATCGCTGTTCGGCCTGACCGACCGGGGCGTCGTCCGTCCCGGCCTGCGGGCCGACCTGAACGTGATCGACCTCGAGCGGCTCCGGCTCCGCTCGCCCCGACTCGTGGCCGACCTGCCCGCCGGGGGCACCCGACTCCTCCAGGACGCCGAGGGCTACCGCGCCACCGTCGTCGCGGGCCGGATCACCCGGGAACACGACGAGTTCACCGGCGAGACACCGGGGCGCCTCGTCCGGAGCTGACGCGGCCCTGGCCGATCGGATTCGCTCGACCACGATCCGCTCGGCAGGATCGTGGCATGGAGACACCCGATGCGATCACCGGACGGTTCTCCGTCCGCCAGTTCACCGACACCCCGGTCGAGGCCGAGACGTTGCGTGGCCTGCTCGAGTTGGCGTCCCGCGCCCCGTCGGGTGGCAACGTGCAGCCCTGGTGGATCGATGTGATCCACGGGCCGTCGATGGCGCGATTCCGCGAGTTCCTCGCCGAGCGCGAGATGGAGGCCGCCGGCTACGAGATCTACCCCGCCGATCTCTGGGAGCCGCACCGGGGCACCCGCTTCGAGGTGGGTATGCAGCTGTACGAGTCGCTCGGGATCGCCCGTGACGACAAGGCCGCCCGGTTCGGTCAGATGCTCCGCAACTACACGTTCTTCGATGCGCCGGCCGCTGTGTTCTGTTTCGTCGACCGGCGGATGGGTCCACCCCAGTGGTCCGACCTCGGCATGTTCCTCCAGACCTTCATGGTCGCCGCAACCGACGCGGGACTCGGCACCTGTGCCCAGGAGGCATGGGCGACCTACAGCGGTGCGGTGGCGGAGTTCTGCGGGCGCGGCGATGACCTGATGCTGTTCTGTGGTGTGGCCGTCGGCCACGTCGACGAGGCGGCGCCGGTGAACGGCTGGCGGAGCACCAGGCGGCCGGTCGAGGAGTTCGCGGTCTTCCACTGAGCCGGCCGTCGTGCCGATCCGGCCGTCCACCGATGACGTGGCGACCCGGTGCGTGCGGTCGGAATGCCGTCGGGTGTCGGAGGGTTCGATGGCCACATGACCGACCCCCGTGTTCCCGATCCCATCGACGCCGACGTCGTGTTCTACTTCGATCCGGTGTGCCCGTTCGCCTGGATCACGAGCCGCTGGTTCGAGAAGGTCCGTGCGCAGCGTGACTACACGGTGGACTACCGGTTCATCTCGCTCCGGCTCCTCAACGCACACATCGACTACGACACCCACTTCCCGCCGGAGTACGAGGAGGGCCACAACGCGGGTCTGCGGATGTTGCGCCTGGCGGCGGCCGTGCGTGCGGTGGCGGGTCGGGAGGCGATGGGGCCGCTCTACGCCGCGTTGTCGACCACCGTGTTCGACGAACCCCGGGGTGGCGACGACGACGCGGAGACCGCTCGCCGGGCGGCGCTCGGCACGGTCGAGCACGTGGCACCGATCCTCGAGGCACTCGGCCACGACCCGGAACTGGCCGACGCCCTGTTCGACGAGACCTGGGACGCCATCGTCCAGGCGGAGACCGACGAGGCGTTGTCGCGGACCGGCAAGGACGTCGGCACGCCGATCATCTCGTTCCAGCCGCCGGACGGGCCGTCGTTCTTCGGTCCGGTGATCAGCCGGATCCCCGACGACGACGAAGCGGTGGAGCTGTGGGACGCGACGGTGACACTCGCCCGGTTCCCGGGCTTCGCCGAGATGAAGCGGTCGCTCCGGGAACGTCCGCAGCTCCGATCGTTCGGTGTGGAGCCGGGCGACGTGGGCAAAGAGGAGGACTGGCACGGCGGATCCCGCCGCCAGAAGAAGTAGTCGCCGGCCCGCCAGTCGGCGGGGCGGCGACCCCGGTCACTCGACGTCGCTGGTCAGATCGATCGGGCCTTCGAGGTCGAGGGTCGCCCCACGCTCCTCGAGGAGGATCCGCAGCTCTCGGCGAAGCGTGTTGGCTTCGGTCACGAGCCGATCGAGCGTGTCCCGGTCGCCGGCGTCGGTGGCCGTGATGTCGTGGTTGAGCTCGAAGAGCCTCGTCCGGAGTTCCAGTTCTCGATCCATCGTGTGCACCCTTCACGTGACGATCGACTGCTTGGTCAAAGCAAACTAGTTCACCCCATCTGGGGGATCTGGGTTACCGGTGCGTACTTTCTCAGCTTCTCCTCAGCGACGCCCAACCGGATGCGACTCCGGGTTGCTCAACCCCGCCGGGCCTCGGACCAGCTCTTGCCCTTCTCCACGTTGATGTCACGAGGGAGCCCGAGTGCGTGTTCGGCGATGATGTTGCGCTGCACGGCGAAGGTGCCGCCGCCGAGGGTGAGGGCGGGGCTGAACAGGAAGCCGTAGTGCCAGATCCGGTCGATCATCGTCGCCGGGTCGGTCTCGAAGTTCACCTCGGTCGCACCGGTCTGGGACGACTCGGGAATGGTGCCCGCCGGACCGGAGCCCTCGAGCATGCCGTCGGCCCCCGACCACGACTTCGCGAGTGCCATGACACGTTGGCCGTGTTCGTCGGCGAGGAACTTCTGGATGGAGGCCTCCGGCCCCGGTGTGCGCCCCTTCAGACGGGAGGAGAGCGTGCGGAGCCGGGTCAGGCGCAGGACCTCGGACTCGATGTGGGTGCGGGCCGCCTCGTCCCGGAAGACGGGATCGGCCCGCTTCGCGAGGCCCTCCGGTGAGGTGTCGGCCCGAACGAGGTCGAAGAACTCCTCCGCCGTCGGCCCGGCGCCCCAGAGCACACCACCGCGGGACAACGACACCCGCTCGTTGGCGAGGGTGACCTTGGCGAGTCGCCAGCCGTCGTTCTCCTGTCCGACGAGGAGATCGGCGGGGATCCGGACGTCGTCGAAGAAGACCTGGTTGAACGAGTGCGCCGTGGTCATGTCGACGATCGGCGTCATCGTGATGCCGGGCAGGTCCATCGGGCAGATGAAGTACGAGATGCCCTTGTGCTTGGGGACGTCGGTGTCGGTCCGGGCGATGAGGATGCCGAACTGGCTGTGATGGCCGCCCGAGGTCCAGATCTTCTGGCCGTTGACGATGTACTCGTCACCGTCGCGCACGGCGCGGGTGCCGAGGCTGGCCAGATCGGAGCCGGCGTCGGGCTCGGAGAAGAGCTGGCACCACATCTCCTCACCGGCGAGGCACGGCATCAGGTACCGCTCCTTCTGGGCGTCGGTTCCGGCGGCGATGATCGTCGGGGTCGCCCAGCCGATGCCGATGTCGTTGCGGGGCCGCTTGACCCGGGCCCGGCTGAGCTCCTCGTCGATGATCAGCTGGTGCAGCGGGTCGGCCTCGAGGCCCCACGGGCGGGGCAGGTGCGGAGCGACGAGGCCGGCCTCGGCGAGGTCACGGCCGGACGGGTTCGGATGGGCGTCGAGCCACTCCCGGAGTTCGAGGCGGCGGGGGTCGTCGGCGGGCGGCAGGTCGAAATCCACCTCGGCATGCTGGCGCGCCCCCGCCGCCCATGCCAGCCGACGCGGCGGGAGTCAGGAGCGGCGGAGCTCGTCGACGACGTCGATGTAGAACTGCGTCGTCAGCGCGAGCGAGTCGAGGTCGATGCGCTCGTCGTTGCCGTGGAACCGTGCGCCGAAGTCGGCGGCCGACACGTGCGGCGAGAGCAACCCGGTGCCGTAGGCCACCGCCCCGAGCTCGCGGTGCACGCGGGCGTCGGTGAACCCGACGACGAGGCCGGGATCCATCCGCGCGTCGGGGAACCGGCGTCGGGTGGCGGACTCGATGGCGTCCCACAGACGGGTGTGCATGGCCGAGGTCGAGGCCCGGTCGTTCATGAGCGGGGTGACCTCCACCGAGTCGTAGAGGTCACCGAGCGCGGTGCGGAGGTGGGCGTCCACCTCGTCGGCCCCCTCGCCGGGCAGCGTGCGCACGTCGACGTCGATGTCGACGGTGTCGGGGATCGTGTTGGTCTTGGTCTGGCTGACGGCCACGTTCGGCGAGAACGTCGTGTGCGTGCAGGCGTGGAGGAAGCTCGCCGTCTTCGGATGCGGCACCGTCTCGAGGAAGTCCTCGATGCGATCCGGGTCGAGCAGCATCGCCCGGGTGTCGTCGTCGACCCCCATACCGTCGACTTGGGAGCGCCAGAGCTCGTGGAAGCGGGCGGGTGGGCGGTAGTCACCGATGCGTTGCACCACCTTGGCGGCGGTCATGAGTGCGTTGTCGGAGCGGAACGGTTGCGAACCGTGCCCGGGCACACCCCGCACCCGCAGCCGGCGCCACGCCACACCCTTCTCCCCCACGTTGATCCTCACGGTGTGGTCACCCGCACCGCCGCCGTGGAGGCCACCGTTCTCGGTCATGACGTCGTCGGCGGCGATGGCGTCCGGATGATGCTCGGCCATGAAGCGTGCGCCGTAGCGGCTCCCCGACTCCTCGTCAGCGCACCCGAAGAACACGAGATCGCCGGCGGGCCGCTTCGAATCGTCGCGGGCGGTCTCGAGCGCGAGGTGCTGGAAGGCGATGGCCATCGACGAGGTGAGGTTGAGCATGTCGACACACCCCCGGCCCCAGACCTCCCCGTCGATGATCTCGCCGCCGAACGGGTCCTCCCGCCAGCCCTCGGCGGTGACCGGGACGACGTCGGTGTGGCCGTTCCACAGAAGCGTGCGGGCGTCGGGATCCCGTCCGGGGAGCCGGGCGACGAGGTTCACGCGCCCGGGCGCCGACTCGAACCGCTGGACGTCGACCCCGGGCAGGCCGACGACCTGCTCCAGGACGTCGGCGTTGCGGATCTCCTGGCCGGACGACTCCGTGCCCTCGTTGACGCACTCGTTGCGGATCAGCGTCTGGAGGAGCTCGACGGTCTGGGCGGAACGGGCGGCCTGGGCGTCCATGGCTCCGAGCCTGGCATGTCGGTCGGGTCGGTGCGCGATCCCCTGGCCCCGGCCGGACCGGCCGGAGGCCTCAGCTCGGGAGCTCGAACTCGACGCCGTCGGGTGACCAGCCGCTCACCTGGTCACGGCCGCGGACGACGACGATCGTCACCTCGTCGGGGATCTCGACGCCGGAGGTCGAACGGGTGAAGGGCTGTTCGAACTGGTGGTCGTGGAGGAGCTCACGGATGCCGTACACGGTCTCGCCGTCGACCGACTCGATCCGCCACGCATCGGCGTACCGCTCGGGGGTGTCGTACGGCGACGACAGGGTCACGTCGAAGGTCCAGCCGGCGTCGGACGCGGTCGCTTCGACCCCGACGACCTCCGGGTAGAGCTCCTCCGTGGCGGCGTCGGGCTCGACCGTCGCATCGTCGCCCGGGGTCGCGCTGTCGGGCTCCGGCCCGACGGCCGCCTCCACGCCGTCGTCGATGGTGGCGGCGTCGGTGTCGTCGGAGGAGCACGCGGCGGCCAGGATCGCCGCCACGAGGGCGAGGGCCGCGAGTCGGCTCGATCGGGTGGTCATGCCGACGGGTACACCATGCCGCCGTCGACCTTGATGATCGAACCGGTCGTGTACGAGGCGGCGTCGGAGGCGAGCCAGAGGGCGGCGCCGACGATCTCGTCGGGCGCCCCACCACGCTCGAGTGGGATCCGCTTGGACGCCATCTCGTCGAACGCCTCGAGGTCCCAGGCCTTGGCGATGTCGGTGAGGAAGGCTCCCGGCATGATGCAGTTGACCCGCACCGACGGCGCGAGGGCCCGCGCCATGCCGAGCGTCAGGTTCTGGACGCCGGACTTCGCGGCGCCGTAGGGCACCTCGGCCGGCGTGGGGGCGACGGCGGCGACCGACGAGACGTTGATGATCGATCCGCCGCCGTTGGCGGCCATCCACTCCCCCGCCAGCGACGACAGCCGGAACGGGCCCTTCAGGTTCACGTCGATCACCTTGTTCCAGAGCGCTTCGGTGACCGATGACAGCGACTCGTAGAGGGGCGACATGCCGGCGTTGTTGACCACCACGTCGACCCGACCGAACTCGTCGAGCGTGCGGGCGAGGAGCGCCTCGGCGCCGTCCCAGTCGCCGGCGTGGTAGGCGACGCCGATGGCGCGGCGGCCGGTGCGGTCGTGGATCTCGGCGGCGAGTTCGTCACACGCCTCGACCTTGCGGGAGGCGATCACGACGTCGGCCCCGTGGTCGGCGAAGGCGAGGCTCATCGCCCGGCCGAGGCCGCGGGAGCCGCCGGTGACGATGGCGACGCGCCCGGTCAGATCGAACGAGACGGTGCCGGTGGCCGGAGGGAGTTCGGGCATGTCCGCATCTTCGCGGACGGGCGATGCCGGGGCGAGGCGGCCTCAGCCGTCGAGCCCGACGCTCTCCTCGAGGCCGACCTCGTCGAGGTCGTCGTCGATCGTCGAGACGTCCGAGACGCCGCCGGTGAGCTGCACGAACGGATCGCGCGGGGCGGCAGGTGGATCCCACACCACGGGTTCGTCGGGGATCTCCACGGACCCGTCGTCGACGTCGAGGTCGTCGTCCGAGCGGTCGAGGTCACCGTCCGAGCCGTCGATGCCGGGCTCGGCCGGGAGCGGGTCGTCCTCGGTGAAGGCGATCGGATCGAGGCCGACCGTCTCCTCCACCGGCCCACCACCGCCGCGGAGCAGGGTGAAGGCACCGACGGCGAGGGTCAGGGCGAGCACGACGAGGAGCTTCTTCGACACCATCAGCCGTCACCTTCCAACACCGGGTCGAGCGCATCGGCGAAGTCGTCGTCGCCCTCGGCGAACTCGTCCGCGAACTCGTCGTCGAAGGCGAAGGGATCCTCGGAGGGGTCGACGGCCGCTTCGGCGGTGGTGAACAGACGGAACGAGAGGTCGAGGGTCACGAACCCGGTCGCCTCCTCGTCGGCGGCGATCGACAACGAGTCGATCACCACGAGCCGGTCGGCGGCGTTGAGGTCGTCGACGAAGGGCAACACCTGGGCGTAGGTGCCCCGCCCGGTCACCGAGACCGGGATGGCGCTCACCCCGTTCGGCAGGGTCTGGTTGCCGGTGGCGGCGCCGGTCAGGTCGAGCGGTGCGACCTGGTCGATGGAGACACCGCGCTCGGCGGCGAGGGCGTGGAGCGAGCGTACGAACGCGTCGATGGACACGTCGTCGGGGATGGCGCCGTCGAACGCCGCCTCGACATCGGCCACCACGTCGAGCGGGGTGAGTTCGCTCCGGGCTCCGATCTCGGCGGCCAGGCTGGCCTGTTCGGTCCGGGCGGCGAGCACCCGGTCGTCGGCGTCGGTCTGCTCACCGCCGGTGACGACGACGGCGAGCGCGACCCAGACCGCGAACACGGCGACGAGCGGTGCGAACACGACCACCAGGGTGCGTCTGGTGCGCAGGCGTTCGACGAGGAGGCTCATGGCGCTTCGTCCTCGAAGGCGAGCGACAGGGGTGCGGGTGTGTTGCCGAGTCGCAGGTTCTCGGTGCGGACGAGGTCGGTCAGGGCGGCGTCGACGTTGAACACCGCCCCCACACGTTCATCCGCGCCGTAGGGCCCGTACGCCGACTGCGACAGCCACACACCGCCCACGCCGTCGATCTCGGCGATGGCGGTGAGCCATCGGCCGACACCGTCGAGGTCGTCGGCGACACCGGCGATCGTGAGCAGCGCGACCGGCTCGGCGCCGGTGTAGCCGGTGGGTGTCTCACCGAGGCCGGCTCGCCGGACGTCGATGCTGAGCAACGCGGAGTCGGTCGGCATCGCCTCGGCGATCTGGCGGATGACGACGGTCATCGAGATCTGGTCGCCGTCGAGCCCGGCGAGTGCGGCCCGGTCGGCCTGGTAGGCGACCTCGACGAGCTGCTCGTCGGCGAGGTCGCTGAGCTGGGACAACATGACACCGTTCTGGAGCTCGATGCGCTCGGCCTCGGCGATGGTGTCCTCCACGATCACCTGCCGGGCCGTGAGGCTCGTGACCGCCATGAGTGCGGCGAGGACGAACGCGGCGGCCGCGACGCCGAGGACGAGACGGTCGATGGCTCGGACGGACTGGGTCCGGGAGGTCACCCGGAGGGGTGGACGGTCGAGCTCGTTGCGTCGGGCCGACAGGGCGACACCGAAGGCGGCGTCGAACTTGGAGGGCTCGACGTCGGGGTCGTGCCAACCGTCGGGCACGGCACAGGTCTCGGCGTCGAGGGCGAGTGCGAGCGAGAGACCGTCGAGGAGTCCGTCGGCGCCGGCCTGTGCACCGCCGACCACGACGTTGGTGACGGGGCGCTGGTCGACGTCGGTCTGATGGAAGCGGATCGTGCGGGCGACGCTCTCGACCGCGACGTCGACGCCGGGGGCTTCGACCTTCGCGTCGGTGTCGCTCTGGCCACCGTCGCGGGCTCGGAACCCGTCGAGGGCGGCGAGTTGCGACTCGATCTCGCTCGCGACCGAATCGGAGCCGAGCCCCACACCGATCGTGAGCGAACGGGCGAACAGGATGCCGTCGCCGTCGTGCACGAGGACGTCGGTGACGTCTTCGCTCACCCGCACGTAGGCTCCGAGGCCGTCCTCGACGCGGTGCCGGTCGGTGGCGCGGGCGGCCCGCAGGAGTGCGGTACCGAGGAGCTCGGTGCCGACGAGTTTCAGCTTCGCGGCACCGGCGAGCTCCCGGAGCGTCTCGAGCGTCGACTCACGCACGGCGACGGCGACGATGTCGTTCTCGGGAACGGCGTCGTCCTCGCGCCGGTGCTGGCGTTCCGGCAGCACCGTGTGGTCGACCATGGCTTCGTCGGGCGGATAGCTGATCAGCTCGCCGAGGTCGTAGCGGATCGCCTCGGCCAGTTCGGACGACGACAGCGCGGGCAGCGTGATCCGACGGATCGTCGCGAGTCGGTTGTCGATCGCGATGACGACGTTGCGGGTGCCGAATCCGGCGCTCTCCCAGAAGGTGCGGAGCTCGTCGGCGAGTCCGCGGAGATCGAGGATCTCGCCGCGCTCGACCAGCCCGGCCTCGAGATGGTGCACGGCGGCGGTGTGGAATTCGATCTCGCCACGGCGCGGGATCTCCACAGCCTCGATGGCCGTGTCCCGGATGACGAGGCCGACGACGTCGTCAGCCATGGGTCACCGCTCGGTGCTGGTGGTCGGGGCGCACCCGGCTCCATCGGCCGTCGGTGCCGGTCCATGAGGCCGAGCTGGGCGGATCCACCGGCCACCGACCGGGCCGAACGACCTCAGTTCGGGGCCCTCGCGTGCCGATGGACACCCATGCGCACCGTTGGCCACGACTCCGAGACGCGTGCGCCCCGTGTCGCCGAGCGGGGTCTGTCCATCGTCGAGATGCTCGTGGCCACCCTGCTGCTCGCCATCGGTGTGGCCGCCACGACGATGGTGTTCGCCTCGGCCTCCGACGCCACGTTCGTGGCCGAGACACGATCGGACGCCAACCGGCTGGCGGAGACCGAGGTCGAACGGCTCCGGGCGCTCGACGCCGACCGGGTCGGCTTCGACCCGGCCACCCCCGGGTTCCGACCGCGGATCGACGGGGCCACCACCGTCGTCGTCGCCGGGAGCACGATGCGGCCCAGCCGCACCGAAACGGTCGAGTCGATCGACTTCACCGTCGCGACCGAGGTCACCTGGGAGTCCGTCACGGTCGCTGGTGTCACCACCGACGAGGCCTACAAGCGGGTGCGCGTCGAGGTGTCCTGGACCGATCGTCTCGGCGCCCACGCGGTCGAACGGGTCACGGCGCTGCGACCGGAGCTCGGCTCATGACCGCGCGATCGACCCGCCGTCGCGAACGCGGCACGAGCCTCTCCGAGGTCATGACCGTGGTGGCGATCTCCGCGATCCTGCTCGTGCCGTTGCTGGCGGTCCTGCGGTCGTCGTTGTCGATCCAGGCCGAGCAGAACGAACGCATCGATCAACGAGCCGACCTCGATCGCACCCTCGATCAGCTCGGTCTCGACATCCGCCGCGCCCGCCTCGCCGTCACCGGGAACGGTCCGGTCGGTGCCGGCTCGTCGTCCGACGAGGTGTTGATGCTCGAACGGCTCGACGTGTCGGGTGCCGCCGAGGTCATCCGATGGCGTCTCGACGCCGACCACCTCGTCCGGTTCACGATCCAGGGAGCGGCCGACACCGAACGGGATCGCAGCGACGTCCTCGTCGGCCTCGATCCCGACGCCGCCCCCTTCCGCTTCCTCGACGCCGCCGGCGCCTCGCTCGATCCGTTCACCGTTCCGGCCGAGCAGCTCGCCGCCTGCGCGACCGCGATCGAGATCTCCCTCGAGGTGGTTGGTGTCGAACGCACCCGCGACGACGTCGCGCTCTACGCCCTCGGCCATTCCACCGACGTCGAGTGTGTGTCGTGATGGCCCGGGCCCGCACGTTTGCCGCCGAACGTGGTGGTGTGGCGATCACCATGATCGTGCTGATGGTGGTGGTCCTCGCATCCGGCGCGCTCGTGGTGCGAAGCCTCGACGGACTCCGTGACACCCGGCGCGACGGTGAGCGGGCCGGTGCGACCGCAGCGGTCGAGGTCGCCCTCGCCGAAGCCCTCGCCCGGATCGACCTCGGCCAGGCCACGAGCTTCACCGGCTCCGACGTCGTCTCGGCCGGGACCCCCGACGAGATGCCGATCCTGTGGGACGCCGTACGCAACGCGGATGGCAGCTGGTCGGTCTACGCCGAGGCCGGCGTCGACGACGCCCGCCGGGCCGCGCAGGCCCGGGTCGCCCGGGAGATCGCTCCCCCACGCACCCTCTTCGCCGTCGACGAGCTCCGCCTCGATCGCAACGCCGGCGTGATCGAAGGCACCGTCGGCACGAACGGACGACTCAAGGCGATCGCGTCCGACCTCGGTGACCAGCAGGATCTCGCCGGGCCCGCCGCGACCTGCGTCGGCTGCGACAACCCGATCGTGCTCGCCACTCCGGTGGAGATCGACGACATCGTCGTGCCGGCGGCGCCGATCCGGTCGTGCCCGACCGACGCCGAGTTCCGCGGCACCATCGACGGCGCCGGCGGTGTGCCGATCGTCTGCCTCGACCCGTCGACGCCCGTGACGTTCATCGGGATCGTCGAGGTCGTCAACGGACCACTGCACGTCCACGTCGGGCCCGACGTCGACGTCGTGCTCGACGGCGCCCAGATCAACGTCGACCTCGACGCCTCCCAGCTCCGGCTCGTCATCGACGACAACGGCACCGGGGCGACGTTCAGCGCCGAGACCACCCTCATGAAGGGCGTCATCGAGGCCCCCGGTCGCACGCTGGAGACGGAGGGCTTCGCACTCCGTGGCTCGCTGCTCATCGGCACCTACCGCCAGCCCGGAGGCGGGCTGTTGACGATGGACGACGACGCGGCCATCGCCGACACCGGCGACGTGTCGTTCCGACTCGTCGGTTGGGAACCCGTCACCCCACGCTGACTCCCGAATCCCGTCCGGCGGGGCGGAGCGGCGCTCAGCCGGTGATGCGGAGCAGTTCCTCGAGGGACGTGAGGCCGGAGGCGACCTTCGTGATCCCGTCGTGACGCAGGGTCGACAGGCCCTGTGCCACGGCGAGCGCCTCGACCTCGTCGGCCGGGGCCCGCTGGAGGATGAGTTCGGCCAGCTCGTCGGTCATCAACATGACCTCGTGGATGGCGAAGCGCCCGCGGTAGCCGGTGTGGCCACACGCCTCGCAGCCGGCCGGATGGAACAGCTCGATCGGGCCGTCGGCGAAGAACGACTCGGGGATGCCGGCGTCGATGCCCTTCTCCTCGGTCATCTCCCGACCGATGCGGCATCGATCGCAGAGCCGTCGAGCCAGGCGCTGGGCGACCACGGCGGTGACGGCGGAGGTCACGAGGAACGGCTCGACGCCCATCTCGATGAGGCGCATCGGGGTCGAGGCGGAGTTGTTCGTGTGCAGGGTCGACAGCACGAGGTGGCCGGTGAGTGACGCCTCGACCGCGATCGTCGCGGTCTCGCCGTCGCGGATCTCGCCGACGAGCATCACGTCGGGGTCGGCTCGCAGGAAGGCACGCAGGGCGTTGGCGAAGCTGAGGCCGGCCTTCGGGTTGACCTGGACCTGCTTGACGCCCGCCATCCGACGCTCCACCGGATCCTCGACGGTCACGATGTTGCGGGTCGAGTCCTTCAGCTCCTCGATGGCGCCGTAGAGCGTGGTCGACTTGCCCGAGCCGGTGGGACCGGTGACGAGGATGGCGCCCCACGGGCGTTCGATGGCGCTGTGGAGGCGTTCGAGTTGGTTCGGCAGGAACCCGAGGCCGGACAGGCCGGTGCCGAGGTCGTCGTTGCGCAGGATCCGCAGCACCGCGGCTTCGCCGTGCACGGTCGGCAGGGTCACGACACGGAGGTCGACGCTCTGGTCGCCGACGGTCGTGGTGACTCGTCCGTCCTGCGGGAGGCGGCGCTCGGCGATGTCGATGTCGGCCATCACCTTCACCCGGGAGATGATCCCGTTCTGGAGCGAGCGGGGCGGCGACATCGCCTCGTGCAACACGCCGTCGACACGGAATCGGATGCGGAGGTTGTCGGCCGTCGGTTCGATGTGGACGTCGGACGCCCGCTCCTGCACCGCCTTGGACAGCAGGAGCTCGACGAACTTGACGATCGGTGCCTTCTCCTCGACCGAGATCGTCTCGGTCGGGGCCTCCTCGACGGGCGCATTCGCGGCGGCGTTGTCGACGGCGGCTTCGATGGCCTCCTGGACACGGCTGTCGGAGTGGCCGAGACGGTCGATGACGGCGTGGATCTGGCGTCCGTCGGCCATGACCGGACGGACCCGCTCGCCCAGGGCGGAGCGGATGTCGTCGAGCGCCAGCACGTCGGCCGGGTTGGCCATCGCCACGACGATGCGGCCCTCGCTGCGCCACACCGGGATCGCCCGGTGGCGACGGGAGAGGTGCACGGGCACGGCCTGGGTGAGTTCCGCGTCGAGTGCGTGGTCGTCGAGGTCGACGAACTCGAGGTCGTACTGTTCGGCGAGCGCCCGCAGCAGATCGCGGGGTTGCACGTAGCCCTCGCGGAGCAGCACGTCGCCGAGGCGCTCGTTGCCGGCCCGGGGCAGGTCGAGGGCTTCGGAGATCTGCTCGTCGGTCACGATCCCGAGCTCGACGAGGATCTCGCCGAGTCGTCGACGCGGAGGAGCAGCGGTACGGGTCACCCCGGTCCCGTCGGCCCACGAACGCGGATGATGAGCCTGGGCGGGGTTGCTCATCGGGAATGGGGAGCCGCCGATGGGAGGACGTGCGCGACGACCACGCTCCTGCGAACCCGACGCTCGACGCCGAGGCCGAGGCCTGGCTGAGCGAAGCCCTCGGCACCTCGACCGCGGCACCCGCGCCCGCGGGTCGAGTGACGGCGGAGCAGCCCGCCATGGCGGCGAGCCCACTCGGCGCCACGGGCCCGACGGCCGCACCCCGTGCCGACGACGACGGCCGTGTGGCCGCCGGACAGACGACACTCGCCTCGCTCCTGCAGGCCGCCATCGAGGCCGACGCGTCCGATCTCCATCTGTGTGCCGGCCTCCCCCCGCATGTCCGCACCGCCGGTGCCCTGCGTCCGCTCGCCGGCCACCCTCCCTTCGGCGCCGACGAACTCGACCGCCTGCTCCAGGCGGCGCTGACGCCGGCCCAGCGGGCCCGGCTCGACGCCTGTGGTGATCTCGATCTCGGCATGGCCCTCGGCAAGGGCGTCGACGCCCAGCGTGTCCGCGGCGCCGTCTTCGTCGAGACCGGCTCCCTCTCGGCGGCGTTCCGGGTGATCCCGAACGTCGTGCCCGACCTCGCCGAGCTCGGCCTGCCCGCCGTGGTCGACCGCCTCGCCGACCTGCCCCGGGGCCTGGTGCTCGTCACCGGCCAGACCGGTTCGGGCAAGTCGACGACGCTCGCCGCGATGGTCTCGAAGATCAACCGGCAGCGCAGCGCCCACATCATCACCGTCGAGGACCCGATCGAGTACCGGCACGCACCGGTGCGGTCCGTGATCCAGCAGCGGGAGGTCGGCGCCGACACCGAGTCGTTCGCCGCCGCCATCCGCCACGCCCTGCGTCAGGACCCCGACGTGATCCTGATCGGCGAGCTCCGTGATCTCGAGACGATCCGGACGGCGCTCACGGCGGCCGAGACCGGCCACCTCGTGCTCGCCACACTCCACAGCTCCGATGCCACGAGTGCCGTCAACCGCGTGATCGACGTGTTCCCCGGCGACCAGCAGTCCCAGATCCGCAGTCAGCTCGCCCTGTCGCTCCAGGGGTCGATCTCCCAACACCTCGTGCCGTCGCTCCAGGGCGGCCGTGTCGTGGCGACGGAGGTCATGACCTCGAACTCCGCGGTCCGCAACCTCGTGCGCGACGACAAGGTCCATCTGCTCCGCGGCGTGCTCGAGACGAGCTCGGACGACGGCATGCACACACTCGACCAGTCGCTCGCCTCGCTCGTGCGGCAACGCCGGATCGACGCCGACCACGCCCGCCGACTCGTGCACGACGCCGGCACCTTCGACGAGTTGGTGCGCCGATGACGACGATCGCACCGCCCGAGGCCACCACCTCGACGCCGACCCGCCGCAAGCGCCGGACCAACGACGCCGAGGGACGGGCCTTCGACTACCGGGCCATCGACCCCACCGGGGAGATCCGGTCCGGGCGGATGACGTCGGACTCCCAGGACGACGCCGTGGCCCGGCTCCGCCGGCTCGGTCTGCGACCCGTACGGGTCCGCCCCGCCAAGCGGGACCTCGCCGGCGCCGACCTCTCGGTGCCGGGGTTCGGGGCCAAGGTGAAGCCGGCGGAGCTCGCCGTGCTCGCCCGCCAGTTCGCCACGATGGTGAGTGCCGGTGTGCCGTTGTTGCGCTCGCTCCACGTGCTGTCGTCCCAGTCGGACAACAAGCTGCTCGAGTCGACACTCGGCCAGGTCCGCACCGACATCGAGGCCGGCGACGCACTCAGTGTCGCCATCGGCCGCCATCCCAAGGTCTTCGACCACTTCTTCGTGTCGATGGTCCGGGCCGGTGAAGCCGCCGGTGCGCTCGACGTCGTGCTGCTCCAGCTCGCCGCCACGCTCGAGAAGCAGGTCGGGGTGCGCCAGAAGATCCGTTCCGCTCTCGCCTACCCGGCGGCCGTGCTCGTCATGATCGTCGGGGTCATCACGGCGATGCTCGTGTTCGTGGTGCCGATCTTCTCCGGCATCTACGACGACCTCGGTGGCACGTTGCCGTTGCCCACCCAGATCCTCGTCAACATCTCCGATCTGCTCACCAAACGACTCCCGTTCGTGTTGCTCGCCGTCGGGATCACCGTCATCGCGGTGCGGCGCTACATCCGCACCGATGGTGGCCGGCTCCGGTGGCACCGGGTGGCCCTCAAGCTGCCCCTCGTCGGGGCCCTCCTCCAGAAGTCGGCGATCGCTCGGTTCGGGCGCACGATGTCGGTGTTGACCCGGGCCGGGGTGCCGGTGCTCGGCACGCTGCGGATCACGTCCGAGACGATCGGCAACGCCGTGATCGAACGGGCCGTGAGCGACTGCGAGGACGCGGTCCGCCGTGGTGAGGCGATCGGGCCGAACCTGGCCCGCCACGAGATCTTCCCGCCGATGGTCGTGCAGCTCGTGACCGTGGGCGAGGAGACCGGTGCCCTCGATCAGATGCTCGACATCGTCGGCACCTCCTTCGAAGAGGAGGTGGACGCGTCCGTGGCCGGGTTCTCGGCACTGATCGAGCCGCTGCTCATGGCCGTCATCGGCGTGATCGTCGGCGGCATGGTGATCGCGCTCTACCTCCCGATGTTCCGCATCATCGATCTCGTCCAATGATCCGTCCGGCCCGAGACGGTGCCGGGGGAATCCGCCTCTGAATGAGTCGGGCGGCCCATCGCCCGCAGGAGATGTCCTCCGATGGGAACGAGCGGGAGCCAGCCGGTGCCCGACGACGGAACCAATCAGGAGAACCACCACATGCAAGCTGCGATCCAGCGCCGCCGTGAGGAGTCCGGTTTCACCCTGGTCGAGGTGATGGTGGTCGTTCTGATCATCGGCATCCTCCTCGCCATCGGTGTTCCCACCTTCCTCGGAGCCCGGACCCGGGCTCAGGACCGTGCCGCCCAGACCTCGCTCCGGACGGCCCAGACCACCGCCATGGTCATCTACACCGACGACGCCGAGTTCGTCGACGCCACCGTCGCCCAGATGCGCCGGGCCGAGCCGGAGATCACCTGGCTCGACGGCACGACCGCCTCGGACACCCCGAACTCGGTCTCGATCTCGGTCGACGCCACGGGCCTCAACTGGGGCGCCGCCTCCATGTCCGACTCGGGCATGTGCCACTTCATCCGTCTCCGTGAGAACGGCGACACCCGCTACGGCCGCACCACCAACGCCGCGGCCTGCACCGGCGACACCGCCCTCCGGGTGGGTGCCCAGAGCTGGTGATCCCCCGATCCGCCGCTCGGCGGATCGACACCCGAGCTCGTTCGACGGCGACCCTGCGGGGTCGCCGTCGGCGCGTCCGGGCTCAGGTGAGGGCGATCAGCACGGTGCCGAGGATGGCTCCGGCGATGCCGAGCGCCTGCCACCACCGGATCTCGTCGCCGTCGAAGGTGGTCGCCAGCACGACGACCACCGCCGGGTAGGTCGAGGCGACCACCGACACCGTGCCGAGATCGCCGAGCTGGGCACCGAGCACCCAGGCGGCCATCCCGACCCCACCGGCGATGCCACCGCCCACACCGAACCGGCGGACACCGGGCGGCAGCACCGGAGCGACGCCACGCCGGAGCGCGACCGCGACCATCGCGAGGAAGCCCGTGAAGCGTTGTGCGACCGCGGGCCAGACCCCGGACGCCTCGGCCGTGTCGGCGGCGAGGGCGACGGCGAGGCCGAGGAAGAGCCCGCCGGCGATCGCCATGATCACGCCGGTCCGAGCGGCGGCGCCGAGCCGGTTGTTGACCGAACACAGCGCCATCGACGCCAGTGCGACCACGCAACCGACCAGGGCGAGGGGTTCCAGCTCGGCCCCGCCGATGAGGTCCCAGGCCAGCGGCACCAGGGCGGCCATGACCGCCGCGATCGGTGCGGCGATCGACGACGACGAGTCGGCCATGGCCCGGTAGAGGATCGACAGGCCGACGGCGATCGACACGCCCGAGGCCGCGCCGGCGACGAGGTCGGGTCCGAGCAGTTCGTGGCCGAGGACCAGTGCGAGCGGCATGGTCGCGGCGACGCCGATGATCATCTGCGTGGCGACGTGGGACACGGCATCGGCACGCTTCGCGCTGGCCCGTCCGAACGTGTCGGAGAAGCCGATGAAGAGGCTGGCGACGATGCCGAGGAGGACGGGCACCCGCGCACCCTAGGAGCGTGGGTCGGCCGGTGTTCGCAGAACGAGCCACACTCCCACGGCCGACACCGCGAGGGCGGCCACCGCCGCGGCGCCGATCGGGTCGCCGAAGAGCACGAACGCCTCGATCGCCGAGAGTGGTGGGGTGAGGAACACGAGCGCCGAGACCCGGCTGGCCTCACCGCGCTGGAGCAGCCACAACATCAGCAGCGTGGAGCCGAACGAGAGCATCACGACCGCCCACACCATGGCGAACACGGCGAGTGGGGTGACGGTGATCGGTTCCCGTTCGATCGTGAGCGCGAGGACGGCGAAGGCGGCGGCCGAGGCGAGGTACTGCGAGCCCGTGCCGCCGAGCAGTGGCACACCGACGTTGTGCCGCCGTTGCCACAACGTGCCGCCGACGATGCCGAGCAGCGAGACGATCGACACGACCCAGGAGACGGTGGGCACGACCACGTTCTGCCCGCTGGTCTGGTCGACGGTGAACCACACCACCCCGGCGAAGCCGAGGACCACACCGACCCACTGGATCGACCGGACACGCTCACCGAGCAGACGGGCGGCGAGGAGCGCGACGAGGACCGGTTGGAGTCCGGCGATCAGCGACGACAACGAGGCGGTCATGCCCCGGTCGATCGCCACCCACACCCCACCGAGATAGGCCACGTGCATGCCCATCGCGGTGATCGCACTCGAGCGGTGCTCGGCGCGGGTGAGGCGACGCTCCCGCCTCGGCGCCACGAGGCTGAGCACGACCCCGGCGATGGTGAGCCGGACGGCGAGGAACGCGAGCGGACCGTTGTCGTCGGTGGCGTAGCGGGCCGAGATGAACCCGGTCGACCAGAACAGGACGAACAGCCCCGGGGCGAGTGCCGGGAGCAGCCGCCCGAGGCGGGTCACCCGAGTCGGGTTCGGCGCGCCACCCGGTACCGCTCGACGAGGGCGTTGGTGGAGCTGTCGTGCCCGGTCACCGGGGCAGCATCGTCGCTCTGGATCTCGGCCACCAGTCGTTTCGCGAGCACCTTGCCGAGCTCGACGCCCCACTGGTCGAAGCTGTTGATGCCCCAGATCACGCCCTGGACGAACACCTTGTGCTCGTAGAGCGCCACGAGCTGGCCGAGGACGTGGGGGGTCAGCTTCGGCGCCAGGATCGTCGACGTCGGTCGGTTGCCGGGGAACGTCTTGTGGGCGACGAGACGCTCCTCGACGCCCTCGGCCCGCACCTCGTCGGCGGTCTTGCCGAAGGCGAGGGCTTCGGTCTGGGCGAAGAGGTTGGCCATGAGCAGGTCGTGGTGTTCCCCGATGGCGTGGTGGGGTTCGAGGACACCGATGAAGTCGGCCGGCACCACGGTCGTGCCCTGGTGGAGCAACTGGTAGAACGCGTGCTGGCCGTTGGTGCCGGGTTCACCCCAGACGATCGGCCCGGTCTCGCCGATCACGGGCGATCCGTCGACGCGGATCCGCTTGCCGTTCGACTCCATGTCGAGCTGCTGCAGGTAGGCCGGGAAGCGGGCGAGGTCGTTCACGTAGGGCAGGACGGCGAGCGTGGCGAGGTCCGCGATGTTGCGGTACCAGACGCCGAGCAGGCCCATGACCATCGGGAGATTCCGGGCCGGCTCCGCGGTCAGGAAGTGCTCGTCCATGGTCCGGAATCCCTCGAGCATCTCGTTGAACGCATCGGGGCCGATGGCGATCATCAGGCTCATGCCGATGGCGGAGTCGAAGCTGTAGCGACCACCCACCCAGTCCCAGAAGCCGAACATGTTGTCGGTGTCGATGCCGAACGCGGCGACACCCTCGGCGTTGGTGGACAGGGCGAGGAAGTGCTTCGCCACGGCGGCCTCGTCGCCGGTGTGGGCGACGAGGCGAGCCCGCGCCTCGCGGGCGTTGGCGAGGGTCTCCTGGGTGGTGAAGGTCTTCGAGGCGACGATGAACAGGGTCTCGTCGAGGTCGACACCCCGCAGTGCCTCGCCGAGGTCGTCGCCGTCGACGTTGGAGACGAACCGGGTGTCGATGTGGTCGGCGGCGAACGCGGCGAGGGCGGTGGTGGCCATCACCGGACCGAGGTCGGACCCGCCGATGCCGATGTTGATGACCGTGCGGATCGGGCGCCCGGCGTGGCCGGTCCACTCACCGGAGCGGATCCGGTCGGCGGTCTCGGCCATCCGGCCGAGCACCTCGTGCACGTCGTCGACGACGTTGTGGTCGGGCTCGTCGGCATCGGACATGACGGCGTCGGCCGGGGCCCGGAGTGCCGTGTGCAGCACCGCGCGGTCTTCGGTCGAGTTGATGTGTTCACCGGCGAACATCGCGTCGCGCCGCCCCGCCACGTCGGTCTCGGCGGCGAGCGCAGTGAGCAGCGCCATCGTGTCGGCGCCGATGAGGTGCTTCGAGTAGTCGAGCAGCAGATCGCCACCTTCGATCGTCATGGCCTCGGCCCGCTCGGGGTCGTTGGCGAAGGCGGTGCGGAGATCGACCTCGCCCAGCTGGGCGGCATGGGCGACGAGGGCGTTCCAGGCCGGTGTGTCGGGCACGACGGGCCCGGTCGAGATGTCGGTGGTGGCAGCAGCAGCGTCGTTCACGGTCACAGTCTGTCCAACCCCGCTCCCCGACCCGGCCATCCCCCTCGGGCCTCGGGATCCCGACCGGGTGGTCCGGGCCGCCGTCCCGGATCCGGGGCGGGTCGGCGCGCACGTCGGACCGGGAATTCCTTGACGTCGGGAACCGTCGCCTAGGGTCGCAGCCGTTCGCACACGCCTTCGAGGGGGACCCATGGCTCCGGCCGGCATGAACAAGACCGTCGACATGTACGACCTGCGGATGTCGAAGGAGGTCCAGCCTCTGTTCGATGCGGTGAAGAAGTTCATCATCGAAGAGGTCGACCCGATGACACCCGAGTTCCATCGCCTCGGCGAGGGACGCGAAGAGCACTGGGGCTACGGCGAGGGCCAGCTCGAGCTGCTCGACGGCATCAAGGCCAAGGCCAAGGAACAGGGCCTCTGGAACTTCTTCCTGCCTGACGACGAGACCGGCCAGGGCCTCTCCAACCTCGACTACGCCTACATCGCCGCCGAGCTCGGCAAGAACCCGCTCGCCTCGGAGTGCCTGAACTGCTCGGCCCCCGACACCGGCAACATGGAGGTGCTCGAGCGGGTCGGCACCCCCGAGCAGAAGAAGCAGTGGCTCGAGCCGCTCATGGCCGGCGAGATCCGCTCGTGCTTCGGCATGACCGAGCCGAACGTCGCCTCCTCCGATGCCAAGAACATCTCGACCCTCGCCGTGCTCGACGGCGAGGAGTGGGTGATCAACGGTGAGAAGTACTGGACCTCCGGCGCCGGTGATCCCCGCTGCAAGGTCATGATCTGCATGGTCGTGACCAACCCCGACGGGCCGCCCCATCGTCGCCAGTCGCAGATCCTCGTGCCGATGGACAACCCCGGGGTGAAGATCCTCGGTGCGATGACCGTGTTCGGCAACGACGATGCGCCGCACGGCCACATGCACATCAAGCTCGACAACGTCCGGGTGCCGAAGGACAACATCCTCCTCGGTGAGGGTCGTGGCTTCGAGATCTCCCAGGTGCGCCTCGGCCCCGGCCGAATCCATCACTGCATGCGTGCGATCGGCTCCGCCGAGCGTGCGATGGACCTGATGCTCACCCGATCGATGACCCGCGAAGCGTTCGGTCGCCCGATCGTGAAGCTCGGCCACAACATGGAGACCATCTCCCGGGCCCGGATCGACATCGAACAGATGCGCCTCATCGTCCTGCAGGCCGCCAAGGCGATGGACGAGCTCGGCAACGCCGAAGCCCGCATCTGGGTGTCGGCCATCAAGGCGCTCGTGCCCGAGAAGGTGTGCGACATCATCGACGCCGCGATGCAGATGCACGGTGGTCTCGGTGTGTCCGACTGGACGCCACTCGCCCGCATGTACGCCTCGATGCGCACCCTGCGGTTCGCCGACGGCCCCGACGAGGTCCACCACATGGTGGTCGGTCGGGCCGAGACGGTCGCCTGGGAGCAGCGCATGCAGGAGGGCGAGAAGTTCGAGGAGGTCGGTCCGGGCTTCCTCACCGGCGGTGCGGTCCACCGCTCCGGGCGCTGACCGCCCAGCGTTCACAGACCTGACGTCCGGGCGCCCCCGGTGCCACCATCCGGTGGTGCCGGGGGTGTTCCGCGTCCGGCGGCCCGATGATCGTCCACCGGCCGACGCCGACCCCCCGCTCCACACCCTCGACGAAGCAGCTCCGGAGATTCCGATGACCACCCCACCCGGCAAGGCCCCGAGCACCCACTCGGCGGTGCCCGATCCCCGCAACGCCGAGATCCTGATCTCGATCAACGGTGACCTGGTGCCCCGGGCCGAGGCGAAGATCTCGGTGTTCGACTCCGGCTTCCTCGTGGGCGACGGCATCTGGGAGGGCATCCGCCTCCATCACGGGGAGCTCGCGTTCCTCGATCGGCATCTCGATCGGCTCTTCGGTGGGATGGAGCAGGTCTCGCTCGACCCCGGGCTCGACCGGGCGGGGATGACCGCGACGATCGAGGCGCTGCTGGCCGCCAACGGGATGGTCGACGACGTGCATGTGCGGGTGATGGTGACCCGGGGCGACAAGGTCACTCCGTCGCAGCATCCGTCGAACTGTGTCGGCCCGCCGAACATCGTGATCATCGCCGAACACAAACGGGCCGATCCGACCGTGCGGGATCGCGGGATCTCGCTGGCGACGGTGTCGGTCCGTCGTCCGCCGCCCGACACCCTCGATCAGCGGCTCAACTGTCACTCGAAGCTGCACGAGGTGGTCGCCCTCGTCGAGGCGACGAATGCCGGCGCCGACGAGGCCCTGATGCTCGACACCACCGGTGCGGTGGCGACCTGCAATGCGACCAACTTCTTCTGCGTGCGCAACACCTCCGGCACACCGGGCGACGGTGGCTCCGCCGAGGTGTGGACGTCGACCGCGTTGCACTCGTTGCCGGGCATCACCCGGGCCGTGGTGTGTGAGGTGGCGGCCGCCGCCGGCCTCGTGGTCCACGAAGCGCCGTTCACCATCGACGACGTGTACGCCGCCGAGGAGTGTTTCGTCACGGGAACCTTCGGTGGGCTCACCCCGGTCCACACACTCGACGGCGTCGACTTCCCCCGCCGAGCCTGGACCGACCATCTCCGCTCGCTCTACGACACCGCCGTGGGCGCCGACGTCGAGGCGCGAATCTCCCGGCGCCGGGGCTGACCGCTCCCCTACGGTCGCCGTGATGTCGCTGGGAGCGTCGTGGAACGACGGGGTGCTCGAGACCGAACGGCTCCTCTGGCGCCCTCCGGTCGAGGCGGACCGCGCAGCCTTCGTCGCGCTCTTTCTCGATCCCGAGTTCACCGTCTATGCGAATCCCGAGGACACCAGCTCCGCCGACGAACGGTTCGACCGGATGCTCGAGTTCGCCGCCGCCGTGCCGTTCGCGAAGGGGCCGATCATCGAGCGGTCGAGCGGAGCGATCGTCGGCTACACCGGGGTGTGGCGTGAGGAGCTGTTCGGCGTCGACCGCCTCGAGTGGGGCTGGCGCCTCACGCCGTCGGCCCGAGGTCGGGGGTACGCCACCGAGGCCGGCCTCGCGCTGTTGGCCGAGGCCGACCGTCAGGTCGACGGTGAGATGGTCTGCATCATCGACCACACGAACGTGGCGTCCCGACGGGTCGCTGTGAAGCTCGGCTTCGAACACTGGTGCGACCATCGCTGGGACGGTGACCCGAACGTGTACGAACTGTTGACCCGCCCGATCGGACGGGGCGGCGCTCCCCTGCTCAATCCTCTGCCGAGCCACCGGATCGGCTGATGGGCCGCTGGATCAACATCTGGTCGGGGCCGCGGAACATCTCCACCGCGCTCATGTACTCGTTCGCCCAGCGGGCCGACACCGACGTGCTCGACGAACCGCTGTACGCCCACTATCTCGCCACCACCGGTCGGGAGCATCCGGGTCGAGACGACGTGCTCGCCGCGCAACCACATGACGGTGACGGGGTCCTCCGGGCCCTGGCCGAGACGGCTGCGGCGCTGCCGTCGGGCCGGGTGCTCGTGTGTAAGCAGATGGCCCATCACCTGGTCGGCGTCGATCGCTCGTTGCTCGCCCCCGCCACCAATGTGCTTCTCACCCGGGACCCCGGCGACATGCTCCGCTCGCTGTCGATCCAGCTGCCGGACGCGACGCTGGCCGACACCGGGCTGGAGATGTTGGTGGCACTCGCCGACGACATCGTCACCGCCGGCGCTCGACCCGTGGTGCTCGATTCGGCGGTGCTGCTCGCCGACCCACCGACGGTGCTGGCCGGGTTCTGCGAGTCGCTCGGGTTGTCGGCCGACCCGGCCATGTCGTCGTGGCCCGCAGGCCCCAAGCCCTACGACGGCGTCTGGGCCGAGCACTGGTACGAGCGGGTGTGGGCCTCCACCGGCTTCGCCCGCCCAGAACCCCGGGACCGGACGCTCGACGAGCGTCTTCGTGCCGTCCTCACCGAGGCTGAGCTCCTCCACACCCGGTTGCTTGCGCTCGCCGCCTGACACCCACGGCATCCGTCAGAACGGGAGCGTTGCGGGGGTGCTGCGTCGGCGGCTTCGGGGTCGGTGTCTCAGTCGGGGCGCCGCCGGGGTTGTCGTCCCCGTGCTTGGTCTCGAGTCGTCCGTGATCGGAGTCGAGTCGTCTGCGGTCGGGTTCGAGCTGCTCGTGGTCGGGCTCGAGTCGTTCGTGGTCGGGTTCGGTGTGGTCGTGGTCGTGGTTGCTGTGGGGGCGGCCCCGTTCGGGTCGGGCGCTTGTGCCGGTGGGTTCGTGTCCGTTGGTGCGCCGCGGGGCGTGGCCTGGTCCCGGTTCGTCTCGACTGGTTTCGATTGATGGTTCGGCGACGCAGTTCGTCGGCGTTGTCGTTGGTGTTGGTCGGTGACGGCGGGTGGGTCGGTGGTTTGCCAGAGCGATCCGTCGGGTCTGTGGTAGGCGACCCGGTTCCCGGGCAGGACCTGCATGGTCCAGCCGCCTTCGTGCACATCGTGGTGATGCCGCACACACAGCGGACGGAGGTTCGACAGGTCGGTGTTGCCGCCGTGTTCCCACTCGTGGAGGTGGTGGATGTGGATCGCTCGGAACGGTTGATCGCATCCGGGCCAGCAGCATCCGCCGTAGAGGGCTTCGAGGGCGGCTCGTTGCGCTGGTGTGGCGTCTCTTACCTTGCGGCCGACGTCGAGGACTTCGCCGTTGGTGTCGAGCACGACTCGTCGCAGGGTCGAGTCACACAACAGGCGTCCGGCGGTCGAGGGTGGGAGGTCGGTCGGGCCGAGCCGACAGACGCCTCCCGCTTCGAGTTGACCGGTGGCTGCGGTGTGGGCGTCGACGAGGATGATGCCGGCGTACCGGGCGGGTCCGGTTTCGCCGGTGGCGCCGCGTCGTATGAGTTCGTAGAGGGCTTCGGCTCGGAGGTTGGGTGACCATTGCCGCGTGCCTTTGTCAGCTCGTTTCAGGATGGAGCGGCATTCGTCGTCGAGCATCTTGTCGATCGTGGTGCCGCGGACTTCGTCGAACTCGGCCCGCAAACACGTCATCCCGGTGGCTTGATCGGTCCAGGTCTTGGCCTGACTCTTCGCTTCCCGATCTGCGAGTTCTCGGGCTCGTCGGTCGGTGTCGACCTGATCGGCGATCCCGTTCACCCAACGGGTGAACGACTCCGGTGGCATCTCCCCGGAACGCTCCGCCGCTCCGGCCGAGATCAGTTGTTCTTCGAACACGGTGCGGTCGGTGTCGGAGAGTGATCCGCCGGCGCGGGTGATCGCGTCGAACGCACCCGATGACAGATCACCGGAACGGGTGGCGTCGGAGAGCGTGTCGTAGTCGGCCAACGCCTCGGACCGGCGGGCGTACTCGGACGCTTCCCGACGGCTCACGGCACCGGCGGAGCGGATCACGTCCGCCGCCGGCGCATCCGAGACGGTCGAGGCGATCTCGGCACACCGGGTCAACCAGGTGCCGCACAGTCGACGGATCGCGTGCAGGTCGGACACGAACGCGGCCAGGGCGGGCTCGTCGAGCACACCCGCCTCCGCTTGTTCGATTCCGTCTCGCACTCGTTGTGCGAGCTCCGCCACATCCGCCATACCCACAACGGTATCGAACAGGTGTTCGATCAGCAACCTCGTTGTTCGGTCGTCTTCACCTTGGATGGACCGGTCGGCGCCATCGCACGCGGCCTGCGTCGCATGTCGGCCATGCGTCGAAACGGTGATCACCGCAGGTGTCGGCCCAGCTCGTTGTGGTCAGGGCATCGACGGCTCCAACGGGGTCGTGCCCCCTGCTGCGTCGCCGTCGCTCGAGTGGATCACTGCATCGACGGGGTCGCTCCGACGACTGCGTCGCCGTCGCCCGAGTGGGTCGGAACATCGACGGCTCCGCCGGAACCGCGCCGACCGGTGCAATGCCGCCACCCCCGCGGTCAGCGGATGGGCTCCTCCGACAGGGCCACGTCGATCTGGTCGAACTGCTCGTCTGCGAACGTGATGGTCGCCTCGTAGACGTCGTCGTTGCTCGGGTCGGTCATCTCGCAGGTGAAGCTCAGATCGTCCTCGATCCGAACGGGCGCGGGTCCGCAGTCCATCAGTGCCGGGTCGAGCTCGATGCCGACCATCTGGCCGAGCAGGCCCGTCGCCGTCTCCTCGACGGCGGACAGGTCGGCCTCGTCCATCACGTTGAGCGGACGGACGAACACGACGTCGTCCTCCTGGATCTCGGCGATGAAGCGCAGGTCGCCGAGATCCGACGTGGCGGTGCACTCGAACGTCGTGCCGAGGTCCTGATCGGGTGGCGCCGGGCAGGTCGCCTCGATCGTCCCGAGGCCGGCTCCCTCGGCCAGATCGCCCTCGATGACCTCCTCGGCCACCGACTCCGCGGTGTCGCCGAGGGTGAACGAACACCCTGTCGCGATCAGCCCTGTCAGCAGGATCGGAGGTGCGAGACGGATGGGTCGGCGACGGTGCGGGTGGGTGGGCATCGGGAGCTCCTCGGGTCGGGCCGGACCCGAGGCCCGGTGTTCTCCGACCACGACGCCCGAGGCGCCGGGCGGTTACACCCCGACGGAGAACCGCCCGATGCCCGTGCCGCTCAGCGGATGCGTTCGATGTGGCGGGCCACGAGGTTCTCGAGCATCTCCTGGCGACCCGACGCGGGCGCAGGCTCGGCTCCGGTGAGCTGGCGTTCGTGGAGGTCGGCCAGGGTCACCGCCCCACCGGTGATGTCGGCGCCGAGCCCGTCGTTCCAGCCGACGTAGCGGTCGGCCACCACGTCGGCGAGGGTGCGCTCGCTCAGCATCGCATGGGCGGCGAGCAGGGCCTTGGCCATCGTGTCCATGCCGCCGATGTGGGCGTGGAACAGATCGTCGCGGGCGATCGACGGCCGCCGGAGCTTGGCGTCGAAGTTGAGGCCGCCGGTGGTGAACCCACCGCCCTTGAGGATCTCGTACATGCCGCGGGTCATCTGCTCGACCGAGACGGGGAACCGGTCGAGGTCCCAGCCGAGTCGATCGTCGCCGGCGTTCGCGTCGATCGACCCGAAGATGCCGGCGTCGAACGCCGCGGCGACCTCGTGGTCGAAGTCGTGGCCCGAGAGGGTGGCGTGGTTCACCTCGATGTTGACGAAGTACTCCCCCATCAGGTCGTAGTGCTGGAGGAAGGCGTGCACGGCCGCCACGTCGTAGTCGTACTGGTGCTTCGTCGGTTCGAAGGGTTTCGGCTCGAGCAGGAGCGTGCCCTCGAAGCCGATCGAGCGCTTGTGTTCCACGACCATGTGGAGGAAGCGGGCGAGGTTGTCGCGCTCCCGGGTGAGGTCGGTGTTGAGCAGGGTCTCGTACCCCTCCCGTCCACCCCAGAGCACGTAGTTCTGGCCGCCGAGGCGATGGGTCGCGTTCATCGCCTGGCACACCTGTGCCGCCGCGTAGGCGAACATCTCGGGGTCGGGGTTGGTCGCCGCACCGCCGAGGAATCGGGGGTGGGAGAACAGGTTGGCGGTGCCCCACAGGAGCTGGAGCCCGGTGCGCTCCATGTGGGCCTCGGCCTCGTCGATCATCACGGCGAGGTTGGACGCCGATTCGGCGAACGTCGCTCCCTCGGGGGCGATGTCGACGTCGTGGAAGCACCAGAACGGGTTCCCGAGCTTCGAGAAGAACTCGAAGGCCGCCGCCATCTTCTGCTTCGCTCCGGCGATCGGGTCGTCGGCGCCGATCCAGGGCCGGTCGAGGGTCCCCCGACCGAAGATGTCGGCGCCGTCCCAGGCGAAGGAGTGCCAGTAGCACACGGCGAATCGCAGGTGTTCGGCCATCGTCTTGTCCCCCACGACTCGGTCGGCGTCGTACCAGCGGAACGCGAGCGGATTGTCGGAGTCGGGCCCCTCGTAGGTGATGGCGTCGGGCACGTTGGTGAAGAAGTCGGACACGGGTCCTGCTTTCGGGAGGTGGAATCGGGGGTGACCCGGATGTTTGTCGGAGTGGTGGACAAAGCGCCGGTCAGGCGCTGCGTGGGAGTGGTGTCGGGAGGGCGGTGGGGTCGGCGAGTGTCCGATCCCAGGCGAGTTCGGCGGCACCGAGGAGTGGGGCGTCGTCCCCGAGGGCCGACGGTGCGATCGTGGTGCCGGCGCGGATGTCGGCGAGGACGTGGCGATCCAGGGTGTCCAGCATCGGTCGCTCGAGGTGGGGGTGCAGGGTGCGTAGGAGCCCGCCGAGCACGACCACGCCCGGATCGAGCACGTTGATCAGCCCGCTCAGGCCGAACCCGAGCCAACGTCCGTGTTCCTCGAGTGCCCGGACGGCGTCGGCGTCCCCGGCGGCGGATCGCTCGAGGAGGTCGGTGATGGCCCCGGCGCCGGCCGCGGGGTCGAGCCCGGCCCGTTCGAGCAGCTTCGCCTCGCCGATCTCGGTCTCGAAGCATCCCCGGCCGCCGCAGCGGCACTCGTCGCCGTCGGGGCGGATCGGGAGGTGCCCGACCTCTCCGGCGAACCCGGTGGAGCCGGTCAACTGGTGTCCGCCGGTGATGATGCCGCCGCCGACCCCGACCTCACCCGACAGGTAGAGGACGTTGCCGCGGCGGGCGGCCGCACCGCGTCGGCTCTCGGCCAGGGCACCCGCATCGGCTTCGTTGAGCACCGAGATCGGGGCGTCGGAGGCGAGACGGGGTCGGAGTGCCGCCACGAGATGGAGGTCGGCCCAGCCGAGGTTGGGGGCGGTGGCCACGGTGGCGCCGTCTCGTCGGATCAGGCCGGGAACGGCCACGCCCACGCCGAACAGGGCGGAGGGCGTCGTGAGCGAGTCGAGGACGTCGCTCGTGAGGCCGGCGACGTCATCGAGCGTCCGGTCGACGTCGGCCGGTCCGTGCTCACGGGGGCGGCGGACCGATCGCAGCAGGGTGCCGCCCAGGCCGACGGCGGCGACGGCGACGGTGTCGACCATGATCTCGACCCCGAGGACCACGTTCGTCTCCGCCCGGGGTGTCACCACCGGTGACGGTCGACCGGGGGCGCCCGTGGGTTCCGACGGCACCTCGTGGACGAGGCCGCGATCGGTGAGTTCGGCGACGAGGTCGCCGACGGCGCTCCGGGTCAGCCCGGTGCGACGCACGAGGTCGGATCGGGTGGTCGGTCCGAGCAGGTGGAGGCCCCGCACGATGGTGGCGAGGTTGGCGAGCCGCATGGCCTCGCCACGCAGTCCGGGGCGAGTCGGGTCGGCGGGCGGCGGAGCCGGGGCGTCGGTGGGGGTCGGAACGTTCATGGGGTTTGTGAGATTCAACGACAAACCTTCGAACCTGTCAAGGATCCGGCGTCGGTCGACCGGGTCACGGGACCGCCCGGCCAGACTGCGGGTATGGCCGAGACGAGCTCCGAGGAGACGGTGTCGCCCGCACCGGCACCCGTGCAGGTCACGTACCCGGCCGAACTCCCGATCACGGATCGACTCGACGAGCTCCGCACGCTGCTGGCCGACGACCGTCATCAGGTGATCGTCGTCGCCGGTGAGACCGGGTCCGGGAAGTCGACGCAGCTCCCGAAGCTCTGTCTCGAACTCGGCCGCGGTGCGAACGGACGGCTCATCGGCCACACCCAGCCACGCCGCATCGCCGCGCGGACGATCGCACAACGGGTCGCCGACGAGCTCGGCTGTCCCATGGGCAAGGGCCCCGGCGCCCTCGTGGGCTACGCCGTCCGATTCACCGACGAAGTCGGGCCCGACACCCGGATCAAGCAGATGACCGACGGCATCCTGCTGGCGGAGCTCCAGCGGGATCGCGACCTGCGCCGCTACGACACGATCATCATCGACGAGGCCCACGAGCGGAGCCTCAACATCG
>JAHDBV010000079.1 GCA_020630195.1 Acidimicrobiales bacterium
TCGACGCCGCACACCTCGGGTTCACCGTGAGCCCGCACGAGGAGTGCGGTGTCGAGGAGGCCGTGCAGTTGGTCGAGAAGCACGGCGGCGAAGCCACCGTGTTGACCCTCGGCCCCGGCGACGCCGACGAGCAGCTCCGCTACGCGGCGTCGCTCGGCGTGCAGCAGGCCGTGCTGCTCCAGACCGACGGCACCCCGTGGGACCCCCAGGCCACCGCCCGGGCGATCACGGCGGCGATCGAGGATCTGGAGTCGGACAACGGTGAGCCGTTCGATCTCATCCTGTTCGGCAACGAGTCGGCCGACTCGGGTGGCTTCCAGGTCGGCGTGCGCGTCGCCCACGCCCTCGAGCGTCCGATGGTCAACGCCATCAAGGGCATCGAGCTCGACCTCGACAACGCCTCGGTCACCGCCAAGCGCGAGATCGACGGCGGGCGCGAGATCTACGAGATGGCCACGCCGGCCGTGCTCGGTGTGAAGGAAGGCATCAACCTGCCGCGGTATCCCACGATGCGCGGCCGGCTGGCGTCGAAGAAGGTCGAGGTCAAGGTGGTCGAGGTCGATCCCGAGACCGGTGACCAGACCCGTGTCACGCTCCAGCAGCCGCCGGAGCAGGTGTCCAACACCGTCCACCTCGGTGACGGTCCGACGGCGGCCTCGGCCGTGGTCGACGTCCTCGACGAACTGGGAGTCCTCTGATGGCTGATGTCCTGGTGCTCTGCGAGCACGACCGTGGCTCCCTGGAGGACGCCACCCTGGAGGCGCTGACCTTCGCCCGTGGCCTCGACGCCGACATCCACGTGCTCGTCTGTGGCGAGCTCGACGACGACGGCATCGCCACGCTCGGCGAGTACGGCGCCGACACGGTGCACGTCGCCGAGCACGACATGTTCGCCGACTTCGGGCCGGAAGCCTGGGGGCAGGCACTCGCCGACAAGATCGAGGATCTCGATCCGGATGCGGTGCTCGCCTGCGGTACGTCGAAGGGCAACGAGGTGATGGCTCAGGCGGCCGCTCGTCTCGACGTGCCGTTCGTCGCCAACGTGACCGAGCTCGCCGATGGCGACATCGACGACGACGAGGTCGAGATGATCCGGGTGCAGTGGGGCGGCTCGCTCCTCGAGCGTGCCGGCCTCGAGGCCGACACCAAGCTCCTCTCGGTGGCGCACCACTCGCTCGAGGCCGAGTCCGCCGACGGCGGTGCGCCGAACGTCGAGACCTACGACGCCGATCTCGACGACTCGCTCCAACGCACGGTGTGCGTCGGCCGTGACGTCGCCGAGTCGGGCGTGACGCTGTCGACGGCCCCCGTGGTCGTCGGTGGTGGTCGCGGTGTCGGTGGTGCCGATGCCTGGGGTCCGCTCGAGCAGCTCGCCGAGATGCTCGGTGGCCGCGTCGGGTGCTCCCGTGCGGTGACCAACAACGGGTGGCGCCCCCACTCCGACCAGGTCGGCCAGACCGGCACCCGGATCGCCCCGGAGCTCTACATCGCCTCGGGCATCTCCGGTGCGATCCAGCACTGGGTCGGCGCGATGGCGTCGAAGAAGATCCTGGCGATCAACACCGACATGGACGCCAACATGGTGGTGAAGGCCGACTACGCCGTGAAGGGCGACCTCCACGAGGTGCTGCCGGCGATCATCGCCGAGATCGAGGCTCGTCGAGGCTGACCTCACGAACGCATTCGTCACGGTCTCTCCGTGTGGTGGGCGACCCCGGGCTCCGGCCCGGGGTCGTTCCGCGTGCCGCTGCCGGTCGGGCTGACTCGACGCGGAGTGTAGTGATCGCTACAGTCGCGGACATGTCGAGACAGACACCCCTGCTGGCGGTCATCGCCGCCGTGGCCGCCTACGGTCTCGTGCTCGTCGTCGCCGGCCTCACCCTCGCACGCACCGTGTTCGAGATCCTGGGCTTCGGCCTCGACGACGGGCGGATCACCGCCGACCAGGAGCCATACCTCCGTCTGGTGTTCGCCGTGCTCGGCGCCGTCATCGTCGGCTGGATGACGGCCCTCGCCGCGGTCGTGCGGCGCTTCGGGAGCGAGGGGCTGCCGGTGGTGATCGCGTCGATCGCCGTCTGGTTCGTGGTCGACACCGGGATCTCGCTCGTCCTCGGCTTCCTCGGGCACGCCGCCTTCAACGTCGGCTTCGTGCTGGTGATCGCCCCGGCGGTCGCCCTGGCTCAGGCGGCGGAGGAGATCTCGATCAGCACGCCGTTGGGCTCCCGGAAGAACACCTGACGCACCCCGTTGCCCGGTTGACCGCTCGCCCGATGGGGGAGCTCCCGCCGCTCGAGCTCGGCGAGGAGCCCGTCGAAATCGTCGATCCGGAACGCCACGTGATCGAGGGCACCCGCCGGTGGTTCGGCGTCGGCCTCGGTCTCGATGAGATGCACCACGGCTCGATCACCGGCGAACAACCACGCCCCGGAGAACCCGAAGTCCGGCCGATCCTCCGGTCGGTTCTCGAGTCCGAGCACCTCTTCGAAGAACGCCACCGTCTCGGCGAGTCGCCCGGTGCGGAGATTGACGTGATCGAGGCCCGTGATGCTCGCCATGTGCCGACCGTAGCAATGCGGTCCCGGTCAGCTCCCGGCGAGCGCCTGCACGACGTAGTCGTAGATCCGACGCTTCACCCGGAGATCGTTCAACTCCGCGCCGAGTTCGGCGATGGCCGGGTCGGCCTCATCCGGGATCGACACCTCGCCGTCACTGTCGGCCAACCGCTGGTTCAGCTCGCGGGACAGGCGCAACTCGAGCAGCTCGCGTTCGACGACGTACTGCTGGTGGGTCTGGATCCAGTGATCGTCTCCCTCGGCGTGGGCCAGCGCCTCGATGATCGTCGCGAGACGGCCCTGCAGATCGTCGATGCGGGCATCCAACTCCTCGAGAACCACCGGATCGGGTGTGGTCCGGCTCCGCCCGGCCCGGTCGACGATGGGGGAGTGGACCGTGACTGCGCCGCCGCCGATCCCGGGGAGAGTCGGAACGGCGACGGCGGCGGTCACGATCTGGCGGGGCCGGAGCGTCGTGGTCGATCCGAGGTCGCCGCCTCGCATCGCCCGGAGCCGCAGGGCGTCGGCCAGTTCGGTCTCGGTGTCGTTCGGATTCCACATGCGGACGACGGTCTCGCCGTTGTCCCGGCGACGGATCGATGTCACGGGCAGGTCGGCGGACATCACGGTCCACGATGTCGGTCCCGTCGGATCTCCGTCGGCGACGGAGGCCACGACCGGCGGATTGTGGAACGCCTCGTTGTGGCGATGCAGCCCGCATTCGGCCAACCCGCCGCGCAGGACCGCGAGGCCGAGGTGATGTGACACGACCCGCTCGCTGCGGGCGGTCGGCACGTACATCATCGGACCGGCGTCGCCACTTCGCAGCTCGAGTCCGGTGAGGGCGAGCCATTCGGCCGACCGGCGGAGCGTGAGGGTCACGAGACCCTCGTCGGTCGACTGGTAGCTCCGGACTCCGGCGGCGAAGACCGCCGTCGTGCGCTCGTCGTCGGTCATGGCGACGAAGTCGTGCGACGGGAACTCCGTGACCCGTCCGGTCTCACGCTGGCCCATCAGGATCGCGGCCAGCGCCGGGTCGACGTCGTGCCCGAGGAGATCGTGGTCCTCGTGAGAGCGTTCGACGACGTCGAACGGCATGGAGGCGTGCACGGTCTCGGAGCGGATGCCGGTCTCGATCTCGGCGTCGACACGGAAGCCCGTGCCGTCGGAGTCGAGGTGGACGTCGATGTCGATGACGGGACCGTCGTCGAAGCGCAGGTCGGTCGTCACCCGGACGTCGATCTCACCGTTCGTCCAGCTGCCGACGAGCCGGACGGTGCGGTCCACCGCGCTGCGGTCGCGCAGGAGGACGGCGTCGACGGAGACCTCACCGAGGATCTCCCGCGGCTCGCTGGAGTAGGTGTCGCCCTCGTCGCGGCGGACGACCAGTCGCAGGGCGCGACGCCGATCGACGGTCAGCCCGGAGGTGGCGTCGACATGCGCGGCGTAGTGGGTGTTCTCGTGCGAGAACTCCTCGATCGGCTCGTCCACCGACTCGACGGCGGCGACGTCGCCGATCGGGGTGATGCCGATGCCGGTGGTGCGGACGGTCGCCGCGCCGAGACCGGTCCGGTAGATCCGTTCGATCGGCATGGCGGCGGTGGAAACGGCGTAGGAACCGTCCGCGAAGCCGCCGAGGAGGGCGCTCGCCAGCTCGTTCTGGCGCTCGTCGGCGAAGGCGAGGGTGCGCCGGTAGCTGCGCTCCATACGTTCGTGGACCTGGTCGATCGAGACGCCGCACAGACAGTCGTGGACGCCGTTCTGGAGCAGCTCGCGTGATCGGCGTTCGTACTCCGCTCCGTCCCAGTCCGTGACGCCGACCGCCGCCGCGAGTGCGGCGAGGGGTTCGACGCGGCGATGCATCGCCCGTTCGGCATCGTGATGCAGCACCTTCAGATGGGTACGGCTCGAGAGCGAGCCCGGGAAGGTCGATCCGTACTTGCCGGACAGCAGCTCACCCTCGATCACGGGTGCGGCGGCGAGGTGGGGGAGCACGGCGTCGACGTAGGTCCGGGGCGAGGACGCCACGACGTCGATGTCGGCCGGCACGTCGAGGTCGGCGTAGTAGCGGACCGGATCCTCCGGCTCGGTGTCGAGGTCGTAGCCGTCGAACAACGGGATCGGGATCTCACCGTAGGAGCCGGCGAGCTTCTCGACCTCGGCGACGAGGCGATGGACGGCGATCTCGGCCGTCTTCGTGATGCCGTAGAGGTTCCGGTAGCCGCCGAACAGATCGATGGTCGGCAGGTCGGTCCCATCCGGTCCGCGCCACGTGAACAGCGGGGTCATCCTCGGGACACCACGCCACACGTAGGCCGCTTCGACGCCTGCCCATCGCAGGATCTGTGGCGCCTGGGAGATGTGGCCGAACGTGTCGACCAGCCAGGCGACGTCGGCCGTGCCGCCGAAGGCCTCGGCGTCACCCACGCCGTACTCGACATTGCGGAGATGGAGCTCCCCGGACACCATGCGCCAGTCGGGTTGTGAGTAGACCGGCCCGATCGTGAGGTTGTCCTTGCCGACGAGTGCGGCCACGCGGTCGCGGTACTCCGGGCGGGTACGCATCAGATCTTCGATGACGAGCGACTGGCCATCGAAGAGGAAGCGGTAGTCCGGGTTCTCCGAGGACAGCCGCTCGAGCGACTCGATCAGGGCGGGGATCCAGGCGGTCGTGTACTCCTGGGTGAGGAACCACTCGCGGTCCCAGTGGGTGTGGTTGATGACATGTGCGACCGGCATGGGTTGCGCTGCTTCCTTGCTAGATCCGTGCGGGGCCGGTGGAGCCCCGGACGACGAGCGTGGACGGGATGAGATGTTCGACGTGATCGCGGGATCGGCTCTCGATCCGGGGCACGAGCGTCTCGATGAGCGCCGTGCCGACGTCGGTCGCCGATTGCGAGATGGTGGTGAGCGGCGGATTGACGAGTCGGGCGGCGGCGATGTCGTCGAAGCCGATGACCGACAGGTCGCCCGGCACGTCGAGCTGGAGCTTCTCGGCGGCGCGGAGCACACCGAGGGCGAGCAGGTCGTTGAGTGCGACGACGGCGCTCGGGCGGTCCGGCGCCGACAGCACCTCGAGCGCGGTGTGCATGCCGTCGTCCTCGTGGAAGCCGGTGACGTGCAGGTCGACCTGTGACGGGTCGAGGTCGGCGGCACCGAGCGCACGCTGAAGTGACTCGAGCCGTCGTGCACTCACGGCGAACTGGGGCGGCTCCGCCAGGCAGACGATCTTCCGGTGCCCGTGGTCGATCAGATGGCTGATCGCCGGCACGTATGCGTCGCCGTCGGTGTCGACCGCCGTGTAGGCGCCATCCGCTTCGGGTCGGCCGAACGTCACGAACGGAGCGCCGGCGCCGTGGAGGAACGTGACCCGGGGGTCCTCGATGAGGGTTCGGACGAGCACGAACCCATCGACACGCCGTTGCCGTACGGCGTCGCGGTAGGGCTCGACGAGATCAGCTCCCTCGGTGCCGGGTGTCGCGAGCTGGAGCTGGAGGCCGTGCCGGCTCGCCGCGACCGCCGTGGCCGAGAGCAGGTCACCGAAGAACGGATCGGAGAAGCGGAGGGTGTCGCTCGGCAGGAACACACCGATGCTCCCCGAGCGCATCCCCGGGTCGCGAAGGCGTTGTGCGTCGCGGTTCGGTGCGTACCCGAGCTCGTCGGCGACGCGACGTGCGAGCACCTTCGTCGCCTCGGCGACGTCGTCGTGGTCGTTGAGCGCGCGCGACACCTGGGTGACCGACAGGCCCGCTTTCCGGGCGACGTCTCGCAAGGTGACTCGGCTCATGGTGCTGCCAGCATGCTCGCCGCGGGATCAGGCCGCGACGACACCGCCCGTCAGGACCTTCTCGGTCTGGGGGTCGATCCAGCGGATCTGTTCCGGCGGGAACTGGATCCAGAGGGTGTCGCCCGCCTCGGCAGGAAACGTCGGATGGGTCGAGACCTTGAGTCGGTTGTCGCCGATGCTCACCGTCAGCAGGTTCTGGGAACCGAGCGGCTCGGCCACCTCGACCCGCACGGGCACGGCGCCTTCGGTCTCGGTCTCGAGGGCACGCATGTTCTCCGCTCGGATGCCGACCGTGATCGGCTTGCCGTCGTAGGCCGCGACTGCGTTCGCGAGCGCCGCTGCCGGGGTGATCTCGTTGCCGCCGATGCCGACCGAGACGGCGCCGTCGACCCGATGGACGACGCCGTCGAGGAAGTTCATCGGGGGGTTGCCGATGAAACTGCCGACGAATCGATTGGTCGGTTCGGCGTACACCGTCGAGGGGTCGTCGACCTGTTGGATCACGCCGTCCTTCATCACGGCGATCCGGTCGCCCATCGAGAGGGCTTCGATCTGGTCGTGGGTGACGTAGATGGTCGTTGCTTCGACCTCGCGCAACAGGCGCTTGAGTTCGGCCCGCATCTCGAGGCGGAGCAGGGCATCGAGGTTCGACAGCGGCTCGTCCATGAGCAGCACCTCGGCCTTCATGGCGAGGGCCCGGGCCACGGCGACCCGCTGCCGCTGGCCGCCACTCATGTCCGACGGGCGGCGATCGAGCAGCTGCTCGATGTGGAGGAGCTCGGCGGCCTCGTCGACGTTCTTCTTGATCTCGCCGTCGGGCGCACCGTTCATCTTGAGCCCGAAGCCGATGTTCTCGCGCACGGTCATGTGCGGGAAGATCGCGTAGCTCTGGAAGACCATCGAGATCTTCCGCTCGCCGGGCCGCATGTAGGTGACGTCGCGGTCGCCGATCATGATGCGGCCCGCGTCGGCCATGCCGAGTCCGGCGATCGAACGCAGCAGCGTGGTCTTGCCGCACCCGCTCGGTCCGAGCAGGACGAGGAACTCCTGGTCTTCGATGACCAGGTTCGCCCGGTCGACGGCGACGTGATCGCCGAAGACCTTCGTGACGTTCTCGATGCGGATCTCAGCCATCGAACCCTCGCCTCACTTGGAGACCTGTCCCCACATGTTGAACAGGTACTTGCGGATGAAGAACATGAAGACCAGCGACGGCACCATGAGGAAGAAGCCGCCGGCGAACTGGTAGGCGGGTCCCGACTGGCTCAGCTGGTTGAGCAGCAGGGCCGGGAGCGTGCGGTTCTCGAGCGTGAGCACGCTGGCCGCGAACACCTCGTTCCAGGACAACACGAACGTGAGCACCGATGAGGCCGCGATCCCGGGGAAGACCAGCGGGAGCACGATGTGGCGGAACGACTGCCATGCGGAGGCACCGAACACCTGGCCGGCCTCCTCGAGCTCGTAGGGCACGCTCGCGAACACCGACGCGATGACGAGGATCGTCGTCGGCAGGGTCAGCACCGTGTGCATCAGGGCGACGCTGATGATGCTGTCGAACAGCCCCACCCGGATGTAGAGCACGGCGAGCGGGATCGACAGCACGACGACGGGGAACGCACGGACGGCGAGCACCGACAACCGGAACAGGTTCCGGCCGGGGAAGAGGTAGCGGGAGATCGCGTAGCCGGCGGGGGCGGAGATCACCGTGGAGAGGACCACGGTCACGCTCGCCACGACGAGACTGTTCACGAGCCCGCTGACGACACCGTCGACACCGAGGAAGAACCGCATGGTGTCGGTCGAGAAGGGGATGAAGGGCAACACTCCCTTCGGGAAGGACCGCACCTCCTCCCGGGTCGTGAACGCCATCGAGAACAGGAACCAGATCGGGAGCACGATCCAGAGGGCGATCGTGACCGCCGTGACATAGGTCGCGATGCGGCCGGGCGTCAGTGGTCGACGACGTTGTTTCACGGTCGTGGCCGGCGTCGTCATGAGGCCGCTCCCTCGTTCTCGGTCCGCACGGCCCGCAGATAGAAGATCGAGCTGGCCAGCGAGAGCAGGAGGATGAACACGGCGTAGGCGGAGGCCACGTTGTTGTCGCGCAGCTCGAAGTACTGCCGGTAGGTCTCGTTGGCGAGGACCGTGACGATCTCGCCGCCGCCGAGTGCGATCACCACGGCGAAGACCTGGAAGGCGAGGATGGTCCGGAGGATCAGTGCCACCTGGAGGCTCGGCTTGAGCAGCGGGAGGATGATGTACCGCACCCGCTGCCAGTAGCTCGCGCCGAACAGCTCGGCGGCCTCGAGCGTCTCGTCGGGGATCGCCTGGAGGCCGGACACCACGATCACCATCACGATGGAGGTCGCTCGCCACAGCTCCGCGAGCACGATCGCCGCGATGATCCAGTTGCGTGTGTCGGCGCCCAGATAGGTCGGTGGCGTGTCGCCGATGAGGCCGAAGGCATCGAGGACCGAGTTGAGCAGGCCGCTGCTCGTGAAGATGGAGAAGAAGAGGATGCCGACGGCGAGGTCCGACATGCCCATCGGGAGGGAGAACACGTAGAGGAAGCCGCTCGTGCCCTTGGGGCGGGCGTGGATGACGAGCGCCATGATGATCGCCAGCGCGAACTGCAGCGGGATGATGATCACCATCAGCAGCAGGGTGGTTCGCCAGGCGGGTCCGAAGAACCGGTCGTCGAGCATCTTCTCGATGAAGCGTGACGTGAACTGGCCGTCGGTGCCGCGATCGACGACACCCTCCTCGCCACTCTCGAAGGCCCGGACGAATCGTGACGGAGCCCAGCCGGCGGTCACGGTGCCGTCGTCGGTGACGGCCTCCACGTCGAACCAGACCTCGAGCACGGCGATCTCGCCGATCGCCACGGGGGCTCGTTCGTCGAGTTCGGCGACCACGTCGGCCCGCTCACTCGGCTCACCACGGAGCGGTGTCAGCGGGTCGGCGTTCTCGCCGAGCTTCGGTCGGATCGTGCCACCGAGCGGCGTGCCGTCGGCGGCTTCGTCCCGCACACGGACGCGGGTCTCTGGCGCCCAGCCCTCCACGGCGGCGCCATCGGGATCGTCGCCGGTCACGAAGAACCACTGCTCGGTGAGCAGGTCGGCGGTGATCTCGCCGTCGAGCTGGTTGCCCTGCTGGGCGAAGATCGTCACCCGCGTGCCGGGTGGGACCTCGCCGACTCGTTCACCGCTCAGCGATGGTTCGGCGAGGAGGGGGAGGACCGCCTCGTCGTCGTAGACGGCGAGGATCAGGCCCTGGAACATGGGGTACGCGAAGAACGCGGCCAGGAAGAGCAGCGCGGGGCTGATCAGCAGGTACGGCGTGAGGTTGCGCCGGCGCTTGGTGGTGGGCTCGAGTTCTTCCATGGCGGATGACCCCGGTCGGCCCCGGCGCCGCACCCGAAGGTAGCGACGCCGGGGCGTTCCGTCAGTCGATCAGTTGATCTGGCAGGGGCCGTCACCGATCGGGTCCGGCGCCCAGCACGGGGCACCGGTCTCGTTGAAGAGGGTCTGCAGCAGCTCGCCCTGCTCGTCGAGCACCGTGGCGATGTCCTCACCGTCGAAGACGATGCGGTCGAAGGCGCCGCGGAAGATCTCGTTGATCTCACCACCACGATCGCCGAGGCCGATCGGCAGGAGCGCCGGGAGGGCGTCCGGGGCCGTGGCCTGGGCGGCCACCGTGTCGGCCTCGATCTGGACGCCGGCCGAGAGACCGGAGAAGTCCACACCACCGACGACGGGGTAGAAGCCGAGCTCGGCGAGCACGGTGCCCTGGGTCTCGGGCTGGGTCAGGAAGTCGATCAGCTCGACGGCGGCGTCCGGGTTCGGGGCGTCGGCGGGCACGCCGAGGCCGACGATGACCGGCATGAAGCCGCGACCGGCCGGGCCGGCCGGGGCCGGGAAGCCGATGAACTGGTCGGGCTGCTGCTCGAAGGCGTCGATCAGACGGGCGGTGTGGTCGAACGCCACCCACACGTCACCGCTGAGGAGCGGGACCTGCATGAAGTCGTAGTTGATCGACTCGGGGTGCATGGTCGGCCAGAGGCTGTCTCGCGCCCACTCCATCATCCCCGCCGCCTCGTCGGAGCGGAACTCACTCACCATGCCGCCGGTGAACGACGGGAAGAGGTAGCCCTCGAGGAAGCGGTGGAAGAGGCCGGCGTGCGGGAGGCCGCACTTCGGGGTGCCCTCACCGTCGAGGATGTTCTGGCACCACTGGCCGAACTCCTCCCAGGTGATCGCCTGGACGTCCGCACCCTCGGGGAGGTACTGCAGGGCGTCGTTGTTGGCGGCCATGATGTAGGTGGCCTGCGCCCACGGGACGTAGTGCAGGTAGTCGTCGGTGCCGAGCAGGCCGGCGTCGACCATCGCCGGAGCGAAGTCGCGATCGGCGCTCAGGTCGTCGAGGGTGTCGGCCATGTTCGTGAGCGCACCCTCACGGGCGAGCGTCGGGAACGCGCCGTGGAGGGCGCCGAACACGTCGATCTCGCCGGAGCCGGCGAGGATCTGATCGATGGTCGGGCCTTCCTCGCCGCCGTTGAAGGTGGCACCCGCGCTGTCGAGGATGGCCTGCATCTTCTCGGCCTCTTCGACGGGAGCGAACTGGGCGCTGATGAACGTGGCGTCCGCGGCGGTGGCGGCCTCGGGCTCGGGCTCCGGCTCGGGCTCGGGCTCCGGCTCGGGCTCGGGCTCGGGCTCGGGTTCCGGCTCGGCGGCGGCTTCGGTGGTCTCGGTGGCGGCCGCTTCCTCCTCGGCGGTCTCCGCAGTGTCGCTACCGCAGGCGGCGGCGATCACGGCGAAGCACGCGAGGAGCGACATGAGCAGTCGCCAGTGCTTCGTTGCAGTCATTTGTTCCCCTTTGAGGTGACCCTGGTTGGTCGTGTTTGCGCCGTCCGAATGTTTCGGAAGCCAAGATCCGAAACGTTTCGGGAGACGGCGGTCACAACGTAGAAGCGGGCCCCTCGCCCTGTCAACGAGAACGCGTTTCTCCTGGTCAGGGTGGGAGAAGCGTGCCGTCGGCGAGGTTGACGATGAGTCGGTTGCCAGCCGAGGTGATCGTGACCGAGTTCGGATCCACACTCACGATCTCGGGATCGACGAAGGTCCGCGACTCCCAGATCACCCGCCTCGTCCACGGTTCGAGCCGGATCAGGGTGTCGTCGGCGGTGAGGAAGATCTCGAGCTCACGGTCGGGGTCGACCCAGGTCGGCGGTGGGTCCGGATCGGGCTGTGCCGGTGATGTCGTGGAGGTCGTCGATGGCGCCCCGGTCGTCGTGCTCGGCATCGCGACGACCTCGGGCCCGTCGCCAGGAGCGACGGCGATCAGGCCGAGCGCCACGACGGCGATCGCCGCCACCGTGAGCGCCGCACGTGTGATGGCGTCGTCGCGGTGTGGCGCCTCCAGCTGGCGGAGAGGAGCGAAGCGTTCGGCGACGGCGAGCTCGAGTGCGTGACGCGAAGCCGCCGGATCGCCGGAGGGCAGCACCGCCGCCGACATCCGCCGCAGTTCCGGTGTCGGCACGTCGGGTCGATGCTCGGGGGGCAGCAACACCACGCCGGCGAGTCGTCGCCGGTCGTTCGGATCGAGGGTCGAGAGCGCTGTCAGGAGATCGCGGAGTGACGGGTCGGTGGTCGTGGGGAGGAACTCCACGGCCGTCGGATCCGTGGCGGCCGCCGCCCCGGCGTCGAACGGGAGGTCGACGTCGCCGGTGACCGCGACCTCGACGCGCCACCGCCACTCGTCGGCCGGATCTGGCGCTGGTCGGTGGAACACGATCGTCGACGGTAGGGCCAGGCCGATCGGAGCGGCCGATCGAGGCGCCCCCTTGCACGGTGGGACACCGTCGTCGTAGACCACGGCTCGTGGTCGCCGTGGTGTCTCCCGATTCGGATGCGTTGGTCCCGAGTTTCGAGCGCGACGGCTGTGTGGTGGTCCGTGGCGTGTTCGGTCCCGCCGAGATCGAACGTCTCCGCATCGACGCCCACGCGGTGCTCGATCGACTCCGCGAACACCACGACGTCGCGGGCGAGTGGGACGAAGGGGCGGGGGAGGCGGCCGAGCTCTCGCACTGCCACGATGTCCACCTGCACGCATCGTCGTTCACCCGGGCGCTGATCGACCCACGGCTCACGGGCACGATGGCGAGACTGCTGCGGCACCGAGGACGTGCAACTCCACCACAACAAGCTGTTCGTGAAGCCGCCGGGCCGGGGCGCCCGGTTCCCGCTGCATCAGGACTGGCCGTTCTTCCCCCACCGGCACGACTCACCCCTCGCGGCGATCGTGCATCTGGATGACGCACCGGTCGAGCGCGGCTGCGTCCACATCGTGCCCGGGTCGCATCGGCGCGGACGACTGGAGCACATCGGTACCACGCAGTGGTACCTGCCCGACGGCGTCATCGACGAGGCCGACCTCGTCCCGGTGCCGGCCTCGGCGGGCGACGTACTCCTCTTCGGGTACCTCACGGTGCACGGTTCGGGGCCGAACACGAGCGACGCATCGCGCACGACGTGGCTCGTCCAGGTGCGGAGCGCACATGACGAACCGACCGTGGACCGACACCGATCGCCGGGGCAGGGCACGATGCTCCGGGGTCACATCGGAGACCGCCCACCTCCACCGTCGTCGTTCGGCTGAGCCGGAGGCGTCGCTCAGGTGCCGGGGATCATCTTCCCCGGGTTGAAACGGTCATCCGGGTCGAGCGCCCGCTTGACGGAGCGCATCAGCTCCCACTCGAGGTCGGACTTCTGCGGACCCACACGGTCACGCAGCAACAACCCGACCCCGTGCTCGGCCGACAGGGTGCCCTCGAGTCCGAACACGAGCCGGTCGACCTCGTCCGACATCGCCTGGCGGACCTCCATCCACGGCGGCACGTCCTCGTCGGTCGTCGGGAGGATCATCATGTGGAGGTTGCCGTCGCCCACGTGGCCGAAGGCGTAGGCCAGCGCCATGGGGGCGATCTCGGCGGCGGCGTCGAGCACCGAGCGGATGAAGGTCTCGATCCGGTCGACCGGGACGGCCGTGTCGAGCTTGAGGCCGAGATGCTGGTGCTCGAGGTAGCAGAAGGTCGGCGGGGCGTGATCACGGAGTGACCAGAGGTTCTCGGTCTGGTCGGGGGTGCCGGCGACCACGGCGTCGACGACGAAGCCGGCCGCGGCGCCGGCGGCGAGGAAGTCGGCGACCTGGTCGTCGACCGGGGCGGACGAGGCGAGCTTCACGAGCACCGAGTACTCGGTCCCGGCATCGAGTGGGCGCACGGCGTCGGTGATGGAGACCACCCGGTCGATGGCGACCTGGGGGAGGAGCTCGAAAGCGGTGACCGAGCCGGGGGCGTGGGTGTGGGCCAACTCGAGGAGCGGTGCGAGGGCGTCGAGGCCGGTGATCGCGGCGAGCATCGTCGACTCGTGTGGGGTCGCCGGGCGCAGCTTCAGCACGGCCGAGGTGACGACGCCGAGGGTGCCCTCCGCGCCGATGAAGAGCTGCTTGAGGTCGTAGCCCGACGAGTCCTTCACGAGGGCGCGTCGACCGTCCCAGATCGAGCCGTCGGCGAGGACGGCCTGGATGCCCATGACGTTCTCGCGCATGTTGCCGTAGCGGAGCACGTTGATGCCGCCGGCGTCGGTGGCGATCGCCCCGCCGACGGTCGCGGTTCCGCGGGCGCCCCAGTCGGGAGCGAACACCCGGTTGACCGATCGGGCCGCCTCCTGCACCGCCTCGATGCTCACGCCGGCCTGGGCGGTGATCGTCCAGCGATCGGGGTCGATCGACTCGATCGTGTTCAGGCGGGCCGTCGTGAGCACGATCGACGGGCGGTCGGTGGGCGACTCCGTGCCGTGTGACAGCCCCGTGTTGCCGCCCTGGGGCACGATCGCCACGTCGTGTTCGGCGCAGATCGCCACGACGGCGGCCACCCCCTCGACATCGGCGGGGCGGACCACGACGGCATCGTCGGCCGTGGGCAGGTTGCGGCCGTCGATGAGGAAGCCGGCGGCGTCATCGCCGATGAGCACGGCACGGTCGTCGAGCGCGGCACGCAGCGCATCGATCACGGCGGGAGCGGGGATGGTCACGGACCCACTCTGGCAGCCGGTCCGACGCCCGTCGACGTGGAAGGGCCGAGGCCCCGGCGCGCCGGCGATGCGAAGATGCGGCCATGGGAGATCTCGACCTCTTCGACGAGCTCGACACCGGGCGGGCGCTTCCCAACCTGGCCTACCGCTCGACCACGATCCACGACGCCGAACTCGACGGCGTCTTCGGCGCGGACTGGGTGTTCGTCACGACCGCGGACGTGGTCGCGGAGCCGGGTGATCGCATCCCGGTGGTCGTGGGCCGCCAACCGGTGATGCTGCTCCGCGACCGCGACGGCGAACTCGCCGCCCTGTCGAACCTCTGCACCCACCGGGGCACGCTACTCGTCGGGGAACCGACGAACGGCAAACGCATCCAGTGCCCGTATCACGCCTGGACCTTCGCCGACGACGGCCGCCTCCTCGCCGTGCCCTTCGACGACGCCAAGCGGGTCGACAAGGCCGCCCATTGTCTGCCGTCGTACCGGGTGGAGGAGTGGCACGGCCTCGTGTTCGTGAGCCTGAACCCGGACGTCGAACCGCTGGCCGAGCGCTTCGCGGGGATCGAGCACCATGTCGGCGGTCTCGACGATCTGCACCACTGGGGCGGGCACCAGGAGTCGCAGGAGTGGGCCTGCAACTGGAAGCTGGCGGCGATCAACGCGATGGAGAGCTATCACCTGTTCCAGGTCCACCCCGAGACCCTCGAGCCGTTCACGCCGACGAAGGGCGCCTATCACGTCGGGGGCGACTGGCGGGCGAGCGTCACCGGCGGGACGGAACAGCGTGGTGACGACTACGTGTTGCTCAGCCTGCCTCCCGGGTTCGTGGGGGTGGTGACGAACGGGTCGTTCCTCTGGCAGACCGTGCATCCCGTCGCCGTCGACCGCTGTGTCGTGCGCACGGGGGCGGCCTACCGCTCGCCTCCACCGGAGCGGGCGGGCCGGCTCGACCGATGGGTGTCCAAGGCGGCGATGGCGGCGGAGTCGCTCGTGCCCGACTTCCTGCCGGAGGACAAGGCGATCTGCGAGCGGGGCCAGCTCGGCGCCGCCGGCGACTTCACGCCCGGCACGCTCGTGGAGATGGAGCAGGTCGTCGTCGACTTCCACGACTACCTCCGCCGACGCCTCGGCACCGGCGGCCGCCGCGTGTGATCGCGGCACGACCCGGACCCGCGTGCGCTCGCCGAGAACCCCGCGTGATCCTGATCCGGGCTTGTCGTTCCCTTGACGGACGCGGTCGAGCCTCGGAGCCATGAAGACCGCACTGTCCGCTCCCGCCCCCACCGTCTCGAGCCCACCGCCGGCCGACACCTGGCTCGATCGCCGCCTCGACGGCCGGCCCGCGTGGGCCGTCGTGCTCGAGGCCTTCTTCGGGCTCGGCTGGCTCCGTGCCGGCGTCGAGAAGATCATCGAGCCCGAGTGGTGGAACGGCGATCAGCTCGCCACGTTCCTCGCCGAACACGAGGGCGGCGTGCTCGAGTGGTTCCAGCCGGTGATCGATGGCCTGGTGGTGCCGTTCTCCGGTGCGGTCCTGCTCGCCGTGCCCCTGATCCAGCTCGTGCTCGGTCTCGCCCTGCTCTCGGGCCGGATGCGGGTGCCGGCACTGCTCGCCGGCATCGGCCTGAACCTCGTGTTCATCGCCGCCGGCGCCGTGAACCCGTCGATCTTCTACATCCTCGCCCAGGGGGCGGTCCTGCTCTGGGCCGTCGAGCGGGATCGTTCGGGCAAGGGCCTCGCCGCCCTCGACATCGCCGCCGGGGCCGGAGTGTTCCTCGCCTCGGCGAGCGTGTTGTCGATCCGCACGATCCACCCGGCCGAGGTGGTGGACGACCCGGCGATGATCATGATCACCCTCGCCGGCCTCCTGGTGCTGGCCCGGCTCGTGATCGGCCGCCAGCACGTCCTCCGGGCTCGCGCTCGCGACTCCCGCCAGACGGCAACCTCCCGCATCACGGGAGTCTGAATTGGCTGGCTGACACCGGCCCGGTGCGGTGGGAAACTGGCGCGATGCCCAAGCGCCAGCGCTCGATGCCGAAGTCCCGGCTCACCACCCCCCTCGTCCGGGTGGACGGTGAGCTCCAGCCCGCCACGTGGGAGGAAGCCCTCACCAAGGTGGTCGACGGTTTCACCACGGTGAAGGAGGCCAAGGGTGGCGACGGTTTCGCCGTCTTCTCCTGCTCCAAGAGCACCAACGAGATGAACTACGCGGCGCAGAAGTTCGCCCGCACCGTGCTGGGGTCGAACAACATCGACTCCTGCAACCGAACTTGACACGCTCCCAGTGTCGTCGGTCTGGCGACAGTCTTCGGAGCGGGGGGCGGCACGGCCTCCTATCAAGAGATCGAGGAGACCGACGTCATCCTCCTGTGGGGCTCGAACGCGCGTGAAGCGCACCCGATCTTCTTCCACCACCTGATGACCGGGCTCGACAACGGCGCGCGCATGTACGCCGTCGACCCCCGTCGCACGTCCTCGTCGAAGTTCGCCGATCTGTGGCTCGGCCTCGAGCTCGGCTCCGACGTCGCGCTCGCGAACACCGTCGGCAACCACATCATCTCCAAGGGTCTCCAGAACGACGCCTTCATCGAGCACTCGGCGCAGGGCTACGCCGAGTACGTCGAGGCCGTCTCGGAGTACACCCTCGAGCGTGGTGAGGCGCTGACCGGCGTGCCCGCCGCCGCCATCGCCGAGATGGCCGAGGCCTACGCCACGGCCGAGAAGGCGCAGATCCTCTGGACGCTCGGCATCACCGAGCACCACAACGCGGTCGACAACGTGCTGGCGCTCTGCAACCTGGCGCTGCTCACCGGCCACATCGGTCGATGGGGGAGCGGGCTCGTGCCCCTGCGCGGGCAGAACAACGTGCAGGGCGGCGGCGACATGGGCGCCCTGCCGAACAAGCTGCCGGGCTTCCAGAACATCACCGACCCGGAGCACCGCGCCAAGTTCGAAGCCGTCTACGGCGTCGACATCCCGGCCGAGAACGGCCTGCACCTGACCCTCATGTTCGAGGCGATGGAGCGGGGCGAGATCAACGCCGCCTACGTGATCGGCGAGAACCCCGCCGACTCCGAGGCCGACATCAACCACGCCCGCAAACTCCTGTCGGGGCTCGATCTGCTCGTCGTGCAGGACATCTTCATGACCCGCACCGCCGAGCTCGCCGACGTCGTGTTGCCGGCATCGGTCGGTTGGGCGGAGTGCGACGGCACCGTGACCTCCTCGGAGCGTCGGGTGCAGCGTGTGCGCGCCGCGGTCTCGCCGCCCGGCGAAGCCCGCCACGACCAGGACATCATCGGCGAGCTCGCTCGGCGTATGGGCTACGACTGGGGTCACCCGACCTCGGAAGATCTGTGGGAGGAGCTGCGCTCGTTGTCGCCGCTCCACGGCGGCATGACGTATGAGCGGCTCGAAGCCGAAGGTGGCCTCCAGTGGCCGTGCCCGACGCTCGATCACCCCGGTTCACCATTCCTCCACGGGTGGCTCTGGGAGGACGACCTCGGCGGGCGTGAGCCGTCGCCGTTCTCGGTCGTCCAGCACCAGGGTCCGAAGGAGGAGCTCACCGAGGAGTTCCCGATCCGACTCACGACCGGTCGCTCGCTCGACTCCTACAACACCGGTGTGCAGTCCGGCGGCTTCGACTCGCCGATCCGCTACGGCGAGGCACTCGACATCAACCCGGCGGACGCCGCCGACCTCGGTGTCGCTGACGGTGAGACCGTGCTGGTGTCGTCGCCGCGGGGCTCGGTCGAGATGGCCGTCCGCTTCCAGCCCGACATCCCCGTCGGTCTGACCTTCACCACCTTCCACTTCCCCGAACTCGTCGACATCAACCAG
>JAHDBV010000080.1 GCA_020630195.1 Acidimicrobiales bacterium
GGCCGGCGACGAGATCAGCCAGTACTACGACAACCTCGCCGGCAAGCTCGTCGTGTGGGGCAAAGATCGCCCCACGGCGATCGCCCGCACACTGCGGGCGCTCCGCGAGTTCGAGATCGAAGGCGTGGCGACGACCATCCCGGCCGACATCGCGATCTGTGAACACCCCGACTTCGCCGCCGTGGAGCACTCGACCAAGTGGGTCGAGGACGTGCTCGACCTGTCCGGGGTCTCGGCCTCCGGTGCGGCGCCCGCCTCGGACGACGACGACCCCAAGGTCCGTCGTGACGTCGACGTCGAGGTCAACGGCAAGAAGTTCTCGGTCTCCATGTGGGTCCCCGAGTCGGCCATGGCCGCCACGGGCGCCGCCCCGAAGGCCAAGAAGGCTCGACGTGGTGGCGGCAGCGGCGGTGCCGCCGTCGGTGGTGGTGACGGCACGATCACCGTCCCCATGCAGGGCACCATCGTGAAGGTGTCGGTCGAGGTCGGCGACAGCGTCGAAGCCGGTGACACCGTCGTCGTACTCGAGGCCATGAAGATGGAGAACAACGTCGCCACCGACGTCTCGGGCACCGTGTCGGAGATCAAGGTCGCCGCTGGTGACGCCGTCGGCGGTGGTGACACCGTCGTCATCATCGAACCCGCCGGCTGAGCGCCACCGACCCCGTCTCGACGGGGGCGATCAAGTCGGGCCCGCCCGGCGACCGATACTGACCCCCATGGGTTCACGTACCGGCGCCGCGTTCGCGGCCGCGATCGCCTTCGCCGCCACACTCACCGTCGCTCCCCCACCGGCGGCCGCCGCCGAACCCGACCTCACCGAACGGTTCGTCGCGGAGATGAACCAGACCGCCTACCACGACTCGTGGGCACCGGAATCGCTCACGTCGCCGCTGTGGGCCGATGTCGACGGCGACGGCCGGAACGAGGTGGTGTTCGGCGGTATGGACGGCCGCCTGGTGGTGTTCTCCTCCTCGGGCCAGTTCGAACGATCGATCACGATCGGGCCCGGCAACATCCACGGCACACCGGCCTTCGGCGACCTGAACGGTGACGGTGTCGGCGATCTCGCCATCGGTACGACCCACGGCGATCTCGTCGCCGTGACGGGCACCGGCACGGAACTGTTCCGCAAGCGGACATGCACCTACCCCGGCAAGCCCTGCGACAACTACTCATCCCCCGCGATCGTCGATCTCGACGGCGACGGCGACAACGAGGTCGTGGCCTCCTCCGACGACCACTACCTGCACGCCTGGCACCACGACGGCAGCTACGTCACCGGCTACCCGGTGTACGTGTTCGACACGACATGGTCGTCCCCGACGATCGCCGACCTCGACGGTGACGGCTTCCCCGAGATCGCACTCGCCGTCGACGTCGACTACATCACCGGCCAGCACGTCGGCTGCGGCTTCGGCGGCATCCTCCGGGTCCACGAGCACACCGGCGAGGTGAAGTGGCAGGTGTGCCTGCCCGGCGAGATCCCGATGGGCAACCCCGCCATCGCCGACATCGACGGCGACGGCGTGCAGGAGATCGTCATCGGCGCCGGCTACCACTTCTCGGCCCAGGGCGAGCCGGAGCGGCCATCGAGGCTGCTCCACGCCTTCGACGCGAACGGCGACATCGAACCGGGCTGGCCGGTCGACACCGGCGGGATCACCGTGACCTCGCCATCGATCGGCCAACTCGACGACGACGGCGCATTCGAGATCGTGACGACCACCGGCACCGGCCACGTCATCGCCTACGAACACACCGGTGCGGAGAAGTGGCGGCGCTGCCTGCTCGAGACCAGCTCGTGCCCCGGGCCCTACAAGAACGCGGTGAACGCCCCCGTCGCGATCGCGGATGTCGACAACGACGGCCGCCAGGAGGTCGTCGCCCGGATCGAGTTCAAGCTGAACGTGCTCGACGGCCGGAGCGGCACGACCGAAGACGACATCACACCCGACGGCAACTACGTGCCCCGGGGCCAGCCCGTGGTCGTGTCGCACGACAACGAGGCGTTGATCCTCACGTTGTCGCTCGACGAGCGGAACGGCCAGGCGGGCCGCAACGCCGGTGACGTCCTCGTGATGACCGCCGTCGGCACCAACGCCCCCCGGGGACGCGCCGACTGGGCCCGTGCCCGCCAGAACCTCGCCGGCACCGGCTCGTTCGAGACGACGTGGTCGGAGCCGGCCTGGATCGAACCGTGGCTCGAAGCCGTCTACGCCGACCTGCTCGGTCGGCCGCTGGACGACGGCGGCCAGACCTACTGGACCGGCCGACTCCGCTCCGGTGCCTCACGTGGCACCGTCGCCCGCCAGCTCGCCGGCTCGAACGAGTGGGCCGGCACCGTCATCGACGACCTCTACGCCGACGTACTCGACCGCATACCCGATGCCGAGGGCCGGGCGTACTGGATCAGCCGCCTCCAGGCCGGGATGCGGGTGGCCGACATCGCGGCGTTCTTCCTCGCGTCAGACGAGTACTACGACGCCGCCGGTGGGACCAACGACGCCTACATCCGGACCCTCTACCTGGCCATCCTCGACCGCCCCGTCGATGGCGACGGACTCGAGTACTGGGTCGGCCGTCTCGACACGGGCACGAGCCGCACGGTCCTGAGCCGCCTGCTGTATCTCTCGATGGAGAACGGGCGGCAACGGGTCGACTCGTTGTATCGGGCCGTCCTCGATCGGGGTGCCGATGCATCGGGCCGGGAGTACTGGGCCGGCCAGCTCGTCGACGGTCACGCCCTCGATCTGACCGCCCGACTCGTCGCGAGCCAGGAGTACCTCGACCGCTCCGCACAACGCTTCGGCTGAGCCACCGCGGACATCACCCGAGCGACTCGAATCCGCTGGATCCGGCGGATTCGAGTCCCTGTGGACGCTCCGTGTCCGGTCGAACACCCACCGTGTGTGCTTTCACCCACGGTGGTGAAGATCTGCCCGAACGCCTCGCTCCGGCGCCACCCATGGCTCTAGAGTCCGGGGCGTGGGAGCAACGATGCCAACGGTGATCCTTCCCGCGGCTGCGGACCCGGAGGCACTCCGGAAGCGTCGGACACGGGAGGCGCAGCAGTCGGTGCTGTCGCTGCTCGACGACCTCCGCCACGTGGTCGGCAAGATCCCGGGTGAAGAGTGGCCGGACACCGCCAACGCGGTGCTCCAGCACCACGAGCCGGCGATCGACCCGGCGCTCCTGCCCGACGACGTCGCCCGCCTGCAGACGGCCGTGCGCGACAGCCTGATCGCCATGCGATTCGGCGACGAGGCCGGCATCTGGGCGGCCTTCCGGCGGGTCCGGGATCTCGACCCGACCATCGATCAGCTGGAGACACTCCGCCCCGAGTGATCGAGGGCGCCGCCTGCACCCATCCGGGATCCGCTACTCGGCGGCTTCGCTGAGCACCTCGGCCAACGCCGGGTGCACGAACGTCGACTCGACGAGGTCCTTCACGGTCAACCCGGCCGTCGTGGCGAGGGTGAGCACCGAGATCAACTCGGCGGCGTGGCGACCCACGATCGAGCCACCGAGGACGACCCCGGTGGCCGGATCCGACACGATCTTGACGAACCCCCGTGGGTCGTTGTTGATGAGTGCCTTCGCCGAGACCGAGAACGGCACCTTGGTGACCCGGATCTTGCGACCCTCGGCGAAGGCGTCGGCCTCGGCCAGGCCGACATCGGCGATCTCGGGGTCGGTGAAGATGGCCGAGGCGGCCTTCTCGTAGTCCATGTGCCGGTGTGGCCCGGCGTGGAGGCCCATCACGTGCTCGGCGATCTTGCGGCCCTGCATCGACGCCACGGATGACAGCGGCAACTTCCCGGACACGTCACCGCAGGCGTAGACGTGCGGCAGGCTCGACACGCAGTTGTGGTCGATGGTGACGTAGCCCCACTCGGTCTCGACACCGATCTCCTCGAGGCCGAGACCGTCGGTGTTCGGGATGGAGCCGATGGCCATGATCGTGTGCGAACCGCGGATCACGCGGCCGTCGTCGCACTTGACCGTGACGGTGCCGTCGTCGACCTCGATCGACTCGGCACGCGCCCCCATGACGAGCTTCACACCACGCTCGAGGAAGCTCTTCTCGAGGACACCGGCGACCTCTGGGTCCTTGTTCGGCAGCACCTGGTTCCGGCTGACGATGAGGGTCACGTCGGATCCGAGCCCGTCGAACATGTGGACGAACTCCACACCGGTCACACCGGAGCCGATGACGATCAGGTGGTCGGGCAACTCGGGCGGCGGGTAGGCGTGCCGCGTGGTCAACACCCGTTCGCCGTCGATGGGCGCCCAGTCGGGGATCCGCGGTCGGGACCCGGTGGAGACGACGATCGCATCGGCTTCGACGGTCTCGGTCCCCCCGTCGTTGAGTGCGACCTCGACCGAGTGCGTCCCCGTGAGACGGCCACGCCCTTCCAGGATCCGGACCCCTTGGCTGCGGAGCAGGCCCGTCACCGACTCCTCGAGGCGGTCCTCGATGTCGACGATGCGGCTGCGGAGCGCTTCGAAGTCGAGCTCGACGTCGACCTTCGCGAGACCCATCTCGGCGGCGGCCTTCATCATCGACATCGCTCCACCGGTGGCGATCATCGCCTTCGAGGGGATGCAGTCGAGCAGATGGGCGGCGCCACCGACGATGTCGGACTCCACCAGGGTGACCTCGGCGCCGAGCCGAGCGGCGTGGGTGGCACAAGCGGTGCCGCCGGGACCCCCGCCGATGATGACGATGCGCTTGGACTGACCGGGCATGGCCCGCAGGGTACCGGGCCTCCCACGGCCGCTCGGGCACCCTCTCAGCCGATGCCCAACACCAGCCAGAGCGCCCCCATCCCGGCGAGCAGACTCCAGGTCAGGTTGCGGGTCGCGAGCGCCACGATCCCGGCGGCGACGAGGGCGGCCATCTCCGGGATCTCGATGCCGTCGACGCCGCGTCCGCCCGCCACGAGGGTGACCACGAGGGCGGCGAGCACCGACGGGCCGACGTTGCGGAGGGCCCGCACGACGGGCTCGGGCAACGTCCGGTCGGCGAGGAACAGGATCATGCCGGCGCGACTCAGGTAGGTGACGGCTGCGACGGCCAGCAGGATCGACACCGCGATCGCCACGCTCATGCCGTTCCCCGATCGGCGAGGAACCCGGCCACGACGCCGGCGACGGCACCGGTGAGCAGGCCCAGATTGTTGGGGAGACCGAGCGTGAGCAGCGTGACACCGACGGACACGACCACCGCCACGACACCCGGCCGCATTCCACCCGGTCGACCCCGGACGGCGAGCGCCACCATCCCGCAGAACATGACCGCGGGGGCGACATCGAGCCGCCACGCCGAGGGGAGGAGGTCGCCGAGCAGCATCCCGGAGGTGACCGCCGCCGACCACATCGTGAAGAACCCGAAGGCGAGGCCCCGATAGAAGCGGCGCAGCTCCGCCCCCTCGAACTCACACGCGTCGACGAGGGCGAAGACCTGGTCGACGAGGAACAACGGTGCGGCGAGGCGGAACCATCGGGGCTGATCGGCGAATCTCGGGGCGAGGGCGGCGGAGTACATGACGTGGCGGGCGTTGATGACCGCACACGTCGCCACGAGGGTCGCCCAGGTCGCCGTGGCGGCGAGGGTCACCATCGCGAGCTGAGCCGCGCCGGCGAAGACGAGCGGATTCGACAGCCACGCGACGGCTCGCGGCATCGCACCGTCGTTGATGGCCACGCCGAGCGTCAGCCCGAACGGCACGGCCGGGATCATCAACGGCACGGCCCGGCGGAGCGCTTCGCGCCCGAGCGGATCTGACCAGGGCATGCCCACGGCGGGACGGTACCCGGGCACCGACGGACGGGGATCCGGGTTTCCGCCGGCGCGGGCCGATCCGGTGGAATCGGTCGGCGCTCAGCCCGCGAACGGGTCTTCGGCGACCACCGGTCCGCGGCCCGGTGAGGCGACCCACACCACATCGTCGGCGGCGGCGACCCGGAGGCCGAAGGGCCACGGCAGGTCGCCCGTGGCGTCGGCGAACGTGCGGCCACCGTCGGTCGAGATCTGGACGCCGGTCGAGGTCGGGTCGTATCCACCGGCCATCGTCGCCGACGAGGAGGTCACGAGCACCCGACCCGGGACGTCGTCGGCGACCGAGACCCCACGGGCCCACCCGTCCGCGAGGGCGAGCGTCCAGCTGGTCCCGCCGTCTACCGACTGCCAGAACCCACCGTCGGGGCCGGTCACCGCCGCCCAGATCTCGGCGCCACCTCGCACGACCGCGAGGTCGGACACTCCGCCGTAGGCCGGGCTCCACCATGCCGGCTCACCCTCGGACCCCTCGACGGTCAGGACCGGACCCTCCGCATCGAACACCCCCGACGGACCACCGGCGAACCAGCTGGTCCCGCCGGCGGCGACGACCTGACAACCGTCACCGCAGTCCGTGAGCTCGCTCCAGACCACCGGGCCGTCGCCGTCGACCGATCCGAGCCAGGCGGTGCCGTCGACCACGACACCCAGGCCACCGTCGGCGGCGACCGTCAGGTCGGTGATCCGGGTCGGGTCGTCGGCGGGGCCCGCCACGGCCACCCAGACACCCCGGTCGGCGTCACCGTCCCGGCGGAGCAGGACCGGCGGCCCGTCGCCGATGTCGCCGCCGAGCACCGCCCATGCCCGATCGGCACGGGTCGGATCGTGTGCCACCGCCGTGGCGTTCCCGCCGGCACCGTTCCAGGCACCGGTCCATTCGGGCGTGTTCAGGCCGTTCCACGAACCACCACCATCGGCCGAGGCCCACAACCCGAGGTCGGCGAAGCCGACGAGGACGTCGTCGGGGTCGAACGGCGAGACCGACACGTCGAACGGGACGGTGTTGTCGATGCCCGCCGAGACCCAACCGCTGTCGGAGACCTGGGTGTGCAGCGGTCGAGCGGTGCGGCCGTCCGCGTCGAGCTCGAAGACGAACTGACCGTTGACCCACACGAGGCCGCCGTCGGCGGTCACCGCGGACGACCGGACGGCGCCGTCGAAGCCGAACTCGAACGCCCAGGGCGCACTCGACCAGCCGGGGTCCCAGCCGTCCTCGGCCGGGAGATCGGTCGGGGTTCCGTCGGCGCCGATGGCGACGACGGGGGCCACGGCCGGGTCCCGCGACCAGCGGCCGAGGTCGGCGATCCGGACCACGTCGCCGGCGGTGTCATCGCCGGGGACCGGGATCACGACGCCGGTCAGGTCGGCGGCGACGATCTCCCACTCGACCAGGTCGTCGCTGCGGAACACCGTGCCAGTGCCGCCCTCCGCGGTCGAGAGCCACCAGGCGCCGTCGCGATCGTGCCGGAGATCGAGGGGCGCACCGGGCAGGGGCAGCTCGGCCCAGGTCGCACCGCCGTCGAGGCTCTCGAACACCGCCGATGCCCCGGGAGCGAAGCGGGACGGCCCCGAGAGGGCGAGCAGCCGTTCGGGCGTCGCCGGGTCGGAACGGAAGCCGAGCACGTAGGCATCGGCCCGAGGCGCCGCGGCCAGCTCGACCCAGGTGGCACCCCGATCCTCCGAGACCCAGATCGATGTGCCCGACTCGTTCCACTCGGGGGCCCGGGCGGCCAGGAACCGACCCCCACCCGTGGCGACCAGGGCGGTCGTGTAGCCACCGTCGGCCACCCGCTCGATCGTGCGACCGCCATCGAGTGTCCGATGGATGCCGCCGTCGGTGCCGAGGAGGAACACCTCGGCGTTGTCCGGATCGAACACCGTGGCCGACACGTGCGTGTCGGTCAGACCCCGGTCCGCACCCAGCAGCGTCCAGCCGGCCGATCCGGCGAGGCGGAGGTAGGCGCCGCTCAGATCGCTGCCGACGAGCACGTCGCCGGTCACGGCGACCGAGGGTGCCGAGAACGAGCCCCCGCCGCCGGGTCCGCTCGCCGCCCAGCGCCATCGCCCGTCGCTCGAGATCGCCGGGTCGTCCTCGGGTGCATCGGTGTCGGTCTCGGCGGCGACCTCCCCGTCGGTCGGGGTCGCCACGTCCTCGGCGACCTCGGTGGTCGTCGACGAGGCCGTGGCGTCACTGCGCAGGCCCGGGTCGACCGCATCGAGCGAGCAGCCGCCGAGCAGGAGCACCAGCGCGGGGACGGCGGCGACGAGCCGCCGGCGACCTCGCATCAGACGAGTTCCCGGTAGAGCCCGACGAACTCGGTCACCCGGTCGGGCCAGCAGAACTCGGCCACCCGTTCGTGGCCGGCCTCGATGCAGCGTCGTCGTGTCGCCATGTCGCTCATCATGGCCTCGATGGCCTGGCGGAGCGCGGCGGGGTCCCCGGGCGGAACGAGCGGCGCCGCGTCCCCGACGATCTCCGGGAGGGCCCCGGCGCTGGTCGTCACCACCGGCAGACCCGCCGACATCGCCTCGAGCGGCGGCAGACCGAACCCCTCGTCGAGCGACGGGTACACGAGCATCTCGGCGCCCGACATCAGCGCCGCGAGGGTCGGGCCGTCGATGGCACCGGTCCGGACGACCCGGTCGGCGACCCCGTGGCGGACTATCGCCGCGGACAACTCGTCGTCGCCCCAGCCCGGCCGACCGGCCACCACGAGCACGAGGTCGTCCGGCAGACCGGCGAGCGCCTCGACGAGGACGGGCAGCCCCTTGCGCGGTTCGATCGTGCCGACGCTCAGCAGGTAGGGCCGTCCACCCGTGTGAGCCCGCCCCGCGGCCGGATCGACCGGGGTGATCGGGTCGATTCCGTTGTGGATCACGTGCACCCGGTCGGCCGGCACCCCGACGTGGGTCTCGACGAGGCGTCCGACGTGCGACGACGGCACATGGACGTGGGCACCACGCCGCACGGCCCGAGCGACGAGGGTCGGGAGATCGAGGGAGACGCCGTCCACCCGTTCCGGGTGGGTCCACGCCGTGAGGTCGTGCACCGTCACGAGGCCGGCCTTCGCCCGATGCGGTGGCAACACGAAGTTGATGCCGTGCACGACGTCGAGGCCGCGGGAGGAACCTCCGAGGCCGCCGAAGCCGTCGAGCGGAGGCGGCGCCGATCGCCACCACCATCGTCCGGCCCGGGCGGGCAGGCGCGTCCGCCGGATCGTCACCCCCGATCCGAGCGAGCTGGCGATCTCGGCGCCGCCCCGTGCCGAGATCAACAGACCGTCGACGTCGACCTCGTCGCGGTCCCGCAGACCGTGGAAGAGCGCGTCGGCGACCCGACCGATCCCCGTGCGGTGGCCGACGAGCGGGGTCACGTCGAGCGCGACCCGCAGCGGCGACGAGGGCGGCACGACCGTCAGGGCCCGAGCTCGGCGAACTCGGAGGTGCGGGCGAGCGAGACGGCCATCTCGATCTCACCGTCGGTGTGGATCGGATCGAGCCACTCCTCGAGTTCGTCGGCGTCCGGCGCCCGCTCGAGCACGGCCCGGAACACCGAGTCGACGCGGGCGGCCCGGTACTCGGCCGAGCGGTGGAACCCGAGCACGATCGCACCCCGGGTCGTCCCCGCGTTCAGTTCGCCGACCCAGTGGGCGAGCCCCGTCGGGTCGGCCGGCCGGCCGAGGATCGACCGGTAGATCGACTCGACGAACGCGGTGTTGGTGCCCCCGGCGTCGGCGAAGTACTCGGGTGAGGCGTAAAAGAACCCGGCGATCCGGTCGAAGCGGCGGGTCGTGACCATGCGGTCGACCCAGAACGCCCGACCGTCGGCATCGGGACCGCGGCCGAGGACCTCGAGATACAACTCGTCGATCCGCTCCCCCGCCCAGTGCCCCGAGGTCACCGACGCCCGCACCACGGCATCGCGATCCATCGCGAAGGTGTACGAGCGCGACAGCGCGGCGAGCGTGACCGGGTCCGGATTCTCGCCCCGGAACAACGACGCGAGGCGTTGCTGCCGCCGGGCGTCGTTCGATGCGAGCCAGGTGGCGTTCGGGCCGACCCAACGGGCGGCGACGTCGACGACATCGGCCGCCCGGTCGACCGTGGCCTGGGCCAACACCGGGTGCTGACCACCGAAGCCCGCCCACCGGCCGGTCGACTCGACGACCCAGCCGCCGATGCCGTCGCCGGAGGCGACGACGCCGATCGGGGTGCCGGACAGCGTCGCCGAGGTGTCACCGGTCCCGCCGAAGCCGTGCAACCGTCCGGCCGAGTCGAGGACCCAGCCGCTCGAGTCCGACGTGGCGACCCCGGCCACCGCGTCGATGCCGCCCGTCGCGGACAGGAACGGGGCGCCGCCGAACGGATGGAGCAACCCGGCGATGTCGAGCACCCACCCCGACGACCGGTCGGCCCGGGGGATGATCGCCCGCGCGGGGCCGTTCCAGGTGATCGCGACCGCACCCGCCGACCCGAAGGGTCGCAGGTCGCCGTTGTCGTCGAGCACCCAACCGCCGTTGCCCGACGCGGCGACGAGCACATCGATCGCCGACCGACCGCCCATGGCCGGTCCGGACACGGTGGGGGCACCGCCGAAGGCCACCAGGGATCCGTCCGAACGGACCCGATAGCCACGGGTCGAGTCGGTGCTGTCGATCGCGACGAACGTGCCAGCGGAGGCACCCGCGCCGACGTCGTCCGCGGCACCGGCGGGCAGCACCGTGCCATTGCGTCGCACACTCAGCCCGGCGATACCGATCAGCTCGGGGTTCCACGTGGGGAAACTGCCGGTGCTCGGCTGCCAGGCGGCACCGATGACGTTGCGCATCCCCGGGGTCTCGGCCCGAACGTACGAGCCGGGGCACGAGGTCTGCCCGAGCGCGTGGTGGGTCGTGAGCCGATCGACCTCGACCCAGGTGCCACTGGCGTAGCGGCCCGGGGAGTCACTGCCGTATCGCAGCCAGACCGTGCCGCCGGGATCCGCCCCCGCGGTGCCGAGCTTCCACGCGGCGACGGCCTCGAGCGATGCCCGCGCGGCCGCCGTCGGGGCCTGGCCCGTCGGTGAGGCGCCGGCCTGGTGCTGCCCGAGCATGGCGACCCCGGTCGTTCCGGTGTTGAAACCACGGGCGTGGCCACCCTGGACGGGCAGGTCGACCCCGCCGGCCCGGCCTTCCCAGATGCCGCCGAAGCGGTCGATGACGAGGTTGTACCCGAGGTCGCACCAGCCCTGGGTGTCCTGATGGAACCGCTGGAGTGAGCGCAGGATGCCGGGCACCTGTGAGGCGGTGTAGCTGTTCGAGGTGACGGTGTGATGGACGACGATCGCCTGGGTCCGGTCGTTGATGATCGGGCCCTCGTCGCAGTCGTCGTTGGCGTAGGCCCACGACGCCGCACCCCACGTGGCGCGGCTGTTGATCGCCGGTGCACCGTTCGCACCCACGAGGGCGGCGGCGGTGCCGGGGACCGGCGCGTCGAGCGCGGCGACGGGTGCGTCGACGTCGTCGAACCAGGTGGTCACCTCACCCGCGGCCCGGACCTCGATCGCGGTGGCGCCGCCCACCCACACCGGCCCGACACCCACCTCGTCGTCGGCGTGATCCGGCGCCTCGTCCGCACCGTGCAGGCTCTGCCACGGCCCCCAGATCCCGTCGACGAACGAACGGATCGAGGTGACCCCACCCCCGGCGGGGAACGCGACGAGGTCGGCACCGACCGGCACGTCGACCGCGACGACGGGCAGCTCCTCGGCACCCGCCCGGTCATCGGCCGTCACCGGGGCGACGCCGAGCAGCCCGACCACCACGCCGAGCGCGATGGCGGCGCGCCACATCGGGCGGGGAATCGGGAACGACAGGTTGGACTCGGCCATGGATCTCCGGTCGGCAGCTGCCCGCGCCCCAAGTGAACCAGGCCCGGGCCCCGGCGCGTCGTCACCCCCACCGAATCGATGGGCACGCTGAGTCGGGATCGACCGTGGGTACATCGACTATGGGGGAAATCTGCGACGTCAGTCGCACTCAGGCGTCGGAAGTTGCAACACTGGGGCCGCCGCTGCTTCTCCGCTCGGCGAACCCGCTTACCGAAAGGCTCCACATGAAGACCCTCGGCAGGGCGTTTCTCGCGCTCGCATTGATCGCCGGTGTTCTCCTGGGGACATCATCCCCAGTCAGCGCCGCGCCTGGCGACGTGCTGACCAGAATCACGAACGGCGACGACGACTCCTATCAACCGACGTTCTCCGACGACGGATCGCTGGTCGCCTTTTGGTCCAACGCGACCAACCTCCCAGGCGCCACCGACTCGAACGACTCCGGTCCGATCAGTGATGCGTACCTCTACAACGCCGCCACCGGCGTCATCACGAAGGTCACAGACGCTGCCACGAACGTGCAGAACACATTCCTCGCCGGTGACGGCTCGGTGATTGTCATGGCAAGCCATGCCGGCAACCTTGTTGCCGGCGAGGCGAACATCTGGTCGGACATCTACTCGTACGACGTTGTTGCCGGCACGATGTCGCGACTCACTCACGGCAACGGTGAAAGCCGGCGCCCGACAGCATCGGATGACGGCAACTTTGTCGTCTTCGAGACTCAGGCGACCAACGTGTCGACTCCGGCCAATTCCGGTGGAGGCACGGTTTGGCAGGTCATGCTCCTCGACGTTTCGGCTGGCACATTCACCGCAGTGACCGCCGGTGACGCGGATTCGACAATGGCCACGATCTCCGGAGACGGTTCGACCGTGGTGTTCCAATCCAAGGCGACCAACCTCACCGGGACACCCGACAACGACGGCTTGACCGACATCTACAAGTGGACCCGTGCGACAGGCACGATCACCCGCGTGACCAACGGCAACGACGACAGCGGCTACCCGACCTCGCCGGTGTTTCAGTCCTCGCCGCAGATCTCCGACGACGGCACGCGGGTCGTCTTCCGATCGGTGGCGACCGACCTGGTGCCCGGCTCGAGTGCAACGGCCGACATCTACGTGGACACCAACGGCTCGATCTCCCGCCTGACGAGCGCAACTGCTGCGTCCGAACACCCGGCGATCAGCGGCAACGGCAACTTCGTGATCTTCGATCAGGGTGGCAAGGGTCTGGTTCACAACATCTCGACGGGCACGACCGTGCAGGTTGCCGGGAACGACCTGAACCCGCAGAACACGCCAGCGATCAACGACAACGGTTCGATGATCGCGATTCGGGCCGACATGAACCCGATCCGCGATATCTCGCTGATCGAGGGGCCCGTGGCTGGCGGCGCCGCCGCCACACCCAACACCTCGCGATTCAACCCGACGACTCCGACGCGGCTGTTCGACACCCGGACGGCCACCGCCCCGAGTGGGAAGCTCGCGCCGAACACGTCGATCGCCGTCGCCGTCGCCGGACAGGCCGGGGTTCCCGCCTCCGGCGTGACGGCAGTGGCGCTCAACGTGACAGCCACGCAGGCGACCAATGGCGGATTCGTCACGGCCTATCCCGGTGGTCTCAACCGCCCCGTCGTCTCGAACATCAACCTCGCCCCCGGGGACACCACGCCGAACATGGTCATCGTGCCGCTTGGTGGTGACGGCTCGGTTGAGTTCTACTCCTCGGGTGGCACGCACCTGCTGGCCGACGTCCTCGGCTACTTCACCACTGCCACCACGTCGACCGAGGGACGTCTCGTGCCGGTTTCGCCCACTCGGGTCTTCGATACGCGGACCGCCGCTGCTCCCTCCGGCATCATGGGGGTCGCATCGGAGATCTCGGTGACCATGACCGGCGTTGCCGGTGTCCCTGGCTCCGGCGTCTCCGCCGTGGTGATCAACCTCACGGGCACCGGCACCTCGAATCCGGGCTTCGTGACGGCCTACCCCACCGGCAACAGCCGGCCGCTTGCCTCGAACCTGAACCTGACGACGGGCCAGACCGCCGCCAATCAGGTGATTGTGCCCGTGGGCTCGGGGGGCCAGGTCACCTTCTTCCACTCGGGAGGCGGGCACCTTCTCGCCGACGTAACCGGCTACTTCACCGATGGGTCGGCCGCCAACGACGACAGTGGCCTCTTTGTCCCGGTGTCGCCGAACCGTCTCGCCGACACTCGTCTGCCCCAGCCGCCCAGCGGCAAGGTCGGCGGCGGCACCTCGGCGGACGTGTCGGTCGCAAGCATCGGTGGCGCACCGACCAACGGCATCATCGCTGCAGCCCTCAACGTGACCGCGACACAGTCGAACGCCGGCGGGTTCATCACGGGCTGGCCGGCCGGGCAGGCACGCCCGCTCGCTTCGACGCTCAACCTGAACGCCGCCAACGAGACCCGGGCCAACGCCGCCACGCTGCCGCTCGGCGGCGGTGACGTGTCCCTGTTCAGCTCGTCGGGTGCCCACCTGATCGTGGATCTGGCGGGCTACTACCAGAGCTGAGAACGTCTGGAGCCGGGTTCGGCGTCCGCACCAGCGGGCGTGGGACCCGGCTCCGGCGCGTCCGGGCCCGGCCAGAGTGGGGCTCAGTGTCCGAGCAGATCGGCGAGGTACTCGCCGTAGCCGCTGCTGCGGAGAGGTTCAGCGAGACGGAGCAACTGGTCATCGTCGATGAGGCCACGTCGCCAGACGATTTCCTCGATCGCTCCGATCTTCTGCCCCTGACGCTGTTCGATCACGCGAACGTACTCCGAGGCCTGGACGAGGGAGTCGAAGGTGCCGGTGTCGAGCCAGGCGAAGCCTCGACCGAAGTACTCGACCTCCAAGCGTCCAGCGTCGAGATAGCGCTGGTTGACAGCTGTAATCTCGATCTCTCCCCGTGCCGACGGCTCGATCGATCGGGCGATCTCGACGACCTCGGAGTCGACGACGTAGAGCCCGGTCACAGCCCAGTTGGACGGCGCGACCTCGGGCTTCTCGACGATGGACCGGGCTCGACCGGCAGCGTCCCGGTCGATGACGCCGTACCGTTCCGGATCGGCCACCTGCTGGGCGAAGATCGTCGCACCCGGCCGAGCGAGCGCCTCCTCAAGCGACTCGGCGAGGCCGGGCCCGTAGAAGAGATTGTCTCCGAGCACCAGCGCTCCACCTCGGCCGGCGAGGAAGTCCTCGCCGATCAGGAACGCCTGGGCGATCCCCTCGGGCGAAGCCTGGACGGCCTGGCGGATCTCGATCCCCCACTGCGATCCGTCCCCCAGGAGGCGGTGGAACGCGTCCGCGTCGTGTGGTGTCGTGATCACGAGGATCTCGTCGACGCCGCCGGCGAGGAGGGTCGCGAGCGGGTAGTAGATCATCGGCTTGTCGTAGACGGGCAGGAGCTGCTTGGAGACGGCCCGGGTGATCGGGTGGAGCCGGGTCCCGGTGCCGCCAGCCAGGACGATGCCTTTCCTGGTCATGGTTCACCTCGACGGTTGAGTTCGTCGGCCACCTCGGCGAGGCCGTCGCCCCAAGGTCGCACGCCAACACCGTAGGCGCTGGTGAGCTTGGTGCTGTCGAGCCGGGAGTCGGCCGGCCTCGTCACCGGGGTCGGCCAGTCCGAGGTGGCGATCGGCGTGAGTGCCACCCCTGGCGGTGGGTCGAGGGTCGCCACGGCGGCGACGGCGAGCTCGTGCCAGCTGCAAGCGTTCGGGGCGGCGGCGTGGAAGAGCCCCCCCGTGTGACAGCCGGCGGCGACGATGGCCGTGATCACGCGGGCGAGGTCCGGGGTGGCGCTCGGGCACCCGATCTGATCGGCGACCACCCGCAGATCGGTGCCACCAGCAGCGACTCGCCGCATGGTTCTCACGAAGTTCGCGCCGAGCGCACCGAACACCCACGAGGTGCGCACAACGACATGACGGGCCTCGGCGAGCACATGCGCCTCGCCGGCGAGCTTCGTCCGGCCGTACACGCCCAGCGGCGCCGTTGCGTCGGCCTCGACGTACGGCCGGCCCAGCGTGCCATCGAAGACGTAGTCGGTCGAGACGTGGACGAGGGTGGCGTCGCACACTGCGGCTGCCTCGACGAGTCGGGCGACCGCGACGTCGTTCACGGCCGTCGCCGTTGCAGCGTCGTCCTCAGCGGCGTCGACGGCAGTGTAGGCCGCGGCGTTCACGATGACGTCGGGGCGAAGCTCGAGCACCCTGGCGACCAATGCCAGGTCGGTGAGATCCAACGACGCTCGATCGGTCACGACCAGCTCGACGTCATCGGCCCAGCTGGCGCGTGCGAGTTCGGCGCCGAGCTGCCCGCCGGCTCCCGTCAGAAGGACCCGCCTCACGATCGACCCCGCCGTCGAGTCGCGTCGGAGACGAGCGGAGCCCACCAGGATCGGTGGGCCAGGTACCAATCGACCGTCTCGGCCAGACCTGCATCGAATGTGTGCGTTCGGGACCAGCCGAGTTCCGTCTCGATCCGGTCAGTAGCGACTGCGTACCGCTGATCGTGGCCGGGTCGGTCGGCGACGAACGTGATGAGCGACCGCCGATCCTGCCCACCCTCGATGCGGCCGAGCCGCTCATCGAGGAGATCGCAGATCTCGTGCACGATCTCGAGGTTCGTCCGCTCCGCCGCGCCGCCGACGCAATAGGTCCTGCCGGGTTCACCCTCGAAGGCAGCGAGCAACAGCGCAGCAGCGTGGTCGTCGACCTGGAGCCAGTCACGCACGTTGTCGCCTGTCCCGTAGACCGGCAGCGGCTCACCGGCCATGGCCCGAAGCGTCATCAACGGGATCAGCTTCTCGGGGAACTGGAACGGCCCGTAGTTGTTCGAGCAATTCGTCACGACCACGGGCAGGCCATGGGTCTCGAACCACGCCCGGGCGAGATGGTCCGACGCCGCCTTCGACGCGGAGTAGGGACTTCGGGGGTCGTACGGGGTCGATTCGTCGAAGGGGGCATCGTCGGGCCCGAGGGAACCGAAGACCTCGTCGGTGGAGACGTGCACGAATCGGAACGCTCCACCACGAGCTGCGTCGAGGCCAGCGAGATGGGTCCGGGCCGCCTCCAGCATCACGTGGGTGCCGGTCACGTTGGTGCGGATGAAGGCCTCGGCAGCGTCGATCGACCGGTCGACGTGGGTCTCTGCGGCGAGATGCACCACGACGTCGGGGTCGAAGGCCGTGAACACCTCGGCCACGGACGCGGCATCGGCGATGTCGACCTCGGCGAACCGGTAGCGGGGGTCATCGGCGACGGACGCGACGGTCCTCGGATCACCTGCGTAGGTCAGTGCGTCGAGGTTGCAGACCTCGTGCCCCGTCGTCGCGATGAGGCGGCGCACAACGGCAGAGCCGATGAACCCGCACCCACCGGTCACGAGCACCCGACTCATCCCGTCACCACCACGGTCTCGGCCAGGGTCGGGGCGGCACGGTCACGATCTGAAAGCGTCGGGGCGACACCCACGAGCCCCCAATCGACGCCGATCGCCGGATCGTCCCAGGCGATCGACACCTCCGCCGCGGGGGTGTAGAGGTGTGTCACCCGGTAGTGGATCACGGTGCGAGGCTCCCGAGTGACGAAGCCGTGGGCGAAGCCCGGCGGGACCCACAACATCTCCCCGCCGTCGGCCGTGAGTTCTCGACCGACCCAACGACCGTGATGCGGGGAATCCGGTCGGATGTCAACGGCGACGTCGAAAAGCGCACCGCGCACCGCACGGACCAACTTCCCCTGTGCGTGCGGCGATTGCTGGAAGTGCAACCCCCGCACGGTGCCGACGACAGCGGACATCGACTCGTTGTCCTGCACCCAGCACTCGACGCCGAGACGGGCACGGAGCGACGGGTTGTCGAGTTCGTTGAACCAGCCCCGCTCGTCGCCGAAACGAGTCGGCTGGATCGACAGGACCCCTGGAAGCTCGGTCTCGGCGATCTCCATGGCACCTCCCGGGGCCCGACGGCGGCCCGTCGGGCGAGGCTAGCCACCGAACTCGGCTCGGGGTGGCGACCGCCGCGCGCCGCCGAGGATGGCCTCGCCGCGCTCCCGACCAATACGGTGGGGCCCATGCCGAGTGACGAGTGGTACGACCTGGCCCGAGCCGAGCTGAAGGGTGCCGACCCCGATGGGCTCGCTGTCGAGATCCCCGAGGGCATCACGGTCAAGCCGGTCTACGACGCGTCCGATCTCGGCGAAGTCGGGCACCTCGGATCCGAGCCGGGCCGTCCGCCGTTCGTCCGCGGCCCCCGTGCGACGATGTACACCAACCGGCCGTGGACGATCCGGCAGTACGCCGGCTTCTCGACCGCGGAGGAGTCCAACGCCTTCTACCGGCGCAACCTCGCCGCCGGCCAGCGTGGCCTGTCGGTCGCGTTCGACCTCGCCACCCATCGTGGTTACGACTCCGATCACCCGCGAGTGGTCGGCGACGTCGGCAAGGCCGGCGTGGCGATCGACTCCGTCGAGGACATGAAGATCCTCTTCGACGGCATCCCGCTCGATCAGATGTCGGTGTCGATGACGATGAACGGCGCGG
>JAHDBV010000081.1 GCA_020630195.1 Acidimicrobiales bacterium
CACCCGGGCGTCGGGGTGGACCGGTTCACCCATCGCCGCCGCCATCTCCGGATGGTGGCGGCGACCACCGTCGCCTCGACCGGCAGCGCCTGCGCGCGTGGGCCGGTCGAGACGTGGGTGGTCGCCATCGCTCTTCGAGGGGGTCGAGTGTTCATATTCGCCGTCAGACGGATCGTCGCCGCGATACCGGTGCTGCTCGTCGCCACGTTCATCACGTTCTGGGCGACCTCCGCGGTGTCGAATCCACTCGATCGACTCGCCACCTGTCAGACGTGTTCCGACCAGGCCTACGACCGCCTGATCGAGCTGTACGACCTCGACCAGCCGATTCCGCAGCGCTACGTGAGCTGGCTCGGTGACTTCGTCACCGGCGACATGGGCCAGGCCACGTCCCAGGGTGAGCGGCCGGTCTCGGAGATCTTCTGGGAGCGGGGTCGCAACACGATCCTGTTGGCTGCGCCCGCCTTCGTGCTCCTCACGATCGTGGGTGCGGTGACCGGGGTCTACTCGGCGCTGCGGCAATACAAGTTCGGTGACTACGCCGTGACCTCGGTGTCCTACCTCGGCCTGGCGATGCCGACGTTCTTCTTCGGTCTGTTGCTCCAGGTGATCTTCGCCATCTGGGTGCCCGACTGGTTCGGGATCAAACCGTTCTGGTCATCGGGCATGCACCTCGAGTCCCCACTCGAGTACGTCAGGAGCGTGACGCTGCCCGTGCTCACGCTCATGTTCGTGTTGCTCGCCGGCGACAGCCGGTTCATCCGGGCGGCCGTGCTCGACATCAAGTCGGCCGACTACATCCGCACGGCCCGGGCGAAGGGCGTGAGCAACCGCAAGGTCATCACCAAGCACCTGTTCCGCAACGCCATGATCCCCGTCGTCACCCTGTGGTCGCTCAACGCCGCGGCGCTGTTCGGCGGCTCGATCATCACCGAGACGATCTTCTCCTGGCCCGGCTACGGCCGACTGTTCCTCGACGCCGCCTTCCAGGGTGATGTCGACCTGACCATGGCCATCGCCTTCGCCATCACGGTGCTCGTCGTGTTGATGAACCTGCTCGCCGATCTGCTCTACGGCGTGCTCGACCCGAGGATCCGCTATGACTGACGTGCTCGAGAATCCCACGAGCGGGTCGCCGGTCCCGTCCGTCGGTGAGGCCGAAGGGCTCGCCGAGAAGTCCGAGTCCGTCGGTCGCCAGGCGTGGGAGCGGTTCCGCCGACACAAGCTGGCCATCGTCGGCACCGTCGTGCTCGCCCTCCTGGCGGTCGCGTTCTGGGTCGGACCGTTCTTCGTGTCGTACGGCTACGAAGAGGTCAACATCATCGATCGGGCCCAGGGGCCGTCGTGGGATCACCCCTTCGGCACCGACGACCTCGGACGGGATCTGCTCGCCCGGGCGCTGCGTGGCGGCCAGTTCTCGCTCCGCATCGCGATCTTCACCGCGGTGCTCGCCACCTCGATCGGCCTCGTGATGGGCGCCGTCAGCGGCTACTTCGCCGGTGTCGTCGACGGCGGCATCAACTTCATCGTCAACGTCCTCCTCGTGCTGCCGGCGCTGGTGCTGCTCGCCCTGCTCGGCCGTGAGTTCGGCGCCCGCCCCAACACGATGGCGGTCATCATCGCCCTCATCTCGTGGATCCGAGCGGCCCGACTCGTCCGAGGGCAGGTGCTGTCGTTGAAGGAGATGGAGTACGTGCAGGCGGCCCGCGCCGCCGGTGCCGGTCCGTTCCGGATCATCCGCACCCACCTCGTGCCCAACCTGGTCGGCATCCTCCTCGTCGAGGTCACGCTCCTCGCGGGGACCGCGATCATCCTCGAGTCGACGCTGTCGTTCCTGTCGCTCGGTGTGCAGCCGCCCGACACGACACTCGGCACGCTGATCGCCGAGGGCAAGTCGACACTCGACGTCCGACCCTCCCGGGTGTTGATCCCCGGTGGTCTGGTGACGGCGATCATCCTGTCCATCAACTTCATCGGTGATGCGATGCGAGACGCCGTCGACCCCAAGTCCGGGATCGAGTGAGGATGACGATGAACCGCGACGAACTCCTCCTGTCGGTGAACGATCTCACCGTCTCGTTCAAGACCAAGAAGGGCATGGCCGCCGCCGTCCGTGGTGTGAGCTTCGATCTCGCACCCGGTGAGTCGATGGCCATCGTGGGTGAGTCGGGGTCGGGGAAGAGCGTGTCGTCGCTCGCCCTGCTCGGCCTGCTCCCGAAGTCGGCCGAGATCTCCGGCTCCGCCATGTTCCAGGGTGAGCAGCTGATCGGCATGCCCGAGAAGCAGCTCCAGGGCCTCCGCGGCCGCAAGATCGCCATGATCTTCCAGGACCCGATGACGGCGTTCAATCCGCTGTTCACCATCGGCGACCAGATCGGTGAGGCGATGGAGGTCCACGGCCTCGCCTCGGGCAAGGAGGCGCTGTCCCGTTCCGCCGATCTGCTCGAGATGGTCGGTGTGCCGGAGCCGGGGCGACGGGTGCACCAGTACCCACACGAGTTCTCCGGCGGCATGCGCCAGCGGGCCATGATCGCCATGGCGATCGCCAACAAGCCCGACCTCCTCATCGCCGACGAGCCCACCACGGCGCTCGACGTGACCATCCAGGCCCAGGTGATGGAGGTGCTCGCCGACATCCGTGGCGAGACCGGTGCCGCGATGATCCTCATCACCCACGATCTCGGCCTCGTCGCCGGATCGGCCGAGCGGGTGCAGGTGATGTACGGCGGTCGGGTCTTCGAGCGCGGCACCATCCGCTCGCTCTTCTACGACCCCAGGAACCCCTACACCCAGGGTCTGCTCTCGTCGATGCCGCGGGTCGACAACAACGCCGAACGGCTCGTGCCCATCCAGGGGACCCCACCGTCACTGCTCAACATGCCGAGCGGGTGTGCCTTCGGTCCCCGGTGCTCGCACCGTGGACCCGAGTGTGGGGAACGCCCCGCCGAGCTGGTCGAGGTCGGCATCGACCACGCCAGCCGCTGCCACCGCAGCGCCCACATTCCCCGCTGGTCGGAGGTGTCCGCATGAACGCACCACTGCTCGAGGTCGACGACCTCAAGACCCACTTCCCGATCCGGGCCGGCCTGCTCCGCTCGGTGGTCGGCCACGTGCACGCCGTCGACGGTGTGTCGCTGTCGGTCCAGCCGAAGGAGACCGTCGGCATCGTCGGCGAGTCGGGCTGTGGCAAGACCACCCTCGGCCGGTCGATCCTCCGTCTCATCGAGCCGACGTCCGGTGCCGTTCGGTATCGGGGTGAGGACGTGATCGGGGCCTCGGCGCAGCGCATGCAGGAGCTGCGGGCCGAGATGCAGATCGTGTTCCAGGACCCGTATGCGTCGCTGAATCCGCGGATGCCGGTGGACGACATCATCTCGGAGCCGCTGCGGGTGCACGGCACCGACAAGGGCGAGGCCCGGGCCAAGGCCCGTGAACTGCTCGACGCCGTGGGCCTGCTGCCCGAGCACGGCAACCGGTATCCGCACGAGTTCTCCGGCGGGCAGCGTCAGCGCATCGGCATCGCCCGCGCCCTGTCGTTGAATCCGAATCTGATGATCCTCGACGAGCCGGTCTCGGCGCTCGACGTGTCGGTGCAGGCCCAGGTGATCAACCTGCTCGACGATCTCCAGGACGAGTTCGACCTCACCTACCTGTTCATCGCCCACGATCTGTCGGTGGTGCGCCACATCTCGGACCGCATCGTCGTGATGTATCTGGGGCGGGTCGCCGAGGTCGCCGATTCGGCGGCGCTCTACGACCATCCGGCCCACCCGTACTCCCACGCCCTGCTGTCGGCCGTGCCGGTGCCCGATCCGGATCTCGAGCGCGATCGGGAACGGATCGTGCTGCAGGGCGATCTGCCCTCACCGTCCGACCCGCCGTCGGGCTGTCGGTTCCGCACCCGGTGCCCCCTCGCCGTCGAGCGGTGTGCGGAGGAGATGCCGGAGCTGCGTGAGGTGGCACCGGGCCAGGCCGTGGCCTGCCACTTCCCGCTCGCACCGGGGGAGACCCTGATCGATCGGGTCGGCGCACTCGGCGTCTGATGCTGCGATGTCCACCTCGGACGCGGCGCGCCCCGTCGTGTTGCACACCTCCTGGCGTGGCCGTCTCCAGCAGGCCGTCGCGCCACTGATCCTGTTCGGTATCGCCGCCGCGGGGTTCGTCCGCGCCGGTGAACCCCGGCCCGTTCCGGTCGTGCTCGCCACGATCGGCACGGTCATCCTCGTGATCCAGCTCTTCGACTTCCCCGTGGTCACGGTCTTCGGACCGGACGGCGTCGAGCGCCGATGTCTGCTCCGGCGCCAGATGCTCCTGTGGGACGACGTCGCCTCGATCGCTCGCCCCGGCTCGATCGAGAGCGCCACCGCGGTGAACTCCGAGCCGGGACGGAGCCCCGCCGGCCGGCAGCGTCGACGATCCTCCCGGCAGGGTCTCGTGGCCGAGGTGGGGGAACGTCGCCGCCGACACCTCCTCACCGATCACATCGAGGGGGTCGCGGAGTACGACGCCGTCGAGCGTGGTCTCCGGGAGTGGTCGCCGATGACGCCGATGCGCGCCTCGCGGCCGGCCGAGGGGGTCGCCCCGACGTTCCTCTACAAGCGACGCCGTGGCACACCCGATGCACTCCCGGTGGACCGACTCTGACGAAACGGGTTGACGAACGATCGAAAACTCTCGATCATTCGACACATGTCGACCGTTCCCGCCGGCCACTCGGCCCCCGACTACGACCTCGACGAGATCGTCGTCGCCGATGCCTCGGCCCAGCACAAGGCGCTCGCCTCCGATGTGCGCTCCCAGATCCTCGACCTCGTGATGGACCGGGCGGCCACCGTCGGCGAGCTCGCCGAGGCGCTCGATCGGCCCCGGAGTTCGCTCGCACACCACGTCGACGTGCTCGTCGACGCCGGGCTGCTGAAGGTGGTGCGCACCCGCAAGGTGCGGGCCATCGACGAGCGCTTCTACGGCCGGGTCGCCCGCACGATCGTGATGAGCCGCCACGAGGGTGGACCCGCCCCGACCCGCACCTTCCTCACCGAGGCGTTGCACGAGTCACAACACACCGACCCGGCCGGCTTCTGGTCGACGCTGCGCCATGCCCGCATCCCGCGGGAACGGGCCGAGGCCTTCTTCGCCGAGGTCGCCGAGCTGGCCGAGCGGTTCAGCGGCCTCGAACGCGAGGGCGGTCAGATGGTCGGCTTCCTCGCCGCCGTCTACGAGACCGACCTGCCGGTGCTCCCGCCGGACTCCACCATCGAGGAGACGGCATGAGTGACACCGCCGAGACCACGCGGCCACTCGGCCGCAACTATCGGACACTGTTCACCGCGTCGACGCTGTCGAACCTCGGCGACGGGGTCGGCTCCATCGCCTACCCGTGGCTCGCGTCGGCCGTCACCCGGAACCCGGTGCTCATCGCCCTCGTCGCCGTGGCCCAACGGTTGCCGTGGCTCTTCATGACCCTGCCCGCCGGTGTGCTGGCCGACCGGATGGAGCGGGCCCGGTTGATGGTGCTCTCGAACGCCTTCCGGACGGTGCTCACCGTGGTGGTGGCGGTGGTCGTGTTCACCCGGCAGGGCGACCTGCCCGACGCCGACCAACTCGCGGCCGGCATCGACCTCGACACCGAGGTGGTGGCCTATGCGGTGTTGCTCCTCGCGACGCTCCTGCTCGGTTCGGCCGAGGTGATCTACGACAACGCGGCGCAGACGATCATGCCGTCGCTCGTGCACTCCGAGCAGCTGGAGAAGGCCAACGGCCGGTTGTGGAGCACCGAGCAGGTCGGCAACACCGTGGTGGGGCCACTGCTGGGTTCGGCGCTGCTCGCCATCTCGTTCGCCGTCCCGTTCGGCTTCGACGCCGCCACGTTCGCGATCTCCGCGATCCTCATCGCCACGCTGCCTTCCGCCGCCGAGCGGGCCCGGGCACTCGGTCGCCCCGTGGAACAACCTGCCGAGCGAGACACCTCGGCGTCGGCGACGGCGGCGTTCAAGGCCGAGGTGTCCGAGGGGTTCGGCTGGTTGTGGCGCCACGACTTCCTCCGCCCACTCGCCATCATCCTCGGGTTGTTCAACCTCATCGGTTCGGTCGGCCACGCCACCCTCGTGCTCTACGCACAGGAGGTCCTGGGGATCTCCGCCACACAGTTCGCCCTGCTCGGCACGGGCGGCGCTCTCGGCGGTCTCGTCGGTGGCTGGGGTGCCTCGTGGGTGTCGGAGCGGCTCGGGCCCGGCCCGTCGCTGTGGGCCTCGATCATCACCGGCGGCGGCACGACGTTGATCATCGGCCTGACCTCGAACGCGATCGTGGTGTGGGCCATGTTCGCGGTGTTCATGTTCTTCGCCGTGTTGTGGAACGTGATCACGGTGTCGTTGCGTCAGTCGGTCATCCCCGACGCACTGCTCGGCCGGGTGAACAGCGTCTACCGGTTCTTCGCCTGGGGCATGATCCCGATCGGGGCGCTGCTCGGCGGCGTCCTCATCGAGGTCGCCCAGGCCGCCGGGCTCGACCGGCTCGACGCGCTGCGGGTGCCGTGGATCGTGGCCGCCGCGCTGCACGTCCCGCTGCTGGCCTATGCCGGTCCGAAGCTCACGACGGCGAGGATCGAGGCCGTCCGAGCCGAGGCGGGAGCGGGCACCGCTCGCGGCGATGACACCGCTCGAAACTCGGGCGACGAATCGCCGACGTCGGCATAGGTTGACCGGCGTGTCGGGTACGGGTTTCGTTCCCGCGGTCCGACTCGTGGCCGAACTGGTGCGCCCTCACCCGGCGCCCTTCTCGGTCAGCGTGTTCGGAGCCGCCGTCTATGCGGGTGGCACCGTCGCGGCCACGATCGTGTTGGGTCGCATCGTCGACCGTGTCGTGTTGCCGGTGCTCGACGGCGATGCCGAACTGTCGGGCTCGTCGATCGCCGGGTGGGCGGCGCTCGTGCTCGTCGTGGCGGTGCTCCGTATCGCCGGGGTGATCGCCCGTCGCTACTTCGCCGGGATGACCTCCGAGCGGGCGTCGCGCCACTTCCGGCGGGGCCTCGCCCGGTCGTATGTCGATCTGCCGATGTCGTTCCACCGTCGCCGTGCCGCCGGCGATCTGCTCGCCCACGTCGATGCCGACACCGAAGTCGCCGTCGACGTGTTGCACCCGGTGCCGTTCTCGCTCGCCGTGGTGATGATGGCGGTGTTCGCCGCGATCTCGATGCTGCTGGTCGATCCGCTGCTGGCGCTCGTCGCCTTCGCCGTGTTCCCCCTGCTCATCGGCTTCAACCGGATCTACACGCACCGGATCGAGGAGCCGTCGATCCTCCAGCAGGACGGCATCGGTCGGGTCGCCACGGTGGCCCACGAGTCGCTCGACGGTGCGCTCGTCGTGAAGTTGCTCGGCCGCACCGACGCCGAGGTCGAACGGTTCGCCGCCGAGGCCGACGCCCTGCGGGGCCATCGGATCCGGGTGGGCGACCTCCGGGCGATCTTCGAGTCGGTGCTCGACGCCCTCCCGAACCTGGGGATCGCGGCGGTGATCGTCATCGGTGCGTGGCGGGTCGACCAGGGCGCGGCCACCGTCGGTGGGCTCGTCCAGGTGGCGTCGTTGTTCGCCGTGCTCGCGTTCCCGATGCGGGTGCTGGGGTTCTTCCTCGAGAGCGTGCCCACGTCGTTGGCAGCGAAGCGGCGGCTCGAGTCCGTGCTGCACGAGCCGGTGCCCGATCGCCCGTCGGCGTCGGTGCCCGGCGGGGAGGCCCGGCTCGAGGTCCGTGGCCTGTGCGCCGGCTACGACCGGGTGTCGGTGCTCGACGACGTGTCGTTCGACGTACGTCCCGGGGAGATCGTCGCCCTCGTCGGCGCGACGGGCAGCGGCAAGTCGACGATCGTGTCCGCGCTCGCCGGATTGCTCGAGCCGACGGCAGGGTCGATCCGCCTCGGCGGGGTCGACCTGGCCACCCTCGATCCGGCCGACCGGGCCGATCTCGTGCGGATCGCGTTCCAGGAGTCGTTCCTCTTCGCCGATTCGGTGGCGAGCAACGTCGGCCTCGACCGCCCGGGAGCCGACGACACCGAGATCGGTCGGGTGCTCACCGTCGCCCGGGCCGACGAGTTCGTGGCCGCCCTGCCCGACGGTGCCGCCACGGTCGTCGGCGAGCGGGGCCTCACCCTCTCGGGTGGCCAGCGCCAACGGCTCGCCCTCGCCCGGGCGTTCGTCGGCGAACCCCGGGTCGTCGTGCTCGACGACGCCACCTCGGCCGTCGACGCGGCGATCGAGTCGGAGATCCTCGACGCCCTGCGCAGCGTGCGCTCTTCGGACGGAACCACCGTCGCGCCGCCGTCGATGCTGGTCGTCGCCCACCGTCTGTCGACGATCCGGCTCGCCGATCGCGTGGTGTTCCTGCGCCAGGGCAGGGTCGCCGGGTCGGGCTCCCACACCGAGTTGCTCGCCGACCCCGACTACCTCGCCCTGGCCACCGCCTACGAACAGACCGAGCGAGAAGCATGAACGCCTCACCCGAGACCGGTCCGGACGCCGACGACGCCTGGCGCCGCGGCGAGGGCGCCGGCGCGTGGGCGGTGTTCCGGCGTGGGGTCGCCTCCTCGCCCGAGCTCCGCCCCGGGTTGGCGATGACCGTTGTCATGGGCCTGGCCGTGGCCGCCGGTCGCCTGTCGATCCCGGTGGCCCTCCAGCGGGCGATCGACGACGGCATCGACACCGCGGCCGACGGGTCGACGACGGTGGACTTCGGCCGGGTCGTCACGTTCGTGCTGCTGGCCGTCGTCGTGGTCGTGATCTCCGCCGCGGTGGCCGCCTGGGCACAGCGTCGCCTCGTGCGGGTCGCCGAGGCGGTCATCTACGGCCTGCGCACCCGGGCGTTCCGCCACGTCCATCGCCTCAGCCTCGCCGATCACGTGGAGACCAGCCGGGGGGTGTTCCTCGCCCGGGTCACCTCCGATGTCGAGGCGCTCGCCCGCTTCGTCCAGTGGGGCCTGTTGTCGTGGACGATCGGCCCGGCCGTGATCCTCGGCGTGCTCGCCGTGCTGGCCTGGTACTCGTGGCAGCTCGCCCTGATCGTGTTCGTGGCGTTCCTGCCCACGGTGCCCGTCTTGCGTTGGATCCAGGTGCGCCAGCTCGCCGCCTACGACGAGGTCCGGGCCTCGGTCGCCGACCTGCTGGGTGAGGCGAACGAGGCGATCACCGGTGCCGCCACCGTGCGTGCCTACGACGTCGGCGACCGTGCGGCCGCTCGCATCGACCGGGCGGCCGAGCGCCGCTACCGGGCGGGGCTCCGGCGCAACAAGTACATGGCCGCCGTGTTCTCGATCGGCGACCTCTTCGGATCGCTCGCGCTCGCGTCCGCGTTCGCCGTCGCCATGTGGCAGCGCGATCGATTGGGTCTGTCCGGTGGCGAGCTCGTCGCCGTGTTGTTCCTGATCACGCTGCTGAACGAACCCGTCGGCGAGCTCGGCGAGACCACCGACCAGACCCAGGAGGCGATCGCCGGGTGGCGCAAGGTGCTCGACCTGCTCGACACCCCGATCGACGTCTCCGAACCCGACGCCGGGGCCGAGCTGCCGCTCGGGCCCCTGTCGATCGAGGCCGACGGCATCGGCTTCGCCTACCGCACGGGCGACCGGGTGCTCGACGCCGTCGACCTGTCGATCCCGGCCGGCACGTCGGTGGCGGTGGTGGGGGAGACCGGCTCCGGGAAGACCACGTTCGCCAAGCTGTTGTGTCGCCTCGCCGACCCGAGCGACGGCACGCTCCGCCTCGGTGGGGTCGATCTCGCCGCGGTCGATCCCGACGCCCGGCTCCGTGCGGTGCGCATGGTGCCCCAGGACGGGTTCCTGTTCGACACGACGCTGCGTGAGAACCTCCGGTTCGGGCGTGACGGTGCGACCGACGCCGACCTCGAGGCCGCCGTCGATCGGCTCGACCTCCGCGCCTGGGTCGAGGGATTGCCCGACGGCCTCGACTCGCCCGTCGGCGCACGCGGTCAGAACCTCAGCGTGGGGGAGCGCCAGCTCGTGGCCCTCATCCGCGCCGCCCTCGCCGATCCGGGTCTGTTGATCCTCGACGAGGCGACCTCCGCTGTCGATCCGGAGACCGATGCCGCGCTCACCCGGACGCTGCGCCGTCTCGCGGATGGCCGCACCGTCGTGTCGATCGCCCATCGTCTGGCCACCGCCGAGGCGTCCGACCTGGTGGTCGTGTTCGACGCCGGGCGGGTCGTCGAGGTCGGCCCCCATCACGAACTCGCCGTCGCCGGCGGGGCCTATCAACGGCTCCACGACGCCTGGGTCGGCAACACCACCGCATCGCCGGTGAACGAAGGAGTCACCCCATGACCGAGATCTCCCCACTCGATCGCTTCATCGACGGCATGACCGTGCACTTCGGTGTCGATCCCGCCGTCACCCGAGAGTCCGGCTGGACGGCCGCACCGATGGAGGCGCGGGCCGAGTCCCGCGTGGCCGTCGCGTATTCGCTGCGTCGCCACGTCGTGGTGCCCTGTCCGCCCGGCCGGGAGGGTGAGGTCGTCGCCGGCCCGCCGACCTCCCCGGAGGACTGGGTCGATCGGATGACCGCACTCGGCGCCGACGTGCTCGGCAGTGCGTTGATGCAGACCCTCGGCCCCGACGGGCTCCGGGGGGTCGAGGTGGCCGAGGGCTACGAGCTGCGTCGGGTGCACCCCGACGACGACGGCGTGCGGGACCTCGTCGCCGCGTTGCTCGACCGCAACGACGCCGAGGACGCGGAGTACGCCGACCTCGAACTCGACGCCCTCGACGACACGATCGTGCTGGCGCTCGCCGGCGACGGCTCGATCGCCGCCTACGCGAGCTCCCGCCCGTGGGACGAGGTCGAGCGGTTCGGCGACATCGGTGTGCTCACCGACGCCGGCCATCGGCAGAAGGGTCTCGGCTCGGCCGTCGTCACCGAGATGTGCCGCTGGCTGCTCGAGGACGGCATCGATCCGCTCTATCGGCGCGACGACGACCGCACGGGTTCGATCCGGTTGTCGCTCGGCCTCGGGTTCGTGCCCGCCACCCATCTCGTGGCGGTGCAGTTCCCCGAGGCGTGACGCCTACAGCGTGAACTTCATGCCGCCGACGAGCACACCCGGAAGGCGGACCGAGGCCGGTGTGCGGCGCTCGTAGGTCGAGTTGTCGAAGATGAACTCCGATTCGGCCGTGAGCGCTTCGAGCTTCGAGCCGAGGAGCGAGTAGAGCGTGTCGTCGAAGCGCATCACGTTCACCGGCGCCACGATCTCGCCACCCTCCACCCAGAAGGTGGCGAAGCGGGTCATGCCGGTCACCCGGCAGGCGGGGCGGTCGGAGTAGTTCGTGTACCAGAGGTTGCCGACGTAGAGCCCGGTGCCGAGCTCGGCGAGCGCGCCCTCGACGTCGAGCCCGCCTCCACCGATCGCCAACGACCGGGGGCTCTCGTCGCCGGCGGCGCCGTTGGCCTCGAGCCCGAACTCGATCGCCGAGCGGGGCGAGACGAGCGCGTCGGCCGCCTTGCCCTCGTCGACGAGCACGACCTCGTCGGGACGGAGGAAGCCCTGCTCCTGGAAGTTCGGGGCGATGCCGTTCGCCGTGTCCTCGCTGATGCGGACCGAGGCGTCGAGCTCGTCGTGGCCGGACAACAGCCGGAGCAACGACGACTGTGAGGTCTGCTGGGCCCGGGCGCCGAACGCTCCGTAGGAGAGCAGGCCGATGATCTCGTCGAGCGCCGAGGGCGTGAGATAGGTGCGGTACTCCCCGGGCTGGAGATCGACCGGGGTGCGGGCGAGGGCGTCGAGCTTGCCGGCGGCGTCGCGCAGGGTCCGGTCGAATGCGGCGTCGTCCCAGGAGAAGCCCGCATAGGCGGCCTTCGCCGCTTTGTCGGCACGCAGGTAGAAGGTCCAGTCGAGACTGAACGTCGAGGTCTGGAACCAGTTGCGCTGTCCGAGCGAGTTGGCGAAGCCCGATGCGGTCGGCCCGGCCGTGTAGACGCCGACGAGGTCGCGGTCGCCGGCGCCATCGACGATGGCGGCCACGGTGTCGTCGCGGTCCGGCAGTTCGTCGGTGCCGATCTGGCTGGTCTCGGTGGGCTCGGTGTTGATGATGAGGTGCGGATCCTCGGGCACCACCGCCCGCTGAGCCCGGAGGTGTTCGACGACCCCGGCGACCCGGGCGTCGTCGAGCCCGCGTTCGCCGCTGAGCTCGACGGTGGCCTGGGTGTGGCGCTTGCCCTCGATGAGGTCGAGCGAGAGGGTGGCCTGGCGTACGTTGCCGGCCTGGCGGACCTTGGCGTTGTTGAACCGCACGAAGTCGGTCGCCTCGGTGTCGATCGAGGTGAGCAGCACCTCGTCACCGGTGAGGCCGGCGGTGGCGGTGGTGACGAGGTCGTCGAAGTACTGGGGATCGATCACTGGTCGGCTCCGAAGACCTCGACGCCGCTGAAGCGGCAGACCGGCGAGGCGTGGCCCGTGCCGATCATCTGATTGAGCTCACCCTTGCCGCAGTTCGGCGTGCCCATCACCGCGAAGGTGGAGGCGTCGCCGACCCCGGACAGGTTGCGCCAGAACTCCCGGGAGATGCCCCGGTAGCTCGGGTTGCGGACGGTCTCGGCGAGCTGGCCGTCACGGATGACCTGGCCGATCTCGGTGGAGAACTGGAACTTGTTGCGGGAGTCGTCGATCGACCAGGACGTGTTCGTGCGCAGGAACACGCCGTACTCGACCTCGCCGATCAGCTCGTCGAACGACGACGTGCCCGGCTCGACGTTGAGGTTCGCCATCCGATCGATCGGCGGGCGGTTCCACGAGCAGGCTCGGGAGTTGGCGACACCATCGAGCGGGTCGCCTCGCAGCCCGGCCCGCTGCTGGGACAACGAGCCGCCGAGCGGGCGCTCGAGGATGCCGCTGCGGATCAGGTGTTGTTTGGTGGCGGGGGTGCCGTCGTCGTCGAAGGCGTAGGAGGCGAGCTGGCCTTCGACGGTCGGGTCGAAGGTGACGTTCAACAGGTCGGAGCCGTAGCGGAACGTGCCGAACATGTCGGGCGTGACGAAGCTCGTGCCGGCGTAGTTGCGCTCGTCGCCGAGGATCCGGTCGAGCTCGAGCGGGTGGCCGATCGACTCGTGGATCTGCAGCACCATCTGATCGGGGGCGAGGACGAGGTCCATCGTGCCGGTCGGGCAGTTGGGGGCGTCGAGCAAGGCGATCGCCTCACCGGCGAGCGAGCCGGCGGCGGCGTGGAAGCCGAACCGGTCGAGCACCTCGGTGCCGCCCTGGCCGCAGAAGGCGCCGGCGCCGTAGGTGCGGGTCTGAGCGTCTCCGGCACGGGCGGCGGTGACGGCCAGCATCGGGTAGGTGAAGGCGAAGCGCTGGTCGATGGCGCCGCCGGCGGTCGACACGAGCACCGAGTGCACGTCCCGGCGGCCGAGGGTGGCCGAACGGTCGACGATCAGCTCGCCGGCGTCGAGTTCGGCGTCGCGGGATCGGAGCAGCTCGATCCGGTCGGCGAGATCGGTGGTGTCCCAGGCGGTCGTGACAGGGCTCGCATACACACCGCCGGTGGTGAGCGACGGGGGAGCGATGGGCACCGTGCGCCCCGCGGTCGCCCGGGCCCAACGCAGGGCTTCCTGTGCTGCGGCCCGCAGGCCGGCGTCGGACACGTCCGACGTCGCGGCGTGGCCGACACCGCCGTCGGCCCAGATCGTGAGCATCGCCCCGCCGTCGAACCCGGAACGGGCCGGCAGCACGGTGCCACGGCGGACGGCGAGCCACTCGGACGACTCGTCCACCACCCGCAGGGTCGCTTCGTCGACGCCGGCGGGCAGCACGTCGTGCAGGCGCCTCCGGAGCACGTCGACATCGGTCGGAACCATCTCCACGAGGGTCATGGACGAAGGGTAGCCACGCCGGTGTGACGGCGAGTCCGCCAGCCACCACCCCGCCGCATGAAGCGGATACGCTCGTCGGGTCGGCGGGCCACACGCCCGAGCCCGCTCGTCTCCCGAGGTTCTCCAGTCATGATCGTCGCTTTCGGAATCATCTACGCCATCGTCGGCCTCGTCTGCGTGGTGCTCGTGCTGCTCCACAGCGGCCGTGGTGGTGGCCTGTCCGACATGTTCGGCGGCGGGCTCGGAGCCCAGGCGGCGGCGTCGACCACCGTGGAGCGCAACCTCGATCGCATCACCATCGTGTTCAGCCTGCTCTTCGGCTTCATGACGCTCGCCATGGCCTTCGCCCTGGACTGACCGCCGCTCGGTTCGCTGGCGCTCTCCTCGCTTCCACAGTTCCTCGCTGGGGCTCGGAACTGCCGCCGTGCTGGCTCACGGTGCCGTCGTTGCCGTTCGCCTCGCTGTCGTTCCTCGCCTGGCGGCTCGTCACTCACACAGTTCCTCGCTGGTGCTGTCGTTCCTCGCCTAGGGGTCGTCACTTACACAGTTCGTCGCTGACGCTCCGAACTGCGGTCGTTGCCGTTCGGTTCGCTGGGCCCGGAAGTGCTGGCCTGTTGAGGACGATCATTCGAGGTGGGGCGGCCGTGGCTGTTGTTTGAGGTGGATGTCGCCTGGGCGGAGGGGTTCGTGGGTGGGTTTGTGGAATCTGGGTGGCGGGTCGGGGCTGTCCGGGTCGGGCGGGTCGGGTGGTTGTCGGGGTGGTCGGGTCCAGGGCACGCCGTGTTGGTTGGTGATGAGCACCCCGCCGGGTGCGTCGGGGGCTGCGTTGATGTCGAACTCGCCGCGGTGGTGAGCCTGATGGCAGGCGGAGCACAGGGTGATGAGGTTCTCCGGCGAGGTCGGCCCGCCGTCGATCCAGTGGTGGAGGTGGTGGGCGTCGAGGTTCCGGATGCGTCCGCAGACCAGGCAGCCCTGGTCCCGGTGGAGGATCTGGTTCCGTAACCCGTCGGGCACCGTCCGGGAAGTGCGGCCGAGGGCGAGTGGGGTGCCGGCTTCGTCGACCACCGCCTGGGTGGTGGCGTCACAGGTGATGAGGCGCAGCAACTCGTCGGGGACGGTGGGGCCGAGGTGGGTGGATCCGATCAGGCCCCGTTTGGTGAGGTCGAGGTGAACGAACACGCGGGTCCGGTCCCGTCGGGAGCGTGAGGGGTCGTGGTCGGTGGAGGTGTCGACGAGGTCCATGAACGCGTCGAACCCGGTCACCCGGGATGTTTCGTCGAGTTCGTGACGCAGTTTCGAGCGGAACTGATCGAGGGCGGTGCGGACACGGTTCCCGGCCTCGGCGTCGCCTTCGACCCGCAGGACGAACCGTCCCGACTCCGTCGTCGACATCGACAACGACCCCGCAGCAGCAGCGTCGGTCTCCTGGTCGTGTAATGGGGGTGTCGGCGGGTCCTCAGCGAACGAGTACGAGCGCATCACCCGGCCCAACTGGTTCATCGTCAACTCGCGGGCGAGGCCACCGGATGAGGCTTCGAACGTGGTGGGTGCGTGCTTTGCGATCAAGGCGACCTGGTCCGATGAGAGCTCGCCATTGCGGAACAGGCGCATCGTTTCGTCGAGCTCGTCGCGGCGTTCGGCGATCTTCACCAACTTCACGGCTTGGCTGATGGAGAGGCCGAGGTTCCACTGCACCCAATGGGTGACCGAACGGATCCCGTCACCGCGCCAGGCGTCGGATGCGATGACGTCGGCGATCAGATCCACCGCCGCCGCGTCCGCGACGTTGCGTGCACCCGCCACGATGGTGGCCTTTTCGATCGCCGCATGCCAGGCCCGGTCCAAGGCGTCAGGGTCCACCCACCCCGGCCCGCTCGTCAGTCCATCTCCCACGAACCGGACCATAGGCACGGGGGTATGACAGTCGTTCCTCGCCTGGCGGCTCGTCACTTACACAGTTCCTCGCTGGCGCTCGGAACTGCTGTCGTCGGTTCGCCGGGCGCTGCCGTTCGCCTCGCTGGCGCTCGGCTCTCTTCCACGAATCGTCGCTGGCGCTCCGATTCGCCCGGAACTGCCGTCGGGGCTCACGGCTCGTAGCTGGTCTCGGGGCTCGATGGGCACCGTGTCCCAGACACTCATTCGAGGGGGTGGTGGCGCCGATAGGAGCGTGTGCGCCGTCTCGCCGTGCCGATGCTCGCTGTCCTCCTGGCCGCCACGGGCTGCTCCCAGCTGTCCGGTGATGCCGTCGCGCCCCCGACGACGGCGGCCCCGAGTGACACGGCGCCCGAGACCCTCGCCTTCGTCGTCGAGGACGAGATCGACATCGCCACCGCTCCCATCGACGGCCTCGAGCTCGGCACCCTCTCGCTCGGCAATCCGAGCCAGATGGTGCTGATCGACCTCCTCTACGACGGGCTCACCGAGATCGACGCCGTCAGTGGCGAGCTGCGCCCCGCCCTCGCCACCTCCTGGTCGTCCAACGCCGACGCCACCGTGTGGACCTTCCAGATCGACGAGTCCCGCATCTCCTCCAACGAGATCGCCGCATCGCTCGACTCGGCCGCCGAAGCCGCCGGCTCCTCGGCCGGGGTCGTGCTGTCCGCGATCGACACGATCGACGCACGGCCCGGCACCGTCATCATCAACCTGACCCGCCCCGACGCCGGCCTGCCCTGGGTGCTCGCCGGGGTGCCGTTCTCCGTGGCCACCGACACCGGTGGTGCCACGGGCCGCTACGAGCTCACCGACCTCGACGACGTCGGCGCCCGTCTCGAACCGACCATCGCCGGCCTGCCCCGAGTGAACGTGTGGTTCGAGTCGGATGAAGCCGCTCGTGGCACGATGCTCGTCGATGGTGTCGCTGATGTCGCCGTCATCCCCGATCCCGTCGCACCCGGCGTCGCCAGCCGCTTCCTCCTCGCCCGTGGTGCCGATGGTGTGGTGGCCGACGCCGACGTCCGCTCCCGGGTGCTGGGTGCGATCGACAACGAGCGGATGGCCCAGGATCTCGGCGCCCGTCCCGGAGGCAGCGTCACCGCTCCGGGCCTCGCCGGCGACCGTCCGCCCCGCCCGACCGACCTCGCCGCCGCCCCCGACGGAGCAGCCTTCGACCGTGCCATCGTCGTGGCCAGCATCGGCGGGGCTCCCGCAGCGCTCGAGTCGGTCACGACCCAGCTCGCGCTCTCGGGCCTCGTGGTCGAGACCGTCACCGGCGAGACCGCCGAGGTCATCGCCGCCTGGGCCGCCGGTGAGATCGACCTGCTCGTGTCCGGTTGGGTCGCCCCGTCGCCGACGGTCGACGCCGTGGTCTGGCCGCTGTTCGGCGGCGAGTCGGTGGCGAACCTGGCCGGCTGGGACGCGGAGCTCGACGCCGCGGCAGCCGAGCTCGACGACGACACCCGCTGGGGCCTCCTCGCCGAGATCGAACAGCGGGCCATCGACGATGCCGTCGTCGTGCCGCTCGCTCACGCCCGCCGACCGGTCGTGTCGGAGTCGCCCGACGTGGCGGTCCGTGCCGATGGCACGCTCGACCTCGGCTGAGCCGACGTCGACGTTCCCCGAGATTTTCGCCCCGGGATGCCAGGCTGATGGCCATGAGTGTTGCCGCCCTGTCGACGACCTTCGCCGCCGCGTCGTTCGTGGCGCTGATGTTCGGACTCGCCTCGGTCGTCGCGGCGGCGCGGCGCCCGGCTCGGCTGGCCGACCTTCCGATGCGGGCGCTGCTCGGGGTCGTGTGGCTCGTGCCCACCGTGGCGACGGCCGGCAGCCTCTACTACTCGGAGCGGGCCGGCTTCCCGCCGTGTGAACTCTGCTGGTATCAGCGCATCGCCATGTATCCGCTCGTCGTCGTGCTCGGCGTCGCCACCCTCCAGCGTCGTGTCTCCACCGCACTCGTCGCGCTCCCGTTGGCCGCCATCGGCCTCGTGATCGCCGCCCGCCACTACTGGCTCCAGTTCGCCGCCACCCAGGAGGTGTCGTGCGACATCACGGCGCCGTGCGATGTCCGTTGGGTCGAGGAGTTCGGGTTCGTCTCGATCCCGTTCATGGCCGGCTGCGGCTTCGTCGCCGTGCTCGGCGGTGTTCTGCTGGCCGTCCGGATGGAACGGTCGGCCGAGCTCGGATGATCCTCCGGAAACGCATGTGGAACGACGTGCGATCGGGCTACCATCATCGCTCCGGTCACGGAAGTGGCAGGCCACGTCGGAGTGGCGGAATTGGCAGACGCGCTA
>JAHDBV010000011.1:0-54559 GCA_020630195.1 Acidimicrobiales bacterium
GGCTGATCTCGTCGCCGGCCTCGTAGCCGCCGTCCCAGCGCACGCCGTAGCCCGACGGCACCCGGAGCTTCGTGATCGGGCCGGGGCTGGGGAGGAAGGCGCCCCCGGCCGGGTCCTCGCAGTTGATGCGGATCTCGATCGAGTGTCCGGTGAGCGTGACCTCGTCCTGTGTGAGTGGGAGCCTCTCACCGGCGGCGACCCGGAGCTGGAGCTCCACGAGATCGAGGCCCGTGACCATCTCGGTGACCGGGTGCTCCACCTGCAGGCGGGTGTTCATCTCGAGGTAGTAGTAGCTGCCGTCCTCGTAGAGGAACTCCACGGTGCCGGCGTTGGTGTAGTCACAACCCAGGCCGACCTTGACCGCGTCGGCGCCCATGGCGTCGAGGATCTCGGCGGGGATCGCCGGAGCGGGCGCCTCTTCGACGAGCTTCTGATGGCGCCGCTGGGCCGAGCAGTCCCGCGAGCCCAGGTAGACGCCGTTGCCGTGGTTGTCGAACAGGACCTGGATCTCGATGTGGCGCGGCTTGGTGAGGTAGCGCTCGAGGTAGCACTCGTCGCGACCGAAGTACGCGAGTGCCTCACGCTGGGCGGACTCGAGGGCGTCGGCCGCCTCGTCGGCGGAGTTGACGACCTTCATGCCGCGTCCGCCGCCGCCGAAGGCGGCCTTGACGGCCACGGGCCAGCCGTGCTCGTCGCCGAAGGCGATGATCTCGTCGGGGGAGGTCAGGAACTCGGTCACGCCCGGCACGCCGTGCACGCCGACCTTCTCGGCGGCATCACGGGCGGAGATCTTGTCGCCCATGACCTCGATGGCGGCCGGCGGCGGTCCGACGAACGTGACGCCCTTCTCGGTGATGGCGCGTGCGAAGTCGCCGTTCTCGGAGAAGAAGCCGTAGCCGGGATGCACCGCATCGGCGCCGGACTGCTCGATGATCTCGAGCATCTTGTCCATGTTGATGTAGCTCTCGGCCGCCGTCTGGCCGCCGAGCGCGTAGGCCTCGGTGGCGAGGCGGACGTGCAGGGCGTCGCGGTCGAGTTCGGAGTAGACGGCGACCGTGTCGATGCCGAGCTCGTTGCAGGCTCGGATGACCCGGACGGCGATCTCGCCCCGGTTGGCGATGAGGACCTTGGAGAAGGGTGGCGTGCTCACCCTCCTATGGTTAGCCGAGATGGCGGCCAAAGCGACACTTCTCGGCGTGCCCGACACCCGGTTCTCCGTGATCGAGCACCACGAGGAGCTCGACTCGTCCAATGCCGAGCTCCTCCGACGAGTCGCCGGGGGTTCGACGGTCGAGGGGATCGTGCTCCTGGTCGACCACCAGACCGCCGGGCGTGGGCGGTCCGGCCGGACCTGGCTCGACGACGGACGATCGACGCTCATGTTCTCGACGGCGGTGAACGTCGGTGTCTCGGAGGCGTCGCTCGTTCCGCTCGTGGTGGGCCTCGCGGTCCGAGATGCCGTGGCGGCCCTCGTCGGGGACGATCGGCATGTGGGCCTGAAGTGGCCGAACGACGTCGAGGTCGACGGCCGCAAGCTCGCGGGGATCCTCGTGGAGGCGGCGGCGTTCGACGACGATCGGGTGGTCGCCGTGATCGGGGCGGGTGTCAACCTCGGCTGGGTGGGGGAGCGGCCACCGGAGGTCGCCGCCCGAGCGACCGATCTCGCACGACTCGGTGCGGGCCCGGTCGATGGACCGGTGCTGCTGCGCGAGCTGCTGGGGCATCTCGAACGAGGGTTGGCCTCACTCGCCGACGATGCGGCGGGGCTGCTGGCGACCTATCGCGGGGTGTGTGTCTCGATCGGTCGTCGGGTCCGCCTGGCCACCCCCGGCGGCGATGTCGAGGGGACGGTCGTCGACGTGGCCGACGACGGCCGACTGGTGCTGGGCCACGACGGTGGTTCGTCGTGCTTCTCCGCCGGCGACGTGCATCACCTGCCCGTCTGAGCGCCGGACCCTCGGCCGTGGGGGTGCGGTATGGCCCGCACTCAACTCGCGGCTCGGGATTGCCGATGGTCACCGGTGGCCCGTTCGTCGTTCCCGCCGATGACCTCGACACGATCACACGATGATCGGGTGCCCGGTCGCGTCCCGGCGCGGTCGCGCCGACGCCTCGGTCTGCTCCTCTCGGCGACGCTCGTGGCCACGCTCGCCGCCTCGCCGGCGGCAGCGCAGGACGACGCGGAAGCCCCCGAGGCCGCCGTGGCCGTGGACGAGGGCGCGGGCACCGATCCGGTCGACCCGCCCGCCGACGGCGACGCCGACCCGGCGCCCGCGGGTGAGACCACGGACGGAGCCGATGAGCCCGCCGGAGACACCCCGACCGACAACCCCGGCACGGACGAACCGGTGACGGAGCCGTCGGCGGAGGACGACACCTCCGGCGGTGCACCGGAGTCGACCGACACCGACGGCTCGACCGACGGCGAGGCGCCGGCACTGCCGCCCTGCCCGTCGCCCTCCGACGATGCCGACGGCGAGCTCCTCGGCACCAGTGACGCACCCGCCGGATCGGTGCGGGCACAGAACGACGGCCCCGACGACGGTGCCGATGCACCCACCGCCGACGACGGGACCCCCTGCACGAATCTGCCCGACGATCTGCCTCGACCCGAGGGCGACGACGACCTGGCCGGTGAGGGTCCCTCGGAGCGCCCGGACGGCGAAGCCGGCGACGGCTGGGTGCAGCAACCCTTCGCACCCACCGTCGTGATCCAGGAGCTCGTCGACGCCGCCGAGGCCAAGGTCGCCGAGGCCGAGGAGGAGCGGATCGAGGCGATCGCCCGGGTCCGGGTGCTGCGCCGTCGGCTGAAGGAACTCGAGGTCCAACGCGACGACCTCGACGCCGCCGAACGCGACGCGGTGGTCGAACTCCGCGAACTCACCGAGCGGCTGCAGGTGCGCCTGACGCTGGCGTTCGTCCTGGGCGACAACAGCCGCCTCGGCGCCCCGCTCGACAACGAGTCGGCGCTGCGCCACGACGCCCAGCAGCACGTGGTCCAGCAGGTCGTCGACGACGATCTCGCCCTGATCACGGACTATCGCGAGCTTCGGGACGGTCTGTCCGCCGATGCCCTCGAGGTGGCCGCCCGGATCGGCATCATCGACGACCTCCTCGAGGCCGCGCTCACCGACGTCGACGAGGCGGAGCTCCGGCTCCAGGACCTGGAGCTCGAGGTCCTCGCGTTCTCCAACGGCGCGGAGTCGTTCATCTCGGGGATCCGCTTCCCGATCGGCGGTCCCTACGACGTGCCACTGATCGACTCGTGGGGCTTCCCCCGGATGACCGGCACCGCCGACGAGCACTGGCACGAGGGCATCGACATCTTCGCCCCGCTCGGCTCCGAGCTGGTGGCCACCGAGTCGGGCACCATCACGAACATCGGCGTCGGTCGCCTCGGCGGCCTCAAGTTCTGGCTCACCGGCGACAGCGGCACGAAGTGGTACTACGCCCACCTGTCCGACTTCGCCGAGGGCCTCTCGGTCGGCCAGCGAGTCGAGCCCGGCGACGTGCTGGGCTACGTCGGCAACACGGGCAACGCCCTCGGCACGCCGTATCACCTCCACCTCCAGATGCACCCCGGCGGCGGTGACCCGTCCAACCCCTACCCCATCCTCAAAGCGGCGAGTGACTGGGAGCGTGGCGCCCGGGCGGCGGCCGGCTTGAGCGAGATCCCGGGCGGCTGATCGGGCGCACTATCACGCCGGTGTCGTCGCTCCGGGTCGTCGACGCCGCACCCGTCGATCCACGGGTCGGCGGCCAGCAGTAGATTCGGCCCCCGTGAACCTGTTGGGCCTCCTGGGCATCATCGTGCTCATCGCCGCCAACGCCTTCTTCGTGGCGGTCGAGTTCGCACTCGTCGCGGTCGATCGCGGCCGGATCAACCGCCTGGCATCCGAGGGGCACCGCCTCGCGACGGTCACTCGTGGCGTGTTGTCGCGGTTGTCGTTCCACCTGTCCGGCGCCCAGCTCGGGATCACGATCACGAGCCTCGTCGCCGGGTTCCTGGCCGAGCCGGTGGTGGCCGAGCTGATCCGGCCGGTGCTCGACGCCACGGTCGGCGGTGGGACCGGTGTGGCGGTGGCGGTCGCCCTCGTCCTCACCACGGTGTTCCAGATGGTGCTCGGTGAGCTCATCCCGAAGAACATCGCGATCGCGGCCCCCGAGCGCACGTCGTTCCTGCTCGCCCCGATGGCCCGGATCGTGCACGGTGTGCTCACGCCGTTCATCGTCGTGTTCAACGGCGCCGCCAACTGGATGGTGCGCCGCCTCGGGATCGAGCCCCGGGAGGAGCTGACGTCGGTTCGCTCGCTCGAGGAGATCGAGTACCTCATCCGGGCCTCGGCCGAGACCGGCACGTTGGAGCCCGAGACCCAGTCGTTGCTCACCCGGACGATCCAGTTCGCCGACAAGCGGGTGGTGGAGGCGTTGACGCCACGTCCGCTCGTCAGCTCGATCCCGGCCGACGCCACCGCCGCCGACCTCGAGGCGCTCGCGATCGAGGCCCGCTTCACGAGGTACCCCGTGGTCGACGACGATCTCGATCACGTGGTCGGCATCGTCGACACGATCGCGGTGCTCGGGATCGACCCGGCCCGCCGGGCCGACACGACGGTGCGCAGCCTCATGGTCGACCCGTTCTTCGTGCCGGAGACCCGCGAACTCGTCGATCTGCTGGCCGACTTCGAGGACTCCGATGCCCAGCTCGCCGTCGTGGTCGACGAGCACGGCGGTGTCGAGGGGGTCGTCACCGTCGAGGACGTGCTCGAGGAGATCGTCGGTGAGATCGACGACGAGTACGACGCCGTGACCACCCATGTGACCGCCGGCGAGGTGGCCGGTGTGTTCATCGTCGGCGGGACGGCGACCGGCGACGAGGTCTCGGAGGCCACCGGCTACGAGGTGCCCGAGGGCGACTACGAGACGATCGCCGGGTTCATGCTCGATCAGCTCGGGCACATCCCGGTGGCCGGGGAGGAGATCGTGACCTCCGAGGGCTGGACCCTCGAGGTGATCGCGATGGACGGTCGACGCATCGCCTCGATCGAGTTGACCTCGCCACCGACGATCGGTGAAGCCGGGATCGGAGGACGGGCATGAACGCCACGGTCTTCGCCGTCGAGGAGGCGTCCAACACCCGAATCGCCTGGTTCCTCGTGGCCGCGGTCGTGCTGCTGGTGCTCAACGCGCTGTTCGTGGCCTACGAGTTCGCGTTGCTCGCCGCGAAGCGCCAGACGATCGAAGCCGAGGCGGAGGAGGGTGGCCGGGCCGCCGTGGCCGCGGCCAACGCGATGGGGAACGTCTCGGTGCATCTGGCCGGCGCCCAGCTCGGCATCACGATGTGCACCGTCGGGCTCGGGTTCGTGGCCGAGCCCGCCGTCGCGTCGTTGCTGTTGAAGTTCCTCGACGGCCCGCTGGCCCACGGCGTCGCCGTGTTCGTGTCGATCGCCATCGCGCTGTCCGTCGTGACCTTCCTGCATCTGGTCGGCGCCGAGATGGTGCCGAAGAACATCGCGATCGCGGCCGCGGAACCCACCCTCAAATGGACCGTTCTGCCCTATGTCGCCTACCTGCGCATCTTCCGGCCGGCGGTGCGCTTCCTGAACTGGATCGCGAACCTGGGTTGCCGCCTCGTCGGTGTGGAGCCCCGAGACGAACTGGTGGCGGCGCCGGACACGAACGAGCTGGCCGCCATCGTCGGGCACTCGGGGTCGGAGGGGGCGATCGAGACCGACGATGCCGACTTCCTCCGCAGCGCCATCTCGTTCGCCGAGCGTCCGGTCCACGAGATCGCTCGCCCGTTGACGCCCGCCTCGTCGATCCGTCGTGGCTCGACGTTCCGCAACGCCCGGGACATCGCCGTGGCCTCCGGTGGCCAGCGGGTGCCGATGGTCGCCAGGATCGGCTCGAACGTGGTGCTCGGGTATCTGCACGCCCGTGATCTCCTGGGGCTCGACGACCGCGACCTCGGCGGCATCGTGCCGAACGACGCGCTGCGCCCGATGGCGGTGTTCGACGGCTCGACCCCGATGATCGCGGTCGTCCGTCAGATGCGTGCCGGTCGGAACCACCTCGCCCAGGTCCGGATGCCCGATGGCGGCGCCGCCGTGGTGTCGATCGAGGAGGTCGTCGCCGGTCTGGCGAGCGAGCCCCCCGAACTCGACCCGTCGTCGATGCCGACGGGCGGCCACCACTGACGTCGGTGTGACCGATTGACCACCCTGGGTGGTTGCGCCCACGACCAGTGACAGTGGTCGGCCCTCGCCTAGCCTGCACCCCATGCGTCCCCCGGGCCGTCGCGCCCCGTTCGTGCGAGTGGCACTCGCCATGTGCCTCGGACTCGGGGTGCTCGTGGTCTCGGGTGCGGCTGGTGCACAACGGACCCGTGGTCTCGACGAGATCCGCGTGGCCGTCGACGAGCTGACCCAGTCCTTCGCCGAGCTGGAGTCCGAGGCGAGCCGGCTGGAGACGAACGTCGCGGCGAACGAGGCCGAGGTGGCCAGGCTCGAAGCCGAGGCCGAGTCACGACGGGAGATCGTCGCCGAGGCGGCGGTGGCGCGGTTCGTCGCGCCGCCGCGTCGCACCGTGGCCGGCGCCGGCGACGACCTGTTGGCCGAGGTCCGGGGTCGGCATCTGGCCGAGACGGCGCTCGCCTCCGATGCCGACCAGATCGAGAACTACGCCCTGCTCGTCGATGAACTCGACGCCGTGCGCGCCCGGATGGAGGCCGACCGTCTCGCCGCGGCGAACGCCCAGGAGGCACTCGTCGACGCCCGAGCCGAGCTGGGGGAGCTGCTCGCCGAGCTCGAGGAACTCGAGGCGGCCCGGCTCGAGGAGCTCCGGCGCCAGGCCGAGGAAGAAGCACGTCGACGTGCCGAGGAGGCCGCTCGTCGCGCCGCGGAGGCGGCCGCGGCCGGTGGCAACGACGGCTCGGGCACCGAGGGGTCGGGCGCCGACACGGGAGGCACCACGGTGGTGCAGCCGTCCGGGAACTCGGGCCTGCTGGTCTTCTGCCCCGTGCAGGGGTCGGTGTCCTTCGTCGACACCTGGGGGGCGCCACGCTCGGGCGGTCGGAGCCACAAGGGCGTCGACATGTTCGCCTCGATCGGAACCCCCGTGGTCGCCCCGGTGTCGGGCACCGTCACGTTGCGTTCGAACCGTCTGGGTGGGCGCTCGTTCCATCTGAACGGCGACGACGGCAACTACTACTACGGGACGCACCTGTCGGCCTACGGCGAGTCGGGGCAGGTCGCCGCCGGCACCGTGATCGGCTACGTCGGCGACGACGGCAACGCCCGGGGTATCCCCCATCTCCACTTCGAGATCCATCCCGGCGGCCGGGGTGCGGTCAACCCGTACCCGGCGACCCGCGACGCCTGCTGACTCGTCTTTGTACGAGCGGTGCGTCGCCGGACGCCTGCTGAGCGGTCGACCACCGAGTGGCGCGTCGCCGGACGCCTGCTGAATCCGCCGCATGTGAGCGGTGCGTCGCCGGACGCCTGCTGAATCGTCTTTGTGCGAGCGGTGCGTCGCCGGACGCCTGCTGAGGCGCCGGTCGGTGGGCGCGGACTACGGTCGTCGCCGATGCCGTCCCCGACCGCCGACGACCTGACCCGAGGTCTGCGCAACGTGCTCGACGCCGTGGGGGAGCCGTCTGCCGACCTGGCGCTGCGCCGGCTGTCCGGTGGCGCGAGCCGCGAGACCTGGTGGGTCGACCGCGAGGGGGCGGACCCGCTGGTGCTCCAGCGTGAACGCACACCCCGACCACGACTGGCCGGTGGCATGGCCTCCGAAGGCGCCGTCGTCACCGCTGCGGGGCGCGCGGGTGTTCCCGTCCCGCGGATCGTCGCCGACAACTCGGTCCTCGACGACACCGCACTCGGTGCGAGTTTCCTCGTGGCCGAGGTCGTCGGGGGTGAGACGATCGCCCGCAAGATCCTCCGGGACGACGAGTACACGATCGCACGCGACCGCATCACCGCGGATGCCGGTGCCGCCCTCGCACGTCTGCACGCCGTCGATCCGAGTGGCCTTCCCGCCCACATCCGTCCGACCGACGAGCTCGCCCACTACCGGGCCGTCGTCGACGAGCTCGGCCTCGTCTCGCCGGCGTTCGAGCTCGCGTTCCGCTGGCTCGAGCGTCACCGGCCGACGGATCGGCCCCACACGCTCGTCCACGGCGACTTCCGTCTCGGCAACCTCATCGTGGACGACTCGGGCCTCGCCGCCGTCATCGACTGGGAGCTCGCCCACGTCTCCGACCCGATGGAGGACCTCGGGTGGCTGTGTGTCCGGGCCTGGCGGTTCGGAGGTGCGGGGCCCGTTGCCGGCGTGGGGGAGCGCGAGACGCTCTGGGCCGCCTATGAGGCCGCCGGCGGCGCGCCGGTGGATCCAGCGGTCGCCCGATGGTGGGAGGTGCTCGGTCACCTGAAGTGGGGCGTGATGTGTGGTCTCCAGCTCTCCGCCCACACGACCGGTGTGGTGCGCTCGGTGGAGCTGGCGGCGATCGGGCGTCGCATCGCGGAGCAGGAGTACGACCTCGTGCGTCTCGTGGGGTCGGCGCCGTGAGCGGCGGGCTCCACCGTGATCCTTCGGCCGCCGAGCTCGTGGGTGCGGTACGCGAGTTCCTCCGGGACCGCGTGATGGCCGAGACCACGGGTGCGTTGTCGTTCCACGCCCGCGTGGCCGCCAACGTGCTCGCGATCGTCGAGCGGGAACTGCTCGAGGGGCCGGGTCAGGAACTCGCCCACGGCGCGCGGCTGGCGGAGCTGGGTTTCGCCGACGACGAACAGCTCGCGGCCGCCATCCGGGACGGCGGGCTCGACACCCGCTGGGACGAGGTGGTCGCCGCCGTGCGGGCCTCGGTCGACGACAAGATCGCCGTCGACAACCCACGCTGGTCCACCGACTGATCCCGACCGATCCCTGAACTCGTGGGTGCGGCCCCTCCGCTTGGTGGGGTGTATTCGCCCAGGTCAGCGGGTGATTCGCCGGGACCGCACCCGAGCGTTGGGGTTTCCCGCGGGTACGGACCGCTTGTTGCTCAGGGGCCCTCGTGGGCCGCCCCGATGTCGATTCCGGTCGACGTCGGATCCCCGGCGTCGGCGCTCCCCATCGGAGTACGAGTCGGGTCCCGGACCCGGGAAAGAAGCACCCATGTCGAACCCCACGCCACAACCCCGAGCGGGTCGTCGCCGTCGGATGGGCCGTCGTGCCGCCGTCGTCGCCGGTGCCGTGCTCACCTTCGCCGGCACGGCCTCGGCCAACGTCCTGATCCAGAACCGGCAGGCCGTCGACTTCTCGGTGTCGGGCCCGCCCTGCATGATCAAGGTCGCCGGCGAGGACGTCGCGTCGTTCCCGGACGGGTTCGCGTTCGATCCCACGCCCGTCGTGGACGAGAACGGTGTCGACGTCACCCGTGAGGCGATCACGATCCGTGGCGTCGAGGGCGACATCGTGACCGCGGACGAGGTCCAGGTCATCGAGAACAACTGCACCGTGCCGCTCGACATCCGGATCACGGACACCCTCGCCACCGGCGACTGGACCGGCAAGCACCTCCAGGTCTGGCTGGGTACCACGACGAACGCCGGGGCCTACCCCGTGGCGACGCCGGACCCGAACGCCACCCAGTGGGACCAGACCCCGATCGTGATCGACTCCACCGGCGCCGTGGTGAACGGCACGACGGGCACGATCACCGTGCCCGCCGGTGCGTCACTGCCCGTCGGCATGATCGTCACGACCGGCGCCCCCGGCTCCGGCGCGGACGCCGCCTCCGGCTCGGCGACCTGGACCGTCGCCGCCGAGACCAGCTGATCGGCGGGCGGGACCGGTCGCTCCATCCGGTCCCGCCCACCTCCTCCGGGCCGTGGTCCGACTGTCACCCGGTCGGACCACGCCCGCCCCGCCGCCTGATCGGAGTTCCCCGATGCCCGAAGCCGACACCACCGACACGATCGTCGCCGAGACCTCGACGCACGAGACCGACGCGCCCGTCGACGTCGAGACCGAGGTCTCCTACTGGCCGCTCTTCACCGCCTCGGTGAAGGCCGTGCTGGTCACCGTCGTGGTCCAGCTGTCGACGGCCGTCTGGTTCTCGGTGCAGTTCGGGGGCACCGCCTCCATCCAGCTCTGGCACGGCCTGCCGGTGCTCGTGATCACCACACCGAGCTCGGAGGCGTTCCTCTCGATCACGTTCTGGTCGGCCACGATCACGGCGATCGTGCTCGCGGTCTACGCGGTGCTCGCCCACCGACCCCACCACCGTCTCCAGGTGCAGTCGGGGCGCTCGTTCGCGTTCCTCGACATCTGCCTGCTCGGTGTCCTCCCGATGATCTCCCGTGCGGTCGGGGTCGGGCAGCTGCCCGTGTCGGGCTACCACTGGAACCTCGCCATCGGTGGCGCCGCCGCCTTCGCCGCCGCCCAGTGGCTCGTGCGTGACCGATATCTCGATCGGGAAGCCCTCGGCGACGAGGCCGTCCACGTCGAGCTCGGTGACCGCACCGGCGCGAGCGGCCTCGTCGTCGCGAACTGATGCGCCGTCTCGTCCTCCTCGTCGTCGCCCTCGTCCTCGGCGTCGCGACCCCGGTCGGTGCCGATGTCGGTCTCGACAACCGCCAGGTGGGGCGCTTCGGTGTGGGTGTCGCCGGAACACGGGTCCACGAGTACGGGACCGGAACCGATCACGTCGCCGACACGGCGTCGGAGTTCGCGGCCGGCACGATCACGGGCACCGGGATCGTCGAGGGCGACGCCGTCGTCGCCGACGAGCAGTGGTGGAACGACGACTACGACGAGCGGGTGTGCCGCACGGTCACCGGGTCGTCCGGCCTCGCCGCCTATCCGGTCCGGGTCGTCATCGACACGAGCACCTCGACCGGCATCGAGGGACTCCGTGTCGTTCCCCACACCGATCCGGCCGACGCGGCCGTGCCGTTGCCCGTGTACGTCGAGTCGGGCTTCGGGACGCCCTCGACGGTGGTCTGGTTCCGGACCCCACTCACCGGCGGTGGCCAGACCTTCTGCTTCTACTCCGACGGTCCCGACCCCTCGATGTCGTCGGAGTTGGCGGTCTTCGACTTCACCGGCACGGGCCAGGTCGTGCGGTACTTCGCCATGAACACGAAGTACGACGGCAGTGGGGGCACCAACGGCCAGGCCGCCGTCACGGCCTACGTCGACGGCACCGTGGTGAGCTTCAACGGATCGTCCTACACCATCGACGCCGGGGTCACTCAGGTGCTGAGTGGTGTCACGGTCGACTCGGTCGTCACCTCGACCGCACCGGTCGACATCTCCGGCGTGGCCGAAGGGACCGACTCCTTCGTGCCCGAGGCCTTCGCCGACCACACCTTCAGCTTCCCGACCGAGCGATACACCGAGGTGTTCACCGTGCGCTCGCCGTTCGGCAGCACCTCCATCCAGGTGCTGATCAACGGCGCCGTCGTCGACACCGTGCCGGTGACGCCCGCGGCCTCGACGATCCGGTTGCCCTACGACGGCGGGGCCACCTTCGTCACCCTGCGGTCGGTCGACGGGACCGACTTCCTCGCCGTCCACGAGCCCGACAATCACCAGGACGTGTTCCCCGGGGTGCCGTGGTTCGGCGACACGCTCTACGGCGTCGCCTCCGAGCAGCTCTACGTCGGCTCCGACACGTTCCAGAACGTGTCGTGGGTCCGCCAGGGCGGCGCCACCGGCACGTTCGCCATCGGCCCGGACGACACCGACATCGTGAGCGGCAACGGTCCGGGCCGGGGCAACGGGCTCGCCTATGCGCTCACGGGTTCGAGCCGCTTCGCCGCCATCCAGCAGCGGGACGACAACGGCACCGAATCGACCTCGTTCCTGCCCGCCCGCCTGCTGTCGCGCACCTTCCGGATGCCGGTGACGGCGAGCTACATCACCGTCGCCTGCCCGACACCGGGCACGACGATCTCGTTCAACGGCGGCGCAGCCCAGGCCTGCAACGGGGCCGGGGTCGGCAACTGGTGGACCGGTGTGGGCACGTACGCGGCCGGGACCTCGATCGAGGCCTCCGCCCCCGTGTTCACGTTCTTCGAGTCCCGCACGGGGGCCGACGAACGCAACGTCTACGGGCCCAAGGCCCACATTCCCTACCTGCGGTCGTCGGCGGACACGGCCTTCACCTTCGATCCGTGCTTCGTCTGGGAGTCCCCGGTGTTCCCGGTCGCCGGGGTGATGGGCCTGACCGAATCCGACGCCGTCGGCGTGGACGGGGTCCGCGTCGAAGTCGCCTTCGACGGCGGTGCCTACGGCCCGCTGCCCACACCCTTCCTCGACTACTCGATCGACGGTGCGTCGACCGCTCGGCTCCGTGTGGAGGCATGCGGCGCCGACCGCCGTCTCGATGCGGTCGGGTTCGAGTCGGACCTGCCCGAGTCCGACGGTGTCTCCACCGCCACGACCGATGGCCCGCTGCTCCGCGTCTATCCGGCCTTCGCCGGCTGGAACCAGGTGGTCGCCGGGGCCCACACCGGGGTCGACACCTTCGACCTCGGGACCGACGCCGGCTCCGACCAGGTCGTCGCCACCGGCGGTGTGCTGACGTCGCCGTCACCGGCGTTCGTGGCCACCGCCTATTCGATCGATCTCGACGATCTCACCCCGCAGACCGCGACCCTCGAGCTCGAGATCCGGTCCGAAGGGTCGGGTGTGGCGGTCACCAACCTCCACGAGGTGCGCATCACGTCGTGATCGGCGAGTAGTCGCAGTGATCGGCGAGTGTTCGCCGTGATCGGCGAGTGTCGGATCAGGCGCCGAGGGCGTGGTAGCCGCCGTCGACGTGGATGATCGAGCCGGTGGTCTGGGGCAACCAGTCCGACAACAACGCCACACAGGACTTGCCGACACCTTCCGCCTCACGGACGTCCCACCCGAGCGGGGCTCGCTTGACCCACTCGTCCTCGAACTGGGCGAACCCGGGGATCGACTTCGCCGCGATCGTGCGCATCGGACCGGCGGCCACGAGATTGCAGCGGATCTGCTCCGGGCCGAGCTCGCGGGCGAGGTAGCGGTTCAACGACTCGAGCGCGGCCTTGGCCATGCCCATCCAGTTGTAGGCGGGCCAGGCTCGGGTCGCGTCGAAGGTCAGCCCGACGATCGATCCGCCGTCGGTCATCAGGGGGCGGCACAGGTCGGCCATGGTCCGCAGCGAGTACGCGGAGATCTCCACGGCGACCGAGACGTCCGACCAGTCGGCGGCCCAGAAGTCGTCACCGAGGCAGTTCTCCGGAGCGAACCCGATCGAGTGCAGTGCGCCGTCGAGGCGTCCCCAGGTCGAGGCGATGTGATCCCGCACGGCGGCGACGTCGTCGGGGTTGCCGATGTCGAGCTCGAGGACCTCGGGCTCGGTGGGCAGCTTGCGAGCGGTGCGCTGGGTGAGCCGCATGGCCCGGCCGAAGCTCGTGAGGACGATCTCGGCGCCGGCCTCCTGGGCCTGCTTCGCCACCGAGAACGCGAGGGAGTCGTCGGTGAGCACACCGGTGACGAGGATCTTCTTGCCGTCGAGAATGGACACGCTGGTCCGACCCGTCGGGCCCGGGTCCGGTTACCTGCGCCGATCGTCGACGGCGAACCCGACGATCGCGGAAGCCGCCGGCAGGAATGCTGGTCGGCGGGCGTGCGTTCATTACCCTCGCCCATCGGATCGGCCGGGTGCCGAGCCGGTCTCCGAACGTCTTCCCCCGAGAGAGCCCACGTGAGCGACGAGCAAGCCCCGATGCGTCTGTACGACACCGCCCGAGCCGCGGTGGTGCCGTTCGAGCCCGGGCCCGTGGTGCTCATGTACACCTGCGGCATCACGCCCTACGACGCCACCCACCTCGGGCATGCGGCGACCTACCTCACCTACGACGTGCTCCAGCGGCGCCTGCGTGACCGGGGCCACGAGACCCGCTGTGTCCGCAACATCACCGACGTCGACGACTCGATCCTCGGCAAGGCCAAGGAGCTCGGGGTGCACTACCTCGACCTCGCCGCCCAGGAGGTCGCGCGGTTCGACTCCGACATGGTGGCGATGCGGATGTTGCCGTCGTGGTCGGAGCCACGGGCGACCTCGGCGATCTCGGAGATCCGGAACTTCATCGGCCAGGTCCTCGACGCGGGGCACGCCTACGCCTCCGGTGGGGCGGTCTACTTCGACGTCAGCTCCTGGGAGCGCTTCGGTGAGATCTCGGGGTACGACCGGGACACGATGCTCGAGTACGCAGCGGAGCGCGGCGGCAACGTCGACGACCCGAACAAGCGGGATCCGCTCGACTTCGTCCTCTGGCAGCCGTCCGAGCCCGGTGAGCCGGCGTGGGAGTCGATCTGGGGGCCGGGTCGCCCCGGGTGGCACATCGAGTGCTCGGCGTTGGCCATGCGAGAGTTGGGTCCGACGATCGACCTCCACGGCGGTGGCGGCGATCTGATCTTCCCCCACCACGAGTGCGAGGCGGCCCAGTCGACCGCCGCCACGGGGGAACCGTTCGTACGGCACTGGATGCACCAGGCCATGGTCCGGATGGACGGCGAGAAGATGTCGAAGTCGCTCGGCAACCTCGTGTTCGTCTCCGAACTCCGCAAGACCCACGATCCCCGGGCCATCCGGCTCGGTGTGTCGGCCCATCACTACCGCCACGAGTGGGAGTGGAACGACCAGATCATGCCCACTGCGGATGCCCGGCTCGAGCGCTGGCTCGCCGCCGGCGAAGGTGCGGGCGGGCTCGACGCCGCCCGGGCGGCGCTCGACGACGACCTCGACACCCCCGGTGCGATCGCCGCGATCGATGCGGCCGCTGCGGCGGGTGAAGGTGTCTCCGAGGCGATGGCACTGCTCGGCATCTGGCTCGACGACTGAGCCTGCCGCCCGCGCCCGGGTCGCCGCGGCGCCGTGTGAACCACGGCACCCTTCCCCGCGGTAGCCACTGCACTATGGTCTCGTTGCAGTGAGCACCGACCTGACCCTCGTCCCCGACGCCCCGGCGGAACTGCCGGAGGGCATCGGCTCGTGGCAGCGGCCGGTCAAGGCCGTCCTCCGGCCCATCGTGCGGTTGCTCTGGCGCCTCGATGTCCAGGGTCTCGACCACGTGCCGACCGACGGTCCGGCCGTGATCTGCGCCAACCACATCTCCGTCATCGACTCGTTCTTCGTGCCGGCGGTGCTGCCCCGGGAGATCATGTACGTCGGCAAGGCCGAGTACCTGGACGACTGGAAGACCTCGACGCTGTTCCCGAAGCTCGGCATGATCCCGATCGACCGGCGTGGCGGTGACCACGCCAAGTCGGCCCTCGACGCAGCCCGCGGCGTGTTGAACGACGGTGGACTGTTCGGCATCTACCCCGAAGGCACCCGCAGCCGATCCGGCTTCCTGCACAAGGGCCACACCGGTGCCGCTCGGCTCGCCATCGAGACCGGGGCCCCGATCATCCCGGTCGGGCTCGTCGGGACCGACGACGTCCAGCCGACCGGTGCGCCCGCCCCGAAGCCGTTCCAGCCGGCGTCGATCCGCTTCGGACGCCCGATCCCCGTCGACCGCTACGCCCACCGATCGGGCGACCGGGCCGTGTACCGGGAACTCATCGACGAGGTCATGTACGAGATCCGGGAACTCTCCGGGCAGGAGTACAGCCACACCTACGCCGGTTCGACCGAGGCGCCCGTCGCCGAGCCCGTGCCGACCGTGGCCGCCCGCACGACGGCCGACGACGAGGTCATCCAGCTTCCGCCGCAGCTCGCCCGGCCGGCGGCCGGCGGGAGCGAGGCGACGATCGAACGCAAGTCGTCGGCGTCGGTGCTGGCACCCCGCCCGCTCGTCGTCGCCTCCTGATCAGCGGTCGGAGAACTCGCCGGTCTCGGGGTCGATCGGGCGGCCCCATCGTGTCGCCCCGGCTTCGTAGGTGAGCTGCTGGCCCTGCTGGCGTGCCCGGACACCGAACCACACGTAGGCGAGCAGCGCCGGGGCACTCAGGACGTGGACCAGCACGGCGATCCGATAGCCCCACCCGCTGCTGAACCGTCCGCTGAGGCCGGCGCCGTCGGTCTTGACCCAGTCGACCTCACGGGTGAAGAACTGGAGGTAGCCACGGCCGGTACCGGGCTCGCCGTCGAGCTGGGCGAAGTCGTAGGCGACCCAGTTGCCCCGCCAGTAGGTGAAACACACGGCCACGGCGACGATCACGACCATGCGGTCGCGACGGTCGAGCTTGTAGGTGAGCCAGATCCCGCCGAGCACCACGACGATGACGGCCACGGCGCCGATGAGGTGGTGGAGGCCCTCGAGCAGCGTCGCCGGTTGTTCACCGATGCCGCGGGCCTGCTGCTCGCTGACCGGGCGGGTGCCCGGACGGAACAGGAACTGGGCGAGCCCCGTCGCGACCAGCAGCGTCAGGACGATCGTCGCCACCCGTCCGACCTGTGTGACCGCCTGGATCTGGCTGGTCGTGAGCTTGCGGCTCGCCATGGGCTCAACCTACTGACCCGCCCCGGCGCGGTGCCCCGAATTGTCGTTCGGCCACCGCGGGCGCGCTCCTACACTCTCGCCGTGGCTGACATCACGGTGAACCTGCCCGACGGATCGAACCGGACCCTTCCCGAGGGGTCGACCGCGCTCGATCTGGCGACCGACATCGGCAAGCGTCTCGCGAAGGACGCGCTGATCGCGGTGGTCGACGGCGCCGAGGTCGATCTCGACGCCACGTTGTCCGACGGCGCCGACGTCGCCATCGTCACCCCGGACTCCGACGCGGGTCTGCACACGCTGCGTCACTCGACGGCCCACGTGCTCGCCCAGGCCGTGCTCGAGCTGTATCCCGGCTCCACCTTCGCCATCGGCCCGCCGATCACCGACGGCTTCTACTACGACTTCGATCTGCCCGACGGCCAGACCTTCTCCGACGAGGATCTCGAGCGCATCGACGCGAAGATGCGCGAGATCGTCCGGGCGAACCAACCGTTCATCCGTTCCGAGCTCCCGGCGGCCGAGGCGCTCGAGCTCATGTCGGATCACCAGTACAAGCAGCTGATCATCGAGGCCGTCACCGGTGGCGACGTCGACTCCGAGCTCGCCGGAGAAGCCGGCGGCGACACGATCAGCTTCTACCGGAACACCGACGACTTCGTCGACATGTGCGTCGGACCCCACGTGCCCGCCACGGGCCGCCTCCAGCACTTCAAGCTGATGCGGGTGGCCGGTGCGTACTGGCGCGGCGATGAGAAGAACAAGATGCTCCAGCGCATCTACGGCACCGCATGGGCCGACAAGAAGCAGCTCGCCGCGCACCTGCACCGTCTCGAAGAGGCCGCCAAACGAGATCATCGCAAGCTCGCCAACGACCTCGATCTCCTGTCGTTCCCATCCGTGCTCGGCGGTGGCCTGGCCGTGTGGCATCCGAAGGGTGCACTCGTCCGCAAACAGATGGAGGACTACTCCCGGACCCGGCACGAGCAGGGCGGCTACGAGTTCGTCTACACCCCGAACCTCGCCAACGGCGAGCTGTTCAAGACGTCCGGCCACCTCGACTTCTATGCCGACGGCATGTACCCGCCCATGGAGATGGACAACGGGACCTACTACCCGAAGCCCATGAACTGCCCGATGCACTGCCTGATCTTCGGGCGGGGGCAGCGCTCCTACCGGGAGCTGCCGCTGCGGCTGTTCGAGCTCGGCACCGTCTACCGCTACGAGCGGGCGGGGACCCTGCACGGCCTGATGCGGATCCGTGGCTTCACCCAGGACGACTCCCACATCTACTGCACGGAGGACCAGCTCGCCGACGAGGTCGCCTCGCTGCTCGACTTCGTGTTGTCGGTGTTGCAGGCGTTCGGGTTCGACGAGTTCGAGTTCAAGTTGTCCACCCGGGATCCGGAGAAGTCGGTCGGCTCGGACGAGATCTGGGCGCACGCCACCGATTCGCTGCGGGCGGCCCTCGAGCGTCACGGCCTCGACTACGAGGTCTCCGAGGGCGACGCCGCCTTCTACGGGCCGAAGATCGACGTCGACGTCAAGGACGCCATCGGGCGTTCGTGGCAGCTCTCGACGATCCAGGCCGACTTCAACCTGCCCGAGCGCTTCGACCTCGAGTACGTGGACGCCGACGGTTCGCGCAAGCGGCCGATCATGTTGCATCGCGCGCTGCTCGGATCGATCGAACGGTTCTTCGGCGTCCTGCTCGAGCACTACGCCGGGGCGTTCCCGACGTGGCTGGCCCCGGTCCAGGTGGCCGTGTTGCCCGTGGCCGAGGACCACCACGAGTTCGGCGAGTCCGTGATGGCCCGCCTGGCCGAGGCCGGAGTGCGGGCGGAGTTCGTCGGCGCCGACGGCCCCCTCGGCAAGCGCATCCGCAACGCCAAGACCCAGAAGCTGCCGTATGTGCTCGTCGTCGGTGGTGAGGACGTCGAGGCCGACACCGTCGGGGTCAATCCCCGTGGCGGCGAGGTCGAGCGTGGGGTGACCGTCGCCGAGTTCATCGAGCGGTTGGCGCCCGAACTCATCCCGCCCGGATGACGGCGAGCGAAGCCGGCGACGATCTGCCGCCTGGGGTCGAACCGCTCGACATCGACGAACCACCCGCCGGGCCGACCGATCGGCTCCGGGGTCTCTGGTCGCCGTGGCGGTTCGCCAACCCGCCCGGGCTTGGTTCCGACGGACGCCCGCATGCGAACCTGCCGCCCGACGAGCGCACGATGTTCGAGCGCATCGTGCAGTCCGACGTGCCCGAGACCGAGACCTACATCGTGCATCGGGGCGAACACTGCTTCGTGCTGCTCAACGTGTTCCCCTACACGGTGGGTCACACCATGGTCCTGCCGAATCGTGGCGTGCCATCGATCGCGGAGCTCGACGATGCCGAGTACACCGAACTCTGGGACCTCGTCCGTGACACCTCCGCGGCACTGCGCTCGGCGCTGCGGCCGCACGGACTGAACATCGGGATCAACGAAGGCGAGGCCGGTGGCGGCTCGGTGCCCGACCACCTCCACGTGCACGTCCTTCCCCGCTGGAACGCCGACACGAACTTCATGACCACCGTGGCGGGTCTGCGGATCCTGCCGATGTCACTCGGTGATCTCTGGACCCGACTCCGCGACAACTGGCCTCGGTAGCGTGGCGGCGTGAGCGCAGACGACGACGTCCTCGAGACCGACGGCCCCGACTCCGAGGCCGGACTCGCCGAGGAGTACCGCGACGAGCTGCCCGAAGACCTCCAGCCCGACCTGGTCGACGTCGCCGAGTACATCTTCCCCAACAACGACCGGCGGAAGATCCCGGCCTACCTCTACCTCGGCACCGCGGTGTTGCTGGTGTTGCTCGTCGTGTGGCGGGGGTCGGACGCGGTGCTCGTGAACAACGGCATGTTGTTCGCCGCCGCGATCCTCGTGGTGGTCGGGGCCTACTCGTTCGTGTCGGGCTATGGCACCGACGTCGACGAGCAGGAGGCTCTCGTGGCCGCCATCAAGCACATCGGCTTCCCGGTGGGCCACGCCTCGGCCCAGATGGGTTGGCGCGGACTGCTGAGCCGTCCGATGTGGAAGATCCTGCTCTACTCGGCCGAAGAACCCCCGAAGCATCGCGGCTTCGTCGTGGTCGATGCCGTTGACGGGTCGATCATCGAGGACTTCGTCGAGGACAACCCCGAAGACTGGTCTGACGTCGCCGCGTAGCTTCGCTGGCGCTCAGCTTCGCTTCCACAGTTCCTCGCCGGGGCTCGGAACTGCCGCCGCGCCGTCTGACGGGCTGACGGCGGCGCCTCGCCGGGGCAGGTCAGCGGCGGTTGACCACGAGGCCCTGGGCCCGCGTCTCGACCGCCCGCAGGGCGCCGATCGCCGTCCGTGCGGCCTCCCGGCCGATCTCGAGCACCGAGACCGTGCCGCCCCCGGCGACCCGGGCGGTGCGTCGCACCGTGGCCGACGAGGCCCGGTCGAGCTGTTCGGCCACGTCGTTCGCGGCGTCGACGGCCGCCGCCCGGGCGGTGTCGAACGAGGGTGGCGGGCCGACGTCGGCCGGTTCACGTTCGGACGCATCGGTCACACCGGCGGGCACGACGGGGTCGTTGGCGGTCGCCGCCACCTCGATCGCCCGGGCGAGCACGGGCATCGCCACGGCGAGTGACTCGACGGTCTCGGAGATCGCCGGGGTCGATCGGGTGGGGGAGCCGAGCAGGTCACGCAGGTCGTCGTCGGCGAGCACGGGAGCGAGCGCCTCGTCGAGGCGGCGGCCGAACGATCGGAGCGTGATCACCACGTCGCGGGGAGCCAGGGAATCGAACTGGTCGGTCATGGGCACAGTCTCGCGCTAATCTTTGCAAGCAGTCGGTGACGGGAGTGAATCGCCCGCCTCGTCACCCGAAGGGACGCACGATGTTCGACGGAAACTTCCGCACCACGGTCGACAAGGCCACCGCACCGATCGGCCAGGGTCTGGCCAACGCCGGGGTCTCGCCCGACGCCATCACCCTCGTGGGTGTCGCCATGGCCGGCGCCTGTGGCGCCGCGATCGCCGCCGGTCAGTTCCCCCTCGCGGTGCTGCTCCTCGCCCTCACCGGTGTGCCGGACGCCCTCGACGGCGCGGTCGCGAAGGCCAAGGGCAGTTCGGGGCCCCGCGGCGCCTTCTTCGACTCGGTGAGCGACCGTCTGTCCGACGGTCTGCTGTTCTTCGGCTGCTCCTGGTACTTCCTCGGCACCGACACCCCTCGACTGGCGATGCTGCCGTTCGCGCTCTACCTCGCCGCCTCGCTCGTGTCCTACCAGCGGGCCAAGGCCGAGTCGCTCGGCTTCGACGCCAAGGGCGGGCTCATGGAGCGGGCCGAGCGATTCCTCGCCCTCGGCTTCGGGCTCCTGTTCGCTCCGCTGTTCACGATCACCCTCTGGGTGATGCTGGCGCTCACCGTCATCACGGCGCTCACCCGCTTCCGCAAGGTCTGGCTCCAGGCCTCCGGCCTCGAGGTCGCACCTCCTCGGATCGATGTGTGGCGCGAGCGTGCCGACGCCTCCCGTCGCCGCCGTCGTGCCTCCCGCCCGGCCGGTGACGGCCGTCGCCGCAACACCCAGCGCCGTCTCGAGGCGCGCCGCCGGCGCCAGGGCTGATCGGCCGGCAGCGGCCTCGCCCGTCCGTGCCCGACCCTCTCCGAACACTCCAGGCGGCGCGTGCCGTCGCGGCCCGATTGCCGCTGCGAGCCACGGCGCAGGGCGTCGAGGCCGCCGGCCCCATCGCGGCCCGGATCCAGCCGGGGCCGGCCTCGATGCTCGCCCGTCATCTCGGACGGGTCGATCCGAGCCTCTCCGACTCGGAGCGGTACCGCCTCGCGGGGGAGGGGCTGGCCAGCTACGGCCGCTACTGGTTCGAGTCGTTCCGGCTCCCCGAGCTCGACGATCGACGCCTCGATCGCCAGTTCACCTTCGCCGACTTCGATCGCATCCAACGGGTACGGGCCGAGGGCCACGGGCCGCTGATGGTGTTGCCCCATCTCGGCGGGTGGGAGTGGGCGGCCGCCTGGTTGACCCGCATCGCGAAGGTGCCCGTCACGGCCGTGGTCGAGCGCCTCGAGCCGGCCGAGGTGTTCGACTGGTTCGTCGAGCTGCGGGCGTCGTACGGCATCAACGTGATCCCCCTCGGGCCGGGCGCGGCCACGGAGGTCAACGAGGCCATCCGTGACCGTCATGTGGTCTGCCTGCTGGCCGATCGTGACCTGCACGGCACGGGCATCCCCGTGACCTTCTTCGGCGAGGAGACGACGCTGCCCGCCGGGCCGGCGATGCTGGCGTTACGGAGCGGCGCGCCGCTGCTGCCGACGTCGGTGTTCTTCGACGGCCCGCTCCGGCACTGTTCGGTCGGTCGCCCCCACCATCCCGAGCGGCGGGGCCGGCTACGCGAGGACGTCGCCCGGGTCACCCAGGACCTCGCTGGCATGCTCGAAGACGAGATCCGCCGCCACCCCACCCAGTGGCATCTGCTCGGGCCCAACTGGCCGTCGGATCACGACACCGACCCGGATCGCTAGGGTCGCCGACGATGCGGGTCGGGATGATCTGTCCGTACAGCCTCGGTGTCTGGGGCGGTGTGCAGGCCCAGGTGCTCGGCCTGGCCCGCGAGATGCGCCGATCGGGGGTGCGCGTCCAGGTCCTCGCACCGTGTGACGGGCTCCCCCCGGAACCATGGGTGACACCGCTCGGGAACTCGATGCCGTACGCCCAGAACGGGTCGGTGGCCCCGATCGCTCCGGACGCCGCCGCGCAACTCCGGACACTCGCCGCCTGCTGGGACGAACGGTTCGACGTCCTCCACCTGCATGAGCCGCTGGCTCCCGGGCCGACGATGACCGCCCTGCTGGTCAAGCCGGTGCCGCTCGTCGGCACCTTCCACGCCGCGGGCTCGATCGCGAGCTACCGATGGGGGCGCCCGGTGGTGCGGCGGATGGCCGCCCGGCTCGACCTCCGGGTGGCGGTCTCGTCCGAGGCCGCCGGTCTCGCCCGGCACAGTCTCGGCGGCGACTACGAGATCCTGCCGAACGGAATCGACGTCGGGGCGTTCGCTCCCCACCCCGCCCGCGACACGGTCGCCACGGATGGACCGACCGTTTTCTTCCTCGCCCGCCACGAACCCCGCAAGGGGCTCCGGGTGCTCCTCGAGGCCATGGCGGAGCTGCCGGCCGACGTGCGGATCTGGGTCGGCTCGGACGGGCCCGAGACCGACGAGTTGCGCTCGGCGTTCGACGACGACCGCATCGAGTGGCTCGGACGCATCACCGAAGACGACAAGATCGCCCGTCTCCGTGCCGCCGATGCGTTCTGTGTCCCCGCGCTCGGTGGTGAGAGCTTCGGCATCGTGCTGCTCGAGGCGATGGCGGCCGGCACACCGGTGGTCGCCTCCGACCTCGATGCCTTTCGTCTCGTCGCCCGTGACGGGCGCGACGCCGCCCTGTTCCCGACCGGTGACGCCACGGCTCTCGCCGCCACCCTGGTCCGCGTCCTGGAACGGGGACCCGCGATCGACGAGATGGTGGCCGAGGGGGCGCAACGGGCCCGATCGTTCGGTCTCGACGCCCTCGCCGAGGCCTATGTCGATCGCTACGAGCGGGTGCTGCCCTGATCGGGTGACAGCTGTCTAGCCTGCTGGTCGTGCCCGCCGATCGTCGCCGCCCGCTGCTCATCGCCGCCGCCGTGGCCCTCACCGTGCCCATCGTGGTGGTGACGCTGCTGTTGGCCCTCGTGGTCCCGGGTGTCCCGTGGTGGCTGGGGCTGCTCGGTCTCCTGGCCGGACCGGTGTTGGTCTGGTGGCGTTGGCGTCGAGCCGATGCCGTCGTGTTGGCCGCCTGTGGCGGGCGTCCGGGTGAGCTCGGCGACCACCCCCGGCTCGCCAATCTGTTCGAGGAGCTGATGCTTCGCACCGGCATCGGTGAACCCGATCTCGTCGTGGTCGACACGCCGTCGCTCAACGCCGCCGCCGTGTCCGGCGCCGGTGGTGACACCGCCGTCGTCACGACGGGTCTGCTCGAGTCGACCGATCGCATGGGGCTCGAGGCCGTCGTCGCCGAGTTGCTCGTGCGGTTCCGGGACGGCGACGCCCTCGCCGCGACCGAAGCGGAGGCCCTCCTGGGCTGGCTCTGGATCCCGGCCGCGGCGCCGCTCGTCGACTGGGCACGTCGTCAGGCGTTGCCCGCCGACCTCGACCTGACGGCCGACCAGGCCGCGGTCGGTCTCACCCGGTACCCGCCCGGCCTGGAGGCCACCCTCCGCCAGGCGTCCGAGCTCGGCACGAGCGTGCCGGGCAACCGTCTCGATCGAGTCTGGATGTGGTCGCCCGAGGCGGGCGCCGGCCGCACCCCACTCGACGTCCGGATCGACGTTCTCGTGGAGTTCTCCTGATGCACCCGTCCCGTCCCGCCCGTCTCCGACGCGCGCTCACCGTGCTGACCGTCGCCGCCGCCGTGGCCGCCGGGTGTTCGAACTCGGGCGACTCGGTGTCGCTCGAGGCGACGACGACCACCGCCGAACCGGCCACGACCACCACCGAGGCGCCGGCCACGACCACCACCGAGGCCGAAGCCGAGGAGACCACCACCACGACGGTGGCCGCGGGTCCGCGATTCCCGTTGAGCGGCGTCGAGCGGGTCGACGGCGACGAGGCGGCCGCCGGCCGTCCGGCGCTGATGGTGAAGATCGACAACCACCCGAGCGCCCGGCCCCAGATCGGGATCGATCAGGCCGACATCGTCTTCGAGTACCGGGCGGAGGGGGTCACCCGCTTCGCCGCCGTGTTCCACTCGAACTCACCGGAGATCGTCGGACCGGTCCGCTCGTCCCGCACCGCCGACTTCGATCTCCTGCGCGGCTTGAACACGCCGCTCTACGCCTCGTCGGGGGCGAACGACAACGTGGCCGCCGGGCTGCGGAGCCTGCCGATCTACTCGGTGACCGCCATGAGCGAGTCGGTCTACTTCCGCGACGGTTCCCGATCGGCTCCCCACAACCTCTACGCCCGGACCGACGACCTGTTCGGTCTCGCCCCGGACGACGCCGAGGCACCGTTCGCGTGGTTCCAGTACCGCAACGACGGCGAGAGCCTCCGACCCACGGCGGTGCGGGCCAACGGTGCGGTGACGATCCGCTACCGGGACGCTCCGCTCGTCACCCACACCTGGGACGCCGGCCTCGGCGGCTGGGCTCGCACGCAGGACGGCCAGCCGCACACCACCGCCGACGGTGCCCAGCTGGCGCCGGCCAACGTCGTGATCATGACCACCACCTACGTGCGTTCGTCGGCCGATGCGAACTCGCCGGAGGTCGTGTCGGTCGGCAGCGGCCCGCTGGCCGTGCTGACCGATGGTCACATCATCTCGGGGACCTGGCAGCGCCTCGCCGCCGACCAGCCGCCGATCCTGACCGATCTCGACGGTGACGAGATCCGCCTCGTGCCGGGCCCGACCTGGGTGCTCTGGCCGGAGGACGGCAACCTCACGCTGCCGAGCAGCTGAGGCATCGCTCGGGCTGCTCCCACGTTCCGGGATCCGCAGGCCAACCACGCGAAATCGACCCGTCACCGATCCGGTGCGGGCTTCTACACTCGCGCTCATGACCGATTCGCAGTCCGCCGCTCCCTCGTCCACCGGCACCGTCCGGGTCAAGCGTGGCCTCGCCGAGATGTTGAAGGGCGGCGTCATCATGGACGTCGTCAACCCCGAGCAGGCGAAGGTCGCCGAGGACGCCGGCGCCGTCGCGGTGATGGCCCTCGAGCGTGTGCCCGCCGACATCCGCGCCGACGGTGGCGTGGCCCGCATGAGCGATCCCGAGATGATCGAGGGCATCCAGTCGGTCTGCACCATTCCCGTGATGGCCAAGGCCCGGATCGGTCACTTCGTCGAGGCCCAGATCCTCGAGGCGCTCGGCGTCGACTACATCGACGAGTCCGAGGTGCTGACCCCGGCCGACGAGACCCACCACATCGACAAGTTCGCCTACACGGTCCCGTTCGTGTGCGGCGCCACCAACCTCGGTGAGGCGCTCCGCCGCATCTCCGAGGGTGCCTGCATGATCCGCTCCAAGGGCGAGGCCGGCACCGGCAACGTGGTCGAGGCCGTGCGCCACCTGCGCAACATCCTCGGCGACATCCGCAAGATCACGCAGGCCGACGAGGCCGAGCTGTTCGAGTGGGCCAAGCAGCTCCGTGCGCCGCTGCCGCTCATCCAGGAGATCGCCGAGACCGGCAAGCTCCAGGTGCCGCTGTTCTGCGCCGGTGGTCTCGCGACCCCGGCGGATGCCGCACTCGCCATGCAGCTCGGTGCCGAGGCCGTCTTCGTCGGCTCCGGCATCTTCAAGTCGGACGACCCCGCCCCCCGGGCCAAGGCCATCGTCGAGGCGACCACGAACTACAACGACCCGGCCATCCTCGCCAAGGTCTCCCGTGGCCTCGGCGCCCCGATGACCGGCATCGGCATGGACGAGATCAACGTCGCCTTCGCCGACCGCGGTTGGTGATCCGCCCCCACACCCGGAGCACGTCGTGATGATCGGTGTCCTGGCTCTCCAGGGCGGCTTCGCCGTGCACGTCGAGGCGATCGAAGCCTGCGGGTTCGACGCGATCGAGGTGCGGACCCCGGCCCAGCTCGCCGAGGTCGATGCGCTCGTCATGCCGGGCGGTGAGTCGACGACCATGTGGAAGTTGCTCGCGTTCCAGGAACTCGAGGGGCCGCTCCGTGAGCGCCTCGAGGCCGGGATGCCGGTCTTCGGCACGTGCGCGGGAATGATCCTGCTTTCGGCGTCGATCTCCGACGGTCGCGCCGACCAGTCATCGTTCGCCTCGATCGATCTCGACGTGCGCCGCAACGGTTACGGGCGCCAGGTCGACTCGTTCGAGGCCGACCTCCCGATCGCCGCACTCGACGAGCCCTACCGGGCCGTGTTCATCCGTGCCCCGGTCATCGAGCGACTGGGCGACGGCGTGGAGGTGCTCGCTTCGGTCGACGGGACGCCGGTGTTGGTCCGCCAGGGCCCGGTGCTCGCGGCGTCGTTCCACCCGGAGCTGACCCCCGACACCCGACTGCACCGGTGGTGGCTCACCGAGATCGTCGGAGCCAGCTCGTAGACTCGGCCGGCCGGTGCAGCGACGCCGGCATGTGAATCGATCGAGTGAGCCGAGGAGCCAGCGTGTCCGGGCATTCCAAATGGGCGACCATCAAGCACAAGAAGGGTGCCGCCGACGCGAAGCGCGGCAAGCTCTTCGCCAAGCTCATCAAGCAGGTCGAGGTCGCGGCCCGTCAGGGCGGCGGCGACCCGGAGTCGAATCCGACGCTGCGCACGATGTTCCAGAAGGCCCGGGACAACTCGGTGCCGCTCGACACGATCGAACGGGCCGTCAAGCGGGGAACCGGCGAGCTCGAAGGTGTCAACTACGAGCCCATCACCTACGAGGGGTATGCCCCCGGGGGAGTGGCGCTGTTCATCGAGACGCTGTCGGACAACCGCAACCGGACCGGCTCGGAGATCCGGTCGCTGCTGTCGAAGAACGGCGGCTCGATGGCCGAGCCGGGCGCGGTGTCGTGGCAGTTCGAGCGTAAAGGTGTGGTGAAGGTCGAGCGTTCGGCCGACGAGGACGAGGTGATGATGGTGGGCCTCGACCACGGCGCCGAGGACGTCCAGGACCTGGGCGAGCTCTGGCAGGTCACCTGCGAGGCGACCGACGTGATGTCACTGCGTGCGGCGCTCGAAGACGCCGGACTCCCGGTCACCGAGTCGGACGTGACGTTCCTGCCGACCAACATGGTGCCGGTGTCGGATCAGTCGGGTGTCGACTCGGTGATGCGTCTGATCGATCTCCTCGACGACCACGAGGACGTCCAGGACATCCATTCCAACATCGACATCCCCGACGAGCTGTTCGCCGAGAGCTGAGGCTCAGGCGCCCGCCGCGAGGCCGAGGAGGCGGGACCGGTCCACCGACCGCAGGCCCCGGCTCAGGCTGAACCCGGCCACGACCCAGGCGACCGCACCGACGATGATCGGCATGGCGCCGGCGCCGAAGAGCACGCCGGTGGCCTGGGAGTAGGCGATCATGATCAGCGGCAGTGAGATCAGGCCGGAGGCCTGCTGGGCCGCCGCGGTCGACGACACCTTGGCCGACAGCCGCAGCACGAGCGACAGGCAGATCGCCAGGAACGGCGGCAGCACCCAAAGGATCATGAGCCACCACTGCGGGGTGGGGAAGAACCAGTAGCCGATCTCGTTCCCGACCGTCAGGTTGACGATGAGGGAGTAGGCGGTGAAGCCGATGATGACGGTCACGTAGCCGGGCAGCAACGAAGCGATGAGCTTGCCGAGGTAGATCTCGCGCACGCCGGCGGGGGAGTGGGCGAGGAACTCACCGGTGCCCCGCTCGCGCTCGCCGACGATCGTCGCGGCACCGACGGCGGTGGAGATCGTGAGTGGGACGACGACCGCCACGGGGGCGAACAGGAACACCGCGAGGGCGTAGCCGGTGCGGCCTTCGGGGGTGTCGCCCTGGATCTGGTCCTGGGCCGAGGCGGGCAGCACCTCGAGGGTCTGGGAGACCTGCGCGACGACGTCGTTCGCGCCGATCGTCGTGATGGAGAGCAGCAGGATCAGCGGGATCACCACGAAGAAGAAGCCGCCGAGCAGCGACATCGGGATCCAGAAGTCGCGAGCCTGGATGAGCTGCTTGAGGTCGGTGCGGGCGACGGTGCGGACCCGGCCCCAGTCGATGTTGGAGAGCATCGGTGTGTCCTTCCGGCTCAGCGGGCCATCTCGGCCACGCGGGACCGGCGGGCCCGCGCCGAGGGCGAGGTGTCGGTGGCCACGAGTGGTGGTGGGCTGTGGGTGCCGTCGGCCGGATCGGCCGGGTTGCCCCGGGTCCGTCGGACGGCGAAGTAGAGATCCTCGAGCGTCGGGTCGAACGGCACGACCGAGGCCACGGGCACACCGGCGTTGACGAGCCGGGCCACGAGGGCCGGGACCCGCTCGGGGCGGTCGATCTCGACGGTGGCGGTGGCGAGCGGTGCGCCGCGGTGGTCGACGAGGGACGCACCTTCGTCGGTGGTGGCGTCGGCAGGTCCGGCGACCTCGACCTCCACCACACCGTCAGCCTCGGCGAGGGCGGCGAGCGCCGTGCCGTCGGGCGAGGCGATCCGGACGGTGGGGGTCGGCCAGTACTGGCGGGCCAGATCGGCCGGTGCACCCCACACGAGGGAGGTGCCGTGTTCCATGACGACCACCTGGTCGGCGAGCCCCTCGGCCTCGAGGAGCAGGTGGGTGCACATGAGGACGGTGCGGCCCTCGTCGGTCATCGACCGGATCATCTCGAGCACGGCCACGGCCGACTCGGGATCGAGTCCGGACGTCGGCTCGTCGAGCAACAACAGATCGGGTCCGTGGAGCACGGAGCGGGCGAGTGCGAGCCGGGTCTTCATGCCCGTCGAGTAGCCGCCGACCATCTGGTCCATGGCGGCCTCGATGCCGAACCGGCTGGCGGCGTCGTGGATGCGTTCGTCGACCTCGGCGCCGCGGCCCATGCCGTAGAGCTCGGCGGCGTATCGCAGGTTGTCCCAGCCGTCGAGGCGGTCGTAGAGCGAGGGTTTGGCCGACACGACACCGCAGCGACTCCGCACCGAGAGACCCTCGGGGCCGCTCGGATCGACGCCGAACACCTCGACGGAACCGTCGTCGGGGCCGAGGGCGCCGGTGATCATCCGGATCGCCGTCGTCTTGCCCGCGCCATTCGGGCCCAGGAGCACCGTGATCGCCCCCGTCGGGACCTCGATGGTGAGGTCGGTGAGCGCATGGACGTCGCCGAAGCGGCGACTGACGCGGCGAACGGCAACGGTGAGGTCGGCAGTCATCGGTGGTGGCATCGGCGCGCTCGGAGCCCACCTGAAGCAGGTTCGCCCGCAATCGACCGGGCCGATCCCGCCGGGGTGATCGGTGCGGCCGGGGTCGGCGGCTAGGTTCGTACAGGTGTTCGTGCTCGGTGTCGACCCCGGTCTGTCTCGCTGCGGTTTCGCCGTGGTCGAAGGGCAGCGTCGAGGGGGCCGCATGGTGTCGGCCGGGGTGATCCGGACCGACCCGAAGCAACCGACCGTCGATCGTCTCGTGGAGATCCAGGCCGAGATCGGTGATCTGCTCGACGAGTTCCGGCCCGATGCCGTCGCGGTCGAGCGGATCTTCGTGCAGCACAACCTGCAGTCGGCGATCCGGGTCGCCCAGGTGTCCGGCATCGTGCTCGCCGAGGCGGGCCGGCGGGGATGTGCGGTCTCGATGTACTCGCCGAACGAGATGAAGGCGTCGATCACGGGCGACGGGCGGGCCGACAAGACCCAGGTCGGCTTCATGATCACCCAATTGCTCGGTTTGTCCGCCATGCCGTCACCGGCCGACGCGGCCGATGCCGCGGGTCTGGCCCTCTGTCATCTGGCCCACAGTGGTGGAGCCGCCCGCCTCGCGAGGAGTGTGCGTTGATCATCGGATCGTTGCGGGGCACGGTGTTCGACCGTGACCCCGTCGGAGAGCTGATCGTGGAGTGCGGTGGCGTGGGATACCGCGTCACCGTGACCCGCGACGTCATGTCCCGAGCTGTCGTCGGCGACGACGTGACCCTGTGGGTCCACCACCACGTCACCGACGCCTCGCAGAAGCTCTTCGGCTTCCACAGCCGTGAAGGCCGTGATGCCTTCGAGGGGCTCCGCAAGGTGCACGGCGTCGGCCCGGCGTTGGCGCTCGCCGTGATGGACACCCACCCGCCGGAGCGGCTCCAGCAGATCCTCGCCACGGACGACCTCGCCGCACTCTGCGAAGTGCCGGGTGTCGGCAAGAAGACGGCCCAGCGCCTGCTCGTCGAACTCCGTTCGGTGCTCGTCGTGGACGACACCGACGGTGGCGGCGGCACCCCGGCCGGCGACGCCGGTGGTGGACTGGCCGGTCGCCTCGGCGTCGAGGCCGACGTCCGGGCCGCGCTCGTCAACCTCGGCTACGGCCAGGACGAGATCCGCCTCGCACTCGCGGCGGTGCCCGACGACCCCGACCTCGACTCCGGTGCCATGTTGAAGCAGGCGCTGCGGGCCTTGTCCGGACGCTGAGGAGCCGATCGTGCCCCGTGACGAATGGGTGGCGCCCGAACCGATGCCCGAGGAGCGGGCCGAACCGGTCGTCGACGAGGAGCAACGGCTCCGCCCCCGGACCCTCGACGACTTCGTGGGCCAGGCCGAGCTGAAAGACCGGCTCGGGATCATCCTCGACGCCGCCCGGGGCCGTGAAGAACCACCGGACCACCTGTTGTTCGCCGGTCCGCCCGGTCTCGGCAAGACGACACTCGCCGGCATCGTGGCGGCCGAGCTCGGGTCGTATCTCCATGTGACCTCCGGGCCCGCCCTCGAACGTGCCGGCGACCTGGCCTCGATGCTGACGAACCTCCAACGGGGTGACGTGTTGTTCATCGACGAGATCCACCGGCTGCCACGGGCGGTCGAGGAGATCCTGTATCCGGCCATGGAGGACCTGCAGATCGACGTCGTGCTCGGCAAGGGTCCTTCGGCGCGGTCGATCCGGTTCGACATCGAACCGTTCACGATGGTCGGGGCCACGACCCGTGCAGGTCTCATCACGGGGCCGTTGCGCGACCGGTTCGGCTTCCCGTTCCGGCTCGACTACTACACGACCGCCGATCTCCAGGCGATCGTGAGCCGTTCCGCGGGGATCTTCGGTGTCGAGATCACCGATGGGGGAGCGGCCGAGATCGCCGGCCGCAGCCGGGGTACGCCCCGGATCGCCATCCGGTTGCTGAAGCGGGTGCGGGACTACGCCGAGGTGCGGGCCGACGGGATCGTGGATGTCGATGCCGCCGCCGACGGGCTCCAGATGTTCGGGATCGACCCACTCGGTCTCGACCGCGTCGACAACCTGCTCCTCGACAACCTGTGCCGCCGGTTCGCGGGAGGGCCGGTGGGTCTCTCGACGCTCGCCATCAGCGTCGGTGAGCCGACCGACACCGTCGACGAGGTGATCGAGCCGTTCCTCATCCAGCAGGGGCTGCTGGCCAGAACCCCGCGTGGCCGGGTCGCGACCGCGGCGGCCTGGGAACACGTCGGGCTCACCCCTCCCGACAGCACGACCGACCCCGGTCCGATGCCGCTGTTCGACGAGGGCACAACCTGATCGATCGATGTCGGGCGCGAGATCATCGATGGATCAGTTGACCCCATCGCTCGGAGCGATACCGGGTGCAATCGACGCCACGGGACGGGCCCGACCAACCGCTTCGCGTGTTTTTTCTCGTTCAGCTTGACAAGAATCGTCAAAATACTGAAACCTGATGACTCGGACACACGTCTGACTAGGTGGCGCAACACCCGCCGGGGGATCCTCTCCGCCTCCGACGGATCGAACGCCTTGAGCGAACGGGTCCGGCCATAGCCTCCCCTCTCATGGCCGGACCCGAGTCGCTCGAGTTCTTCGACTATCCGCTCCCGGAGGAGCGGATCGCTCAGGTCCCGGCCGAGCCGAGGGACAGTGCCCGACTCCTCGTCGATCGCGGGCCGTCGCTGCCGCCGGTGGACGCCCTGATCCCGGCCTTGCTCGACGAGCTCGGCCCGGGCGATGTCGTCGTGGTGAACGACACCCGGGTCCTCCCGGCGCGCCTCTCGCTGCACAAGCCGACCGGCGGAGCGGTGGAAGTGCTGCTGCTCGAGCCCGTGGGGGCGGTCGATGCCTCCGGGGCCTCGGAGTGGTTCGCGCTGGTGAAGCCGGGAAAGCGTGTGAAGGCCGGTCAGATCCTCGAAGCCGACGGCCGCCCGGTCGTCGAGGTCGTGGCCGTGGCCGACGATGGTCGTCGCCACGTGCGGCTGCTCGATCCGGCGGTGATGGACACGATCGGGGAGACCCCGCTTCCGCCCTACATCAGCCGACCCCTCGACGACGCCGAGCGGTATCAGACCGTCTATGCCGACCGTCCCGGGTCGGTGGCCGCCCCCACTGCCGGGCTCCACCTCACCGACGGGTTGATCGACGGGATCCGGGCTCGCGGCGCCGGTTTCGAGCGGGTCGAGCTCCGTGTCGGACTCGGCACCTTCCGGCCGGTCGAAGCCGAATCGATCGCCGACCACACGATGCACGCCGAGACCTACCGGGTCGACCCGGATGCCTGGGAGCGGATCCGGGCCGCCGACCGGGTCGTCGCGGTCGGCACCACGAGTGTGCGGACCCTCGAATCCGTCGCCGCCACGGGCCGACTCGAGGGATCGACCGAGCTCTTCATCCGGCGTGGGTTCGACTGGCAGGTCGTCGACCTGTTGTTGACGAACTTCCACGTCCCCAAGTCGAGCCTGCTCGTCATGATCGATGCCTTCTGCGGGGACGACCGATGGCGTGGGCTCTACGCCCACGCCATCGACCACGACTATCGCTTCCTGTCTCTCGGCGACGCCATGTTGCTCCGCCGGGGGAACGGCTGACTCAGGCGGCCGCCGAGACCTGCGCCTGCTTCGGCGCTCGCAACGTCAGCGTCCACATGGCCACGAGAGCGGCGGCAGCGGCGACGTCGACGCCGCCACCGGCGGAGACCCAGACCTTCACGAGCGCCGACATCACGGCGGCCACGGCCACCATCGAGGTGATCCCACCGTGCCACGGCTGCTTCGGGGCGAGCAGTGCGGCCTGTTCGGTCTTCACGACGAGCTTGACGATGCCGGCGAGCACAACAACCGAGGCGGCGAGCATGGGGACCTTGGTGACCCAGTAGCCGGTGCTGCCCGGGGCGACCTCGGGCACCAGGCCGGTCGCCTCGGCGATGGCCATCACGATGACGGCGGCGGTCATGTGCCAGAGGTAGACCGACATGGCGACGCCGTTGGCGGCGATCACGGCCGTCCAGGCGGTGCGGTTGCGCTCGAGGAACGCCGTCACCCGGGGAGCGAGGGCGGCGGCGGCGAAGCTCGTGGCCGTGCCGTAGGCGATGAGGGCCAGCGTCGGCGGATGGGTCGGCGAGAGCCCGACGACTCCGTCGAAGTGGACCATCGTGACGGCGTAGGGGCCGAAGGTGACGAGGGCGACGGCAGCGGCACCGGCGGCGACGGCGAGGCCGAACAGTCGGCGGGGCGAGGGCAGGTACCCGAGGTACCAGGCGAAGCCGGCGACCTGGAAGCCGAGCCAGCCGATGATCCAGTTGATGTGGGGGAGGAGCGGCACACCGGCGAGGTTCAGGGCTTCGGCCGTGGCGAACACGCCGAGCAGGGCGGCGGCGACCTTCTTCGGCGAACGCTGGAAGGCCGGGAAGAGGAAGGGGGCGGCGACGAGGTCGATCACGTAGTTCGAGAGGAACCACAGCGGGATGGCGGCGGCACCGAAGCCGGCGAGGGCGAGGCCGCCGACCCCGGCGAGTGTGGCGACCACGATCGCGACGACCCACGTGGCCGCCAGCACGACCGCCGGGGCGAGCATGCGGCGGAGCCGGGCGGCGATCCAGTCCTGCGGGCGACCCTCGAACGAGACGAGCGAGGCGGCCGAGGCGAACCCGCCGACGAAGAAGAACAGCGGCATCACCTGCAGCAGCCACGACATCCAGGAGAGGCCGGGACGGAACTCGAGCACGTTGCCGGTGATGAGCTCGCCGTCGTCGGACACGACGACCATGGCGAGCCAGTGGCCGAACGCCACGGCCAGCATGGCGAGAGCCCGGTAGGCGTCGACGGCCCGGTTGCGGCCCGAGCCGGTCTTGGCGGCGAGGTCCCGGGCGTCGAGGGAGGCCGGCGCCGAGGTGGTGGGGGAGGTGGTGGTCGTGGTCATGCCTCCATTCACCGTCATTCCGGGCGTTTCGGGAATCCGGGGCGGCCCCCATCCACGCGTGGGGGATCCCCCATTTCGGCCCGGAAGACCGGTCGAATCGGTGTCGAACTGCCAGGATCGAGCCGATGGAGTACCGATGACCGCTCCGGCCAGGACCACGACCGCACCCGGCGCCACGCCGCTGCTGCGCGTCGTCGCGACCGGCCTGGGCGTGTTCCGCATCACCATGTGGGCCTGGGCGACGACCCTCGTGATCGTCGAACGGGACGCCCTGATCCGCTCGACACCGGCCTGGTCGCTGTTGGCCGCTGCCGGGATGCTCTCGTTCTGGCTGCTCTGGGCGGCCCGCCGGAGGATCGCGGCCGCCCTCGCCCCCGCCGCCGTGGTCGCCGAGCTGCTGGTCGGGGGCCTGATCCTCGCCGCTGATCCCAACGTGATGGAGCGCGACACCATCCACACCTTCGGCTCGGCGTGGCCCGTCACCGGCACCCTCGCCGCCGGGTTGGTCCGTGGGCCCGCCGCCGGTGGCCTCGCCGGGTTGTGGCTCACGATCGCCCGGGCCGTCGGTGCCGGTGTCGATCCCAGTGTCGTGGGGTTCCTCTCGGCGCTCGCCTCCGGCTCGCTGTTCGTGCTCACCGGCATCGCGGGCGGCTGGATGTTCCGTCGCCTCCAGGAATCCGAGGACGCCATCGCCGAGGCGAAGGTGCGTGAGTCGCTCGCCCGCGAGCTGCACGACGGGGTGCTCCAGACCCTCGCCGTGATCCAGCGACGCTCCGGCGACCCCGAGCTCGTCGGGCTCGCTCGAGATCAGGAGAAGGACCTGCGGGCGCTCGTCGGGCTCACCGGCGCCGCCGCAACGGATCAGAGCCCCTCGGAGATCCTCAAGCGGCATGCCGATCGTGCCGCGATGCGGTGGGATGTCGATCTCCAGTGGGCGGTCGTCGTGCCACCCGAGCTGAGTGCCGAGTCCGCCGAGCTCGTCGGCGGTGCGCTCGGCGAGATCGTGAACAACGCCGGCAAGCACGGGGGCGCGAGCCGGGCCACCGTGTTCGTCGACGAGTCGGACACGGGCATCCAGATCGAGGTCGCCGATGATGGCGCCGGCTTCGATCCGGCGGCCACCACCGAACGGGGTCTCACCCGCTCGGTCCGCCGACCGGTCGCCGAGGCCGGTGGCACCGTGTCGATCGACTCGACCCCCGGCCGGGGTACGACGGTCGTGTTGACCGTGCCCTCGACCACGTCCGACCCCGTCCCCGGAGGCCCGTCATGAACGCAACGACCCCGATCCGTGTCGTCATCGCCGATGATCACCGCATCTGGCGGTCGGGGATCCGAGCCGACCTCGGCGACGGGTTCGACGTCGTCGGAGAGGCCGAGGACGCCCCCGGCGCGATCGCGGCGATCGACGAGTTCGCACCCGACGTCGTGCTCTGTGATCTCAACATGCCCGGTGGTGGCATCGCCGTCGCCGCATCCCGGGGTGAACAAGTTCCCATCGTGATGGTGACGGTGTCGGAAGCGGAGCGCGACGTGCTCGACGCCGTCTCGGCCGGTGCGTCCGGCTACCTCGTGAAGTCGGTCGGCGTCGACGAGCTCCGGGAGGCGGTGGCCAATGCTGCCGCTGGCCAAGCCGTCTTCACGCCCGGCCTCGCCGCGCTGGTGCTCGGGGAGTTCCGGCGGATGTCGTCGAAGGAGGCACCCGGCGCGGCCCTCACCGACCGCGAACGCGAGGTGCTCGGACTCGTGGCCCGCGGCTCGACGTACAAGGTCATCGGCGAGCAGCTCTACATCTCGCCCAAGACGGTCGAGAACCACGTCCGCAAGATCCTCGACAAGCTGCATCTCTCCCGCCGGGACGAGCTGATCCGCTACGCCGCCGACCACGGCCTGACGTAGCCAGCGCGGAACACCGTTTGGTCCCCAGAGGCTCAGCGGTCGACGGAGACCAGCCCCCACTCGACGAGCGCGTCCTCCCAGAGCACGTCGCGGTGTGCCTCGAAGTAGGACCGGAGTGTCGATCGAATGCGGTCGCTGTCCAGCGATTCGTCGGAAGCGATCGAGTCGATGAGCTCTCGTGAGTCACCGGCTGGCATCGGCACGACATCGGCCGCCGTCGGTGTGCAACACCCGTAGCCATCGAACGAGATCCGGACGAGGATCAAGGAGCCGCCGCTGTCGACGTCGAAATCGGCGAACGCGACGTCGCCAAGCGCCAGTGAATAGGCGCACGGTCGAGTCTCGCCAGACCATCGGTTCCGGCTGATGGCGAAGTCGTCCGCGTACACGGAGCGAGCGTACGTTCCGGCCGCTGATCGCGGGTGGTAGCCAGTCCCTGGGCGGCCCCCACGCCGAAACAGGGGGTGATCCGGATATCGCCCGATCGGTGGCTCCTTCACCGTGGAAGCATGACCACCCCGATCCAGCCTCCCCGCCCACCCGAGGCGCCATCGGCGCCCACCGCACCCTCGTCGGCCCAGGCCGCACCACCGCCGCCGGGCACGGCGACGCCGCCGCCACCGACGGCGCCGATCTCACCGCCATGGGGTCGGCGCGTCTGGCGTCGCCTCCGCTCCATCCCGTCCGAGGCCTGGCTGTCAGCCGCCGGGATCGGCCTCCTGTTGGCCGCCGCCGGCACCTTTCTCGCCACTCGCTGGGCCGAGATGACCATCGATGCGAAGCTCGTCGTCCTCGTGCTGGCCACGCTGGCCGCCGCAGCGGTGGCTCGCCGCGTGCAGGATCGGCTGCCGCTCACGGCGGAGGCGCTCGTGCATCTGGCCTGGGGGCTCCTCGTCGTCGATGTCGCCGCGGCCGCAGTGCGGAGCGGCACCACCACCTCGACCGCCACGGCCCTCGCCGCGGGCGCGGCGGCGATCGGGGCGATCGGACTGCTGCAGCGATCGAGCTGGCTCGCTCCGGTCGTCATGGCCGGCGCCGTCCCCACGACGTTGCTGGCCACCGGCACATCCGTCGGGGCGGCTTGGTCGGATGTCGGCTGGGTCGGGCTGGGCCTCGCGGTCCTCGCCTGGCTCGGCCTCGAGCTGGCGGCGGGAGGCTCGGCGGTCCGCATCGAGCAGACACAGCGCCGGCTCGGCTCGCTCCCGACACTCACCGCGGCCGGCGGCGTCGTCGGACTGCTCGGTGGCACCTTCGTGGCGGGCGTTGCGACGACCGCCGGCCTGCTCGCCACCCCCGACCCGGTGGCCGCCGTGGCCGTGGCGGTCGGCGGACTGTTGCTCGCCGCCTCGTCGGTCCGGCGGGCCCGGTCGCTCGGCACGGTCGCCGGTGTGGGCCTCGCGGTGCTCGGCCAGTGGTGGTGGGCGCTGCTCGTCGGGATCGACGCCGTCGACGCCTGGCTCGCCCCGACCGCCATCGCGGCCCTGGTCTGGATGACGTTCCGCCTCCAGCGTGATCCTGATCGGGAGCTCGACACGTCCGACCGCACCGTGTGGGCACTGGCCTCGATCGGAGCGGTCGCCGGCTCGCTGCTCGAGCGGGCCGACGGCCAGCCGATCGGCCACGTCGTCGCCGGCGTCTCGATCGCGGTCGGCCTGGTGCTCGTCGGCGGTCTGCTGCGCCTCGGTGCGCCGCTCTTCGTCGGGCTCACCACGCTGGCGCTGTTCCCGGTCATCGAGCTCGTGCTCGGTGAGATCACCATCGCGACCTGGATGTGGATGGGCCTGGCCGGACTGCTGCTCGCCGCCGGTGGTGCCGCGCTCGAACACCTGGGGACCAGCCCGACCGCCGCCGGCCGGGAGCTCCACCGCCGCTACCGCACCACGTTCCGGTGAGGGCCGGGAACGGAGCCGGGGCACACTTGCACCATGGCCCGATGGTCCGAGCTCCCGGCACCCACCCGCCGGATCTTCGTGACCCTCCTCGTGGGATTCCTGTCGATGCCACTGATCATCATCGGGCTGTTGGCCATCGCCCAGAACGTGTGAGCCCGCCATGAAGTTGCGCTACGAACTCGACGCCACCGACGGCCGTGCCCGGGCCGGTCGCATGATCACCGGACGAGGGGCGATCCCGACCCCGGTGTTCATGCCGGTGGGCACCCGGGCGGCGGTCAAGATGCTCGACACCACCGACCTCGAGCGTCTCGGCCCGCCCATCGTGCTCGGCAACACCTACCACCTCATGGAGCGGCCCGGCTCCGACCGGATCGCCGAGGCGGGCGGCCTGCATCGCTTCATGGGTTGGGACGGGCACCTGCTCACCGACTCGGGCGGCTACCAGATCTTCTCGCTCAGCCCGAAGATCACCGAGGAGGGCGCCCGGTTCAAGTCGGTCTACGACGGTTCGATCGTCGACCTGAGCCCCGAGCGTTCGGTGAAGGTCCAGGAAGACCTCGGGGCCGACATCGCGATGGTGCTCGACGTGTGCCCGGCACTGCCCGGCACCACCGACGAGATCCGGCGGGCGCTCGAGATGACGGCCAGGTGGGCCGAGCGTTCCAAGGCGGCCCACACCCGGGCCGACCAGGCCCAGTTCGGCATCGTCCAGGGCGGCGTCGATCCCGAGCTCCGCAGGCACTCGGCTCGTCAGATCACGAGCGTCGGCTTCGACGGCTACGCCGTGGGCGGACTGTCGGTGGGGGAGTCCCGCGCCGACATGATCCCCGCACTCGATGCCGCCACCGGCGAGCTGCCGGCGGATCGCCCCCGCTACTTCATGGGCCTCGGTGATCCCGTCGGCCTGGTCGAAGCCGTCGCCCACGGCATCGACATGTTCGACTGTGTGCTGCCCACCCGTCTGGCCCGCCACGGCACGGTGCTCACCTCCGAGGGGCGGGTGAACATGAACGCGGCCCGCTATGCCGCCGACGACGGTCCGATCGATCCGAACTTCTCGACGCCGGCCACCGAGCGGTACAGCCGCTCCTACATCCGCCATCTGCTGAACACGAACGAGCAGACCGGCGGTCGGATCCTCACCCTGCACAACCTGGCCTGGCTGGCGGACCTCACCCACCGCATGCGTCTGGCCATCGAGGCCGGCACGTTCCAGACCCTCCGCGCCGAGATCTGGGACGTCTGGGCGCCCGACGACGCCCGTCCCTTCTGAGCCCGCGAGTTCGGGCGAAGCCCGAACTCGGCAAGTGAGCGAAGCGAACGGCGGCGCCCGACGACTCCCGTCCCTTCTGAGCGTCGCCAGTTCGTGCGAAGCGGACGGGGCTCAACCTGCGCGGGCATCGCTCGGGATAGCGTCGTCGGTTCGGAGGTGCCCCCGTGGAGAACTTGATCCTGCTCGCCGTCGTGCTCGTGATCTACGCGCTCGTCTTCATCCCCGGGATGCGTCGGCGTCGCGAGGCGCAGAACATGCGGGAACGTCTGGCCCCCGGTGACGAGGTGGTGCTCGACTCGGGCATCCACGGCTTCATCACCGAGGTCGAGGACACGATCGTCTGGGTCGAAGTGGCCGAAGGGACCGAGCTGAAGGTCCAGAAGTCGAACCTGTCGTTCATCGTGTCCGGTGACGGCGGCGACGACGCCGACGACGAGGACTGACATGGCCGACGAGTCCGGAACCTCCCGTGGTGTGCTCTCGGCGGTGCTCGTCACCGTCGCGGCCATCGGCGGGTTCATCTACACCCTCGCGGTCGGCAACGAGCCGTTGCTCGGTATCGACCTCCAGGGCGGGATCTCGGTGCTCTACCAGCCGGCGGAGGACGCCGGGGAGCCCACCGAGGAAGCGCTCGATCAGGCGGTCGACATCATCCGCAACCGTGTCGACGCCATCGGCGTGGCCGAGCCCGAGATCGCCCGTCAGGGATCCAACATCTCGGTGAGCCTGCCGGGTGTCGAAGACCGCGAGCGTGTCCTCAACCTGGTCGGCCAGACCGCCGAGCTCCGCTTCCGGCCGGTGCTCGCCGACCTGCCCTCGGGCGTCCTCCCTGCGGAATGCCAGAGCGGCGAGGTCACGCCCCCCGAAGAGGACGAGAACGACGCCATCGTCGTGCTCGCCGACACCGATGGCCTGCGCCGGTACTGCCTGGGCACCACGTTGCTCACCGGCACGGCCGTGGAGACGGCTTCCGCCGGTCTCGGCGGCCAGCTCGTCTCGGCGTGGCAGGTGCTGCCGGTGTTCAAGGGCGGCGCCGAGGGCATCGACCTGTTCAACGCCGCCGCGGCGGAGTGCTTCAACGCCACCGCCGTCTGCCCGCCGACCACCTCGGACAACTCGGGCCGCGGCATCGGCCGCCTGGCGATCGTGCTCGACGGCGAGGTCATCTCGGCCCCGGCCATCAACGCCCCGTCGTTCGGCGCCGATCAGATCGTGATCTCCGGTGCCTTCGAGGAGGAGACGGCCAACGACCTCGCCACGGCGCTCCGCTTCGGTTCGTTGCCGGTGCAGCTCGAAGCCCAGGACACCCGAACCGTCTCGGCCGCCGTGGGCACCGACGTGCTCCGCGCCGGTGTCACCGCCGGCCTCGTCGGACTCGGTCTCGTCTCGATCTACCTGCTGGCCTACTACCGCCTCGCCGGCGTCGTGGCGCTGCTCGGCCTCGTCTTCTCGGGTCTGCTGCTCTGGACGATCATCGCCTTCATCGGTGAGACCCAGGGACTCGCACTCACCCTGTCGGGGGTGGTCGGCCTCATCGTGGCCATCGGTGTCTCGGCCGACTCCAACATCGTCTACTTCGAGAACGTGAAGGACGCCTACGCCGAGGGACGGCGCGTGCCGACCGCCGTGGAGCGGGCGTACGAATCGGCGATCTCGACGATCTTCAAGGCCGACTTCGTGTCCTTGATCGCCGCAGCCCTCCTGTACTTCCTGACCGTGGGTGCCGTGCGTGGCTTCGCCCTCTACCTCGGGCTCGCCACGATTCTCGATCTCGTGATCTCGGTGGCGTTCATGCGCCCCGCCCTCGCATGGATCGCCGGTCGTCCGGCCGTCCAGGAGAAACCGTCGTTGATCGGCATGCCCGGAGGTGCGTCGTGAGCTTGTTCGCCGACCTCTACAACAGCCGGGCCACCATTGATTTCCGGCCGCTCTGGAAGCACTCCCTGCGGGTGTCGCTCGTCGTCTTCGTCGTGTCGCTGATCCTGCTGTTCACCCGGGGGCTCGACCTCAGCGTCGACTTCGACGGTGGCGGCGTGTTCGAAGCCCCCGTGGCCGAGGGCATCGGCGTGGACGAGGCCCGCGACGCACTCGGCGCGGTCGGCCTCACCGACGCCCGTGTCCAGGCGGTGACCGGGGAGAACGGCGAGTCGTTCGTCCGGGTCCAGACCGGGGTCGACGACCTCGATCGTCGGACCGAGATCGTCGAGGTGCTCGCCGAGCTCGGCGACGGCTCGACCGACGACATCGTGTCCGAGACCGTCGGCCCCACCTGGGGCGACGAGATCACCCGCTCGGCCCGAAACGCCCTCGGTGTGTTCTTCGTGATCGTGTCGATGTACCTGGCGTGGCGCCTCGAGTGGCGTATGGCCGTCGGCGCGCTCGTGGCGGTCGCCCACGACCTCGTGATCACCGCCGGGGTCTACGCGCTGTTCGGGTTCGAGGTGGCACCCGCCACCGTGATCGCGCTGCTCACGATCCTCGGCTACTCGCTGTACGACACGGTCGTGGTCTACGACAAGGTGCTCGAGAACACCGAGCCGGCCCCGCCGCCGACGAGTGGCCGGGGCAAGAAGGCGGCGCCGGTCGCCGAAGCGCCGGCCGAACTCGTGAACCGGTCGATGAACCAGGTGGTGATGCGGTCGATCAACACGACCATCACGACGGTCATCCCCGTGCTGTCGATGCTGATCATCGGGTCGGTGTTCCTCGGTGGTGTGAACCTCCGGGAGTTCGCCCTCGCCCTGTTCATCGGTCTCCTGCTCGGCACCTACTCGTCGCTGTTCGTGGCCGCACCCGTGTTGGTGTGGTTGCGGAACCGCTACGAGATCGATCACTCCGAGAAGGAGCTGTCGGCCGAGGACGCCGCGCTCGCCGAGATCAACCGGGTCTCGCCGCTCGGCAAGCAGCGCCGCTGAGCCGTCCGGGGCGCCATGCCCCGGACATGCATCGGCGACTCAGCCCGTCTGGGTGTTCGACCGCCACGAACGGTTGCCGGCGGCGTCGTAGGCCCGCACGGCGAGCACCCGGCCGTCCTGGCCGGCCACGGTGGCGGTGAGGCCGGCGGTGTCGGCGATCACGGTCCAGGTCGCCGTGTCGATGACCTCGTAGCCGACCACGGCGATGTTGTCGCTGGCGGGCAGCCACTCGAGGGCCACCTGACCGCCTGCGCGCGAGGTCACGTTCAGGCCGCGTGGTGTGGTCGGACGGGTGCGGTCCTCGCCGGTCAGCACCGCGGTGACGACGTTCGTGCGCCACGACCGGTTGCCGTCCGCGTCCCGGGCCCGCACGTACAGGTCGATGCTCCCGGCGGCGAGTCCGTCGACGGTGACCGAGGGGCTCGTGGAGGTGGCCTCGACCCGGCCCGTGTCCAGCCGATAGACCTCGTAGAGGGTCACGCCGACGTTGTCGGTCGAGCCCCGCCAGGTGAGGTCGACGGTCGAGTCGGTCGGGTTCGACGCCACCAGTCGGCTCGGTGTGGTCGGGCGGACCGAGTCGAGCAGCGCCGGGTCACAGATCTTCGTGAGACCCTTCTGGGGCTTGCCGTTCGTGCCGGTGATGCCGCCACCGACCCACACACAGCCGTTGTCGGCGACGTGGAGGGCCCACGGGCCGGCCCGGCCGGAGAAGTCCGGGGCGAAGGCGTCGATCTTGGCGCCGGAGGTGCCGTCGTAGGCGATGACCCAGTCGACCTCGGTCTGGATACCGGTCGGCGCGGGGCTGCCGCCCTGCCAGATGCCGTTGACACCGCCGTCGTCGCGGCTCCAGTGGAAGTTGTAGCAATGGCACGAGGCGTAGACCCGGCCGGTGGAGGCGTCGTACTCGATGGCCTGGTAGTCGCCGCCCCACGGGTTGGTGAAGTGGTGCCACAGGAGTGCCATGTCGGACTCCCGGTGGGCGTTGAGGATGTGCTGGCTGCCGCCGAGGAACACGAGGCCCTGCGGCGTCGTCTCCACCACCTGGGTCCACTCGGCGTAGTCGTGGTTGAGCTCGTGGCGCCACGATCCGGAGATCTGGCCGGTCCGGGAGATCCGGGCGGCGTGGCGGGTCTGTGGTGTCACGTTGACGCTCGTGAACGAGCCGACGATGTAGGTGTCGTTGTTCGTCTTCGAGGTGGCGATGTCCCACACCGATCCGCCCTGGATGATGGGCCGGAACGAGGTGTCGACGGCTCCGGTCGAGGCCGAGACGCGGGCGGCGCGGGCCTGGGCGACCCGGGTGCCGTCGAGGCCGACGTGGGTGAACGAGCCGCCGACGTAGAGCTCGTCGCCTTCGAGGTCGAACGCCCGGACCACGGCGGGCGAACCGCCCGAGACCCGGGTGCGCCACGACCAGTCGACTCGGCCGGTGTCGGGGTCGAGCGCGGCCAGGCCCTTGACGTTGTTGCCGTCGATGCGCTCGAACTCTCCTCCGACGAAGAGCCGCTCGCCGTCGGCGGAGGCCTGGAGGGCGTAGACGGGACCGTCGAGCCGGGGACGCCAGCTGTCGATCCACACACCGGTCGCGGCGTCGTAGGCGGCGAGGAAGGCGTGGTCGAAGCGGCGTTGCTCGTGCGCGATCTCGGTGAACTTGCCGCCGACGTAGACGACGTCGTCGATCTGTTCGATCGCCCAGACCTCGGCGCTGATCCGATCGGTGGTGGTGCCGGTGGCGAGGGTGTCGACGCCCCACCAGGTGCGCGGCGCGGGGTCGATCTCGGCGGCGGCGGGGGTGGGGGCGAGCGGAGCCAGGGCACCGACGACACCGAGGGCGACGGCGGCGGCACGGATCCGGAGGCGACGTGGTGATCTCACCCCGTGGACAACGGCATGTCCGAGCGCGCCCTTGATCGTGGTGTTTCCCGAGAGTCAGTTCATCCCCCGGGTCGGGGACGGTCAGTCGGCGGGTGCCGGGTCCGGCCAGTCGGCATAGACCCGCCGCACCACCTCGGCGACCAGCTTCTCCTCACCGTTCGGCCCGAACACACCCTTGCGATTCCAGCCGTCCTGGATCCCGGGGAGCTGCCGTTTCGGTGTGCGGAAGTCCTTCAGGGCCCACGGGGTGGTGCCGGCGATGAACGGGATGGCCCGCTGCATCTCGTACTGGGCCTCGTAGACCGCCACCTGGAACTCCTCGGTCCACCGGGCCCGGTCGTGGCCGTGGTTCCCGGCGAGTGCACCGGCGCCGTACTCGGTCATGATCAGTGGCCGCTCGACGTCCTGGGTCCACACGATCGAAGGCGTCGTGTCGACGTCGCCGTAGTACCAGCCGAAGTAGTTGTTGGCTCCGACGACGTCGAGGTCCGCCGCGATCGGATCGTCGAGATGGTGGGTCTCGTGCTCCCCGGAGCCCGGCAGGACGAAGAGCGCCGCCGAGACGAGCCGGGTCGGGTCGTGGGCGCGGGCCCGGGCGACGAGATCCCGGAGGAACTCGTTGCGTTCCGGGCCGGGCAGGGTCTCGTTGGCGACCGACCAGATGATCGCCGAGGCCCGGTTGCGGTCCCGGATCACGAGTTCGTCGAGCTGGCTCCGGGCGGAGTCGACCGCGTTCGGGTTGGTCCAGTCGATGCCCCAGTAGACGGGCAGCTCGCACCAGGCGAGCAGGCCCCGCTCGTCGCAGGCCTCGAGCATGGCCTCGGGATGTTGATAATGGGAGAGCCGGACGAAGTTCACGCCGAGTGACTGGGCCCAGTCGAGGAGCGTGGCGGCGTCGTCGTCCCGACAGGCCCGGTCGTCACGATGTGGGGCGTCGGCGTGGATGGCGATCCCGCGCAACATGATCGGGGCGCCGTTGAGCAGGATCCGAGTGCCGGAGGTCGTGATCGTGCGGAACCCGACACGATCGTCGAGTCGGTCGATCTCCCGGCCGGCGTCGTCGAGCAGGTGCCAGCTCACGTCGTGGCGGACGGGATCATCGGCCGACCAGCGCGTGAGTCCGTCGGGCACGTCGGCGTCGATACCCGCCTCGGCGAGGCCCGCTTCGGCGGACGGCACCGGCGCGGCCCACACGTCCGTGCCGTCGATCCGACACACGAGCGACGTCCCGGATGCCTCCGGACCGTCGACCACCACCGAGCCGACGAGTCGGTCGCCGGAGGGATCGAGTTGGAGCCAGGCGGTCCGCAGGAACGTCGCCGGCACGTCGACCAGATCGACATGGCCGGTGAGGCCGCCGTCGTTGGCCCAGTCGGTGTCGGTCGCCGGCACACGGTCGGGGGTGCGCTCCGCTTCGACCCGGACGATGAGTTGCTGCTCACCGTCGCTGCGGAGATGGTCGGTGACCTCGACGTCGAACGGTCCGTACCCGCCGATGTGATGCGCCACGTCCACGCCGTTGCACCAGACCCGGGTGTCGTGGTTGGCGGAACCGAACCGGATGATCGTCCGGCGATCGTCGACGGGGCGGTGTGTGAAGCGCCGCTGATACCAGACCGAGCCCTCGTAGAGCGACAGTTCCGGGCGCTGACCCACCCACGAGCCGGGCACGGTCAGGGTCGGTGCCGCGTCGAAGTCGTACTCGGTGCGGTCCGTCGGCAACACCGTGCCGTCGGCGGCGAGTCGTGGCCGGTGACCTCGATGCCAGCCCCGACCGTTGGGGTTGCCGAACAGGTCGAACTCGCCCGTGCGATACGGGTCGATGAGGGCCGGCCACTCGCCGTCGAGGGAGTGGACCCCGGGGCGTCGCCGCACGGCGGTGAGCAGGGGAGCAGGGCGGGAGACGGGGTCGGCGCTGGTCACCGGGCGAGCCTGCTCGCCGACGAGCCGGCGGGCAAGCCCGACGAGCGGGAGACCACCGTTCACGCCGAGCCGCCGCTGGTCGCTACGGTGGGGTGATGACGGTTCCGGACTGGCTCGGCGACGTCATCTCGACGGTCCCCGACTTCCCCATCGACGGCATCTCGTTCCGCGACCTGTCGCCGCTGTGGGCGTCGCCCTCGGCGATGTCACGTGCGACGGTGGCCCTGGCCGACGGCGCGGCCGGTGTCAGCGCGGTGGTCGGCATCGAAGCCCGGGGCTTCCTCGTGGGCATGGCGCTGGCCCAGCGCCTGGGCGTGCCGTTCGTGGCCGCCCGCAAACCCGGCAAGTTGCCCGGCGAGGTGATCGGGGTCGACTACGGCCTGGAGTACGGCTCGGATCGTGTCGAACTCCAGACCGGTGCGCTCGATGCCGACGATGTGGTGGTGATCGCCGACGACGTGCTCGCCACCGGAGGAACCGCCGCCGCCGTGGTGTCCCTCGTGCGCTCCACCGGCGCCACCGTGCACTCGGTTCGTGTCGTGCTCGAGCTCGACGGCCTCGACGGGCGCTCGCCGCTCGAGGGTGTCGACGTGATGGCGATCGGATCGGTGCCCGGCTGATGACGACGCTGATCCTCACCGATCTGCCCGACGACGGGGCCCAGGCCGAACGGGATCTCGCGCCGCTGATCGCCGGGTTCACCGGCCGTGACCGCGAGCAGCGCATCGACGTCGTCCGTCGTGCCTATCGCGTCGCCACCGCCGCCCACGAGCCGCAACGACGGAAGTCGGGCGAGCCCTACATCGTGCATCCGGTGGCCGTCGCCACGATCGTCGCCGAGCTCGGCCTCGACGACACGACCATCGCCGCCGCCCTGCTCCACGACGCCGTCGAGGACTCACCACTCACCACCGACGAGGTCGCGGCCGAGTTCGGGCCGACCGTCGCGATGATCGTCGACGGGGTCACCAAGCTCGACCGGGTCAAGTTCGACTCGAAGCAGCAGCAGCAGGCCGCCACGTTCCGCAAGATGCTCGTCGCGATGTCGAAGGACCTGCGGGTCCTGATCATCAAGCTGTGCGATCGGCTCCACAATCTCCGGACGATCGCGGCGTTGCCGGCATGGAAACAGGAACGCACCGCACTCGAGACGATCGAGGTCTACGCGCCGCTGGCCCATCGCCTCGGCATGCAGGAGATCAAGTCGCAGCTCGAGGACCTGAGCTTCGCCGCGATGCACCCGAAGCGCTACGCCACGATCGAACACATGGTGGCCGTGCGTGCCCCCGAACGCGATCTCTACCTCGCCCAGGTGATGGAGGAGATGCGGCTGCGTCTCGACGAGCTCGGCATCCAGGGCGAGGTGACCGGGCGCGAGAAACACCTCTGGTCGATCTACGACAAGATGCAGCGCAAGACGACCGGGTTCGAGGAGATCCACGACCTCATCGGGGTGCGGATCATCGTCGACTCGGTGCGTGACTGCTACGCCGCCATGGGGTCGGTCCACTCCACCTGGAAGCCGGTGCAGGGCCGGTTCAAGGACTACGTGGCGATGCCCAAGTTCAACCTCTACCAGAGCCTGCACACCACCGTCGTCGGGCCGCAGGGCAAGCCGATCGAGTTCCAGATCCGCACCGTCGAGATGCACAGCCGGGCCGAGTTCGGCGTGGCCGCCCACTTCATCTACAAAGACGGCTACCGCACCGAGGGCCAGATCGACCTGCCCTGGCTCGACCGGATCATCGACTGGGAGAAGGACACCTCCGACCACGACGAGTTCATGGCGAACCTCAAGGTCGACCTCGACCAGGAGGAGGTGTTCGTCTTCACCCCCAACGGCGACCTCGTCACCCTGCCGGCCGGATCGACCCCGATCGACTTCGCCTACGCGATCCACACCGACGTCGGCCATCGCTGCGTGGGAGCGAAGGTCGACGGCAAGCTCGCGAGCCTCAGCGACGAGTTGCACTCGGGTGAGACGATCGAGGTGTTCACCTCGAAGGGTGAGACCTCGTCGGGCCCGTCGCAGGACTGGCTGAACTTCGTCCGTTCACCGAAGGCGGCGTCGAAGATCCGCCAATGGCTCACGCGTGAACGACGCGAGGACGCCATCTCGGCCGGTCTCGAGGACCTCCAGCGTGCCTTGCGTCGTGAAGGCCTTCCGGTTCAGAAGATCGCCGGCTCCGCCACGATGCGCGAGGTCGCCGAAGCACTCAACTACCAGGACCTGCCGTCGCTCCACGCCGCGATCGGCGAGGGCCACGTCTCGGCCCGCTCGGTCGCCCATCGGGTGCAGGCCTCCCTGACCGGTGTCCGACCCGAGCAGGAGGAGTCCCTCCCGTCGACCTCGCGGCGATTCCGGCGGGCGTCGGCCGACACGGGCACGGGGGTGCACGTCGAGGGTCTCGACGACGTGATGGTGCGGCTCTCGCGCTGTTGTACGCCGGTGCCGGGCGACGAGATCATCGGCTTCGTGACCCGGGGCCGTGGTGTGTCGGTGCATCGAGCCGACTGTGCGAACGCCGTGTCCCTGGTGGCGAGCCAGAACGACCGCCTCATCGAGGTCGACTGGGACGCCGCCACCAAGGACGCCACCTTCCTCGCCTCGGCCGAGATCCGGGCCTACGACCGGTCCCACCTGCTGTCGGACGTCTCCACGGTGTTCTCCGACCACCGGGTCAACATCGTCTCCGCCTCCACCGCCACCGACCCCGACCGGGTGGCCCGCCTGCGCTTCGAGTTCGAGATCTCGGATCCGTCCCATCTCGATGCCGTGCTCCGCAGTGTCCGCGGTGTCGACGGTGTGTTCGACGCCTACCGCGTGGTGGCCGGACGGGGGCACTGACCCACGGACTCGGCTGATCGATCCGGTGTGAACCGGGTCGAACTGCTCAACCGGCCGGTTCGCGTGCCGACGGGCAACCGGTGATGCCGTCCGTCTCGATCCGCTGGGTGATCGCCGTGCTCGCCCTGGTGGCGAGTGCGGGGGTCATCGGGGCCATGCTCAGCGTGGCCGACAGCCAACTCGAGCGCGCCCGTGCGGCCGAAGTCGCCGCGATCCGGATGGAACGCAGCCTGGCCGTCGACGACATCGTCGAGTCGGGCGTGGGTGAGGGCGGCGCCCGACGCGCCCTGGCCGTGGAGGCCATCGGCTTCGACCTCGGCCCGCTCGGCGACACACTCGGCGGCGATCTGGCGCAGTCCGAACGATCGGTCGATGCCGCGATCAGGATCCTCGAGGCGAACCCCGTCGAGGGCGACACCGGTGCCGACGAGTTGATCGACGAGGTCCGCCGCCTCCGTGCCGACGTCGATGCCGACGCGCTCGACTTCGAACAACTCACCGATCGATACGACGCCCTGGTCCAACTCGCCCGGGCGGTTGCGTTCAAGGAGCGTGACGTCGCCTCCATCGAGATCGCCCAGGCCGGCTCAGCCCGGTCGATCGGCGACGTGGCTCGGCTCGAGGCACTCGGTGCCCTCAAAGAGGAGCTGTCCGACTGGCTGACCGTCTCGGTCGAGATCTCGCTGGGTGGTGGCGATCCCGCGGAGACCCTCGGTCGGACCTCGACCGTGACCCAGCGTCAGACCGACCTCCTCCGTCGTTGGCCCGCCCTCGCCGGCGAACCCGCGCTGGTGCTCGTCGAGGACGGTGCCACCGACCGATCGGCGCTGGCGACCCTCATCGCCGAAGGCTCCCGCCCGGATGAGGCGGCACTGATCCAGCTCGTGGCGGAGCAGCGGGAGGCGCTCGTCGCCCTCGCCGAGCTGCGCTACGCGGAGAACGCCCGGGTCGTCGAGCGTCTCGAGGCGGCACGGGCCGACGCCCGTGCCCGGGCGACGTGGTACGTGCTCGCGGCCACCGGGGTCGCCATCGTGGCGCTGCTCGTCCTGTTGCTCATCCTCCGGTTCGTCGATCGTCGCCTCGACCAGGTCGTGCAGCTCGCCGACCGGATCCGTCGTCGTCAGCCCGTCGAGGATCTCGAGACCCGTCGTCCGGAGCTCGCCGAGCTCGCCGCCGTCCGCTCCACGTTGCGGGAGCTCGATGCAGGCCTCCGCACCGACGAGCTCACGGGTCTGTCGAACCGGGCGGGGCTTCGCCGGGCCTTCGCACTCGGCGGCTCGGGAGGTGTGCTCGCGATCGACCTCGACGGACTCAAGCCCGTCAACGACGAACACGGGCACGCCCGTGGTGATCTTCTCCTCGTCGAACTGGCGACCCGGTTCATCGACGAGTTCCGCGACACCGACGTGGTCGCCCGCGTCGGTGGCGACGAGTTCGTGGTGCTGGTGCCCTCGGCCGACGATCTCCAGCACGTGTCCGACCGTGTGCGCGACATCGCCAGCAGGCCCTTCGATCTCGCCGATGGCGTCACGGTGAGGATCTCGGCCAGTGTCGGTCGGGCGATCGTCCGGGGTGGCGATCTCGACTCGGCGCTGCTCGAGGCCGACGACGCCCTCTACGCGGAGAAGCGCCGCCGCCGGACCGGCGTGACCGAACCGGTCTGACGGCCCGATCCGGCGAAAACGTCCCCGGCTCCCGACGGTGCGCCGGGTACCCTTCGCCCCTCATGGCCGCGCCCACCTTCACCGCCACGCCGGGCACTCGTGACCTGCTGAACCCCACCACCTCACGTATGCGTGAGCTCGTGGAGACCTTCGCCGACGAGGCGACCAAGGCCGGGTTCGGGCAGATCGTGCCGCCGATGTTCGAGGACCTCGACGTCTTCGTCCGCCTCGGCGAGTCGACCGACGTGGTCTCGAAGGAGCTCTACGCCTTCACCGACGCCGGGGAGCGGCGCCTCGCGCTGCGCCCGGAGTTCACCGCCTCGGTGTGTCGGGCGTACGTGCAGCATCGTCCGACCACGCCGTGGAAGGCCTGGTACGCCGGTCCGGCGTTCCGGCAGGAGAAGGCCCAGCGCGGCCGCTATCGCCAGTTCGATCAGGTGGGTGCCGAGGTCATCGGCTCCCACGACCCCGACCTCGACACCGAGTTGATCGCGCTCGCCTGGCGGTTCTACGCCCGCCTCGGGCTGTCGCAGGTCCGCCTGGTGATCAACACCCTGGGCGACAAGGCGGATCGTCCGCCGTTCCTCGACGCCCTGACGGCGCACTTCACCGCCGCCGGCGACGCGCTCTCCGCCGAGAGCCGGGCCACCCTCGAGAAGAACCCACTGCGCGTGCTCGACTCGAAGCGCGAACAGGACGCCGAGATCATCGCCACCGCCCCGGCCCTCGCCGACTTCCTGTCGGACGAGGCGGCCGCCGCCTTCGATCGGGTCCAGGCCGGGCTCCGGCTGCTCGACGTGCCGTTCGTCGTCGAACCGAAGCTCGTTCGTGGGCTCGATTACTACACCCGCACGACGTTCGAGTTCGTCTCCGACGCGCTCCAGTCGGCACAGAACGCCGTGGGCGGCGGCGGTCGCTACGACGGCCTCGTCGCCGACCTCGGCGGACCGGCCGACCCCGGTGTCGGCTTCGCCCTCGGGGTCGACCGCACGCTGCTCGCCTGCGACGACGAAGGTGTGTTCGGCGCCAGCGACGCCGAGCTCGACGCATTCGTGGTCGACACCACCGGTGAGTTCGCCGCCCTGCGGCTCGTGGACACGATCCGCCGTGCCGGGCTCCGTGCCGACCGTGCCTACGACGGACGTTCGATGAAGGCCCAGATGAAGGCCGCCAACCGATCCGGCGCCTCCGTGGCCGTGATCGTCGGCCCCGATGAGGCCGCCGCCGACGAACTGGTCGTCCGCCCCCTGCGAAGCGACGCCGAACAGCGCCGCGTCGCCACCTCCGATCTCGTCCCCGCTCTCCGCGGCCTGCTCGACTGAGCGGCCGCCGACTCCGAACAGGACCCATCACGATGATGCGCACCCTTCGCTGCGGCGAACTCCGAACCGAACACGTCGGCCAGACCGTCACGGTCTGCGGCTGGGTGAACAAGCGCCGCGAGCACGGCGAGCACCTCGCCTTCGTCGATCTCCGGGACCACTCCGGGGTGGTCCAGTGCGTGGTCGACAACACCGTCGACGTGCGCTCGGAGTACGTGCTCGCGATCACCGGCACCGTGCGGATCCGTCCGGAGGGCACCGCCAACCCCGAGCTCGCCACCGGCGAGGTCGAGATCCACGAGGCCACCGTCGAGATCCTCAGCGCCGCCGAGCCACCCGTGTTCCCCATGGACGAGCGGGCCGACGACGTCGACGAGATGGTGCGACTCAAGCACCGCTACCTGGATCTCCGCCGCTCCCGGATGCAGCGGAACCTGCGGGTTCGCAGCCAGGTCAACCGGGCGATCCGTGAGGCGATGTACGCCCAGGACTTCGTCGAGGTCGAGACGCCGCTCCTCATGCCCTCGACGCCCGAGGGTGCACGCGAGTTCATCGTGCCGGCCCGTCAGCGGCCCGGCTCGTTCTACGCGCTCCCGCAGTCGCCGCAGCTCTACAAGCAGCTCCTGATGGTCGGCGGCCTCGACCGCTACTTCCAGATCGCCCGCTGCCTCCGTGACGAAGACCTCCGGGCCGATCGCCAGTACGAGTTCACCCAGCTCGACATGGAGATGAGCTTCGTCGACGTCGACGACGTGCTCGACGCCGTCGAGGTGGCCGTGCTCGACGCGGCCGAGGCCGTGACCGGCGTGCGGCCCGACGAAGTCGCCCGGATCACCTGGCACGACGCGATGGAGCGATTCGGTTCCGACAAGCCCGACCTGCGTTTCGGGATGGAGCTCGTCGAGCTCACCCCGATCTTCGCCGACACCGGCTTCAAGGCCTTCTCGACGGCCGGGTCGATCAAGGGCATCAAGGTCGACGGCGGGGCCGCCGACTACGGCCGCAACAAGCTCGACAACCTGACCGACGAGGCGAAGAGCTTCGGTGCGAAGGGCATGGTCTGGCTCAAGGTCGAGGCCGACCTCACCTTCAACTCCCCGGTCGCCAAATTCTTGTCCGAGGACGAGAGCCGGGCGATCGTGTCGGCCTTCGACGCCGCCGAGGGTGACCTCATCCTGATCATCGCGGACGAGTGGGCGACCACCTGTGAGGTGCTCGGCGAACTCCGGAACCGCATCGGCCGTCCGCCGGTGTCGGAGGGGCCCTACAAGTACCTCTGGGTCACCGACTTCCCGTTGTTCGTCGGCGTCGACGCCGAGTCGGGTCAACCCCGCCCCGGGCACCACCCGTTCTGCCATCCGCATCCCGAGGACATCGACAAGATCGCCGATGATCCGATGTCGGTGCGTGCGCTCGCCTACGACCTCGTGCTCAACGGCTGGGAGCTCGGTTCGGGTTCGATCCGAATCCACGACGCCGATCTCCAGCGTCAGGTCTTCAGCCATCTCGGGATCTCCGACGAGGAGGCCGAGGCCCGGTTCGGCTTCTTCCTGAACCCGTTCCGCTACGGCGCACCGCCGCACGGCGGCTTCGCCTTCGGCATCGACCGCCTGTCCGCGATCCTGGCCGGCGAGGACAACATCCGCGAGATCATCGCCTTCCCGAAGCCGCAGTCGGGCCTCGACCCGATGACGCTGGCACCGAACGAGGTCGACGAGCGTCATCTCGACGAGCTCGGCATCCGGGCCCTGCCGCCCGCGACCTGAGACCGCCGATGACCGAGCAGGCCGAGCCCGAACCCACCCGGGTCGAGCTCCGTCGCGACGGTCCGATCGTCGTGCGGGGCCCGGTCACGTTCGACGACGGCTCGGGGCCGATCGCGGTCGAGCGGCTCGCGCTGTGTCGCTGCGGCCGATCGTCGGACGCGCCGCGCTGCGACGGCAGCCACAAAGGCAGCGACTTCCGTGCCGACGGCGTGGTCCCACCGAGGAAACCCGGCAGGCCCTGAGCGGGCCGGTCAGTCGGGTCGGGGTCCTCCGCCCGACCACAACTCGACGAGCACACGCTGGCCCCGCCCGGGGCGAGCGACACCGTCGAGCCCGATCGAGGCCGAGGGGTGGATCCGGATGCTGACGGCATCGCCGGCTCGTGTGGCCAGGGCGTCGGTGTCGCCGAGCAGCCGGAGGGTGTACCCGAGACGTTCGAGCTCGTCGGCCACGGAACCGCCGACCGACTCCGGCTCGACCGAAGCGGCCGTGAGCGCCAGATAGTCGTCCCGGGGCTGCACCTCGGTGCGGACTGGCGCGATCGCCTCGGGCAACTCGAAGCCCACGAGGAGGTCGGCGAGTCGGGGCGGTGTCGCCGGCGCGGCCGGGACCGTCGGCGTGGCGGTGGTCTCGGCAGGCGTGCGGACGTCGATCGCCGGCACAACCGTGGCAGCGGCCTCGGCCGGGGAGGGTGTCGGTGCAGGAGCACGTGTCTCGGCCACGACCTCGGTGACGGGAGCGGGCGCCTCATCCCGGACCGTCGGGGACGGGGTCTCCGCGGCGGGAGCCGGCAGGGGCGTCGGCGCCGGTGCGGCCATCGGTGCCGTTTCCTCGCTCGGAGCCGGAGCCGGAGCCGGAGCCGGAGCCGGAGCCGGAGCCGGAGCCGGAGCCGGAGCC
>JAHDBV010000011.1:54659-60580 GCA_020630195.1 Acidimicrobiales bacterium
GCCGCGGCGGCAGCCGGGGGTGCCACGGCGGGTGCGGGTGGCGCTGCGGGCGTCGACGGTGCCGGGGTCTCGCCCGGTTCGGGGGTGTCCGTGGGGTCGAGACGAGGAAGTCGGACCGTCGGGGTCGGGATCGATGCGTTCGTGTCGCCGTCGGCCGGTGTGGAGGCGGGAGCGCCGGTGGCCGGTGCGGTGGCCGGGGTGTCGTCGGCGGGTGCGGCGGCCCGCGTGGTGGTGGCGGATGGCGCCGGCTGGGCGCTGGCGTTCGCCTTGCGTCCCAGCACGGTGCCGAGCGCTTTGTCCAGATCGGGGCCGCCGACGGTCGGGGTGGCAACGGAGATCTTCGACGCCGCCCGCTTCGGGGTCTCGGTTCCGGCGCTCGACGTCGCCGAGGCCGTCGCTCGCACGGTCGGCTGAGCCGTCGAGGTGGTGTCGGCATCAGCGGACGGTGCCGTGGTCGCATCGGCGTCACCCCGTCGTTCGGACAGGTAGCGGGTCACCCGACCACGCAGCTCGATCGCCAACCACACCACGGAGATCAGCAGCCACACGTAGAAGGCGAGGGTGAGAGCCGTGGTCACGGCGGTCGAGGTTAGCGGCGGGGTTAGGGTCCGGCCTGTGGGCGACCTCTTCACCGCTGCCGCCGAGGACGAACTGGCCCGTCGCGCGCCACTCGCCGCTCGGATGCGACCACGTTCCCTCGACGACATCGTGGGCCAGACCCACCTGGTCGGCCCCGGGGCGCCACTGCGACGACTCGTGGAGGCCGACCGGCTCAGTTCGGTGCTGCTGTGGGGTCCGCCGGGCACGGGCAAGACCACGCTGTCCCAGCTCGTCGCGACGGCCTCGGCCAAGACGTTCGTCCAGCTCTCGGCCGTGACGGCCAAGGTGTCCGACGTCCGTGACGTCATCGCCGGTGCCCGACAACGCCTGGGCGAACGGGGCGTCGGGACGATCCTGTTCCTCGACGAGGTGCACCGCTTCAACAAGGCCCAGCAGGACGCGCTGCTGCCGTCGGTCGAGTCGGGTGAGCTGATCCTGATCGGCGCCACGACGGAGAACCCCTATTTCGAGGTGAACGCACCCCTACGGAGCCGGAGCACCCTGTTCCGACTGGAACCACTCACCACGGCCGACGTCGAACGACTGCTCCGCCGGGGCCTCGAGGTCGAGCAGGCCACCGCCGACGACGACGCCGTCGACCACCTCGCCCGTCGGGCCGGGGGCGACGGGCGACAGGCGCTCACGACCCTCGAGGTGGCCGTCGCACTCGCGGCGGTCGCCGATCCCACGGAGCGGTCGACGCCGCCCCGGCACGTGACGCTCGCCGACGCGGAGGCGGCGTCGGACATCAAGTCGCTGCGCTACGGCCGCGACGAGCACTACGACGTGATCAGCGCCTTCATCAAGTCGATCCGGGGCTCCGATCCCGATGCGGCGCTGCACTGGCTCGCCCGGATGATCACGGCGGGGGAGGACCCGCGTTTCATCGCCCGCCGCCTGGTGGTCGCCGCGAGCGAGGACATCGGCATGGCGGACCACACGAGCCTGCTCGTCGCCGAGGCCGCCGCCCGGGCCGTCGACTTCGTCGGACTGCCCGAGGCGAGGATCAACCTCGCCCACGCCACGGTGCACCTCGCCACGGCACCGAAGTCGAACCGGGCCTACATGGGGATCAACGCCGCCATGCGGGACGTGGCCGACGTCCCGACCGGCGAGGTGCCCACCCATCTGCGTGACGCGAGCTACTCCGGCGCCGCCAGCCTCGGCCACGGTCAGGGCTACGACTATCCTCATGGCCACGACGCCGGATGGGTCGACCAGCAGTACCTGCCCGACGAGCTCGTCGGTCGCCGCTACTACGAACCCTCCCAGCACGGTGCCGAGGCCGAGATCGCCCGCCGTCAGGCCGAGAGAACCCCACCACCGTCCACCGGGACCACACCATGACCGTCGCCGAGTTCGCCGCCATCATCGTCGCCATCGCCGTGGTGGTCGCCGCCGTCGTGTTGGTCATGGCCGTCAACAATCTCAACAACACCCTCGCCAAGCTCACCTCGACGGCCGACCAGCTGCGCGACGAGGGGATCGCGGCGTTCCGCGAGCTCCGGGCACTCGTCGCCGACGCCGACGCCGAACTCGACAAGGTCGACCTCGTGATCGACCGGGCCGACCGTGCCACGACCGCCATCGCCGAGACCTCCGCCCGCACCTACGAGGCCGTGCAGGATCCGATGATCAAGACCCTCGCGGTCGCCTCCGGGACCGGGAAGGTGGCCAAGGGCATCCTCCGTGGTCGCCGTCGCCGCGCCGGGAGCAACGACGTCGTGCCCGCGGCCACCCAGGTGGCGGCCGACCTGCGCGAGCCCGCTCCCCGCCGACGGGGTCGTTCGTGACCCGACCGGGCCGACGCTGATGCGCTGGCAACGGATGCTCGCGCTCGCCGGACTCCGGTGGCTGGTGCGACGGGTCACCGACGACCGTGCCGACGCCGCCGTCGACGAGGTGACGAAGAAGCTGCCGGCCCCCGTGGCCGGCGCGGTGCGCAAGCTGCCCGCCGATGTGACCCGGACGGGCGGGCGGGTGCTGCTCGCCGGCAAGGCGGCCAAGTCGGGTGTTGCCGTCACGGGCCGGGCCGGGGCCACCGCAGGCGACGCCGCCGCCCAGGGCACCCGGATCGCCGCCACCGGTGCGGCCGCCGGCGCCCGCCTGGCCGCCCGAGCGACCCGCCGAGGTAACGACCTCCAGCGCCGGAGCCGCGACGGGATTGCCGATGCCCGCGCCGACTGGGAACGGGCGACCGACCTCGAATGGCGCCGTCACCGGGCCGATCTCGCCCGGGGTGATGGCGACGAGACGGCCGCCACTGAGGCATGGCTCGACGTGCGCACCTCACCCGACGATGCCTGGACGCCACCGGCGACGCCCGAACCGGTCGACGCCGGTCGTCGGCGCCACGTGCCCGAGCTGCCCGAGCCGCCGGTGAACCGTGTGCAGCGGACCTACCAGCGTCCGCGCAAGGCCTGGGACCGCACCCGCCGCCCGTCGTCCTGACCCGGGGTTTTCTCCCCGGCGGCCGGATGCGCTCGCCGGTACGCTCGACGGCGTATGAACGCGAACGAACTGCGCCGGGCCTTCGTCGATTTCTTCACCGAACGGGATCATCGGCAGATCCCGTCGGCGAGTCTGATCCCGCACGACGACACCCTGCTGTTCACGAACTCGGGCATGGTCCCGTTCAAGCCGTACTTCATCGGTGAGGAACGGCCCGACCATCCCCGGGCGGTCACGATCCAGAAGTGCGTGCGAGCCGGTGGCAAGCACAACGACCTCGACGAGGTGGGGCGCACCAAGCGGCACCTGACCTTCTTCGAGATGATGGGCAACTTCTCGTTCGGCGACTACTTCAAGGAGAAGGCGATCCCCGACGCCTGGGCCTTCTTCACCGAGGTCCTCGGCCTCGACCCCGACCGTCTCTGGGTCACCGTGCACCTCACCGACGACGAGGCCGAGGAGATCTGGGCCAACGAGGTCGGTGTGCCCCGTGAGCGCATCCAGCGCCTCGACGAGGACAACTGGTGGCGCATGGCCGACACCGGCCCCAACGGCCCGTGCTCGGAGATCTTCTGGGACAAGGGCCCCGAGTTCGGCCCCGAAGGTGGTCCGGCCAACCCCGAGGCCGAAGAGCGCTACGTCGAGATCTGGAACCTCGTGTTCATGCAGTTCGAGACCTTCGAGGACGGCACCTCCGCGCCGCTTCCGAAGCCGTCGATCGACACCGGCGCCGGCCTCGAGCGCGTGCTGTCGGTGCTCCAGGGCAAGGAGTCGGTCTTCGAGATCGACGAGATGGCCCGCCTCGTGGCGGTGGCCTCCGAGATCACCGGCCACGTCATCGGCACCGATGACGGCGGCGATCTGGCCCTCCGGGTGCTGGCCGAACACGCCCGAACCATGACGTTCCTGATCTCCGACGGCGTGCTCGTCTCGAACGAGGGTCGGGGCTACGTGCTGCGCCGCATCATGCGTCGCGCCATCCGCTTCGCCTACCTGCTCGGCGTGACGGATCTCGTCACCCCGCAGCTCGTCGACGCGGTCGTCGAGATCATGGGCCCGGACTACCCGCAGCTCGTCGACGACCACGCCAAGATCCGCATGATGGTCGAGAAGGAGGAACAGCAGTTCCGCCGGACGCTCGCCCGCGGTCTCGCCATCCTCGACGACGAGCTCGCCCAGCTCGACGCCGGCGCCGACGTCCCCGGTTCGGTGGCCTTCAAGCTCCACGACACCTACGGCTTCCCCTACGAGGTGACCGAGGAAGTGGCGAGCGAGCGCGGCCACGGGGTGGATCGAGCCGGCTTCGACGCCGACATGGCCGAACAGCGCGAGCGGGCCAAGGCCAACCAGAAGGGCGGCGGCGCCGTGGTCACCTGGGACGACCTCGTCTCGGTGGCGGTGGGCGACACCGAGCCCAGCCCGGGATTCGATCGGGAGCGCACCAGCCTCGACACCTCGATCTGGGTGCTCGACGAGGGTGATGCCCCGTTCGCGGTGCTGCTCGAGACCCCGTTCTACGGCGAGTCGGGTGGCCAGATCGGCGACACCGGCACCATCACCGCGCTCGACGCCGACGGCACCGTGACCGGCGTGGCCACGGTGATCGACACCGTGATCGGACCCGACGGGGTGCATCTGCACCGCCTGGGTGAGATCGAGGGATTCGTCGAGGCCGGCCAGCGGGTCACGGCCACCATCGACGACGGCCGCCGCGCCGCGATCCGGCGCAACCACACCGCCACCCATCTCCTGCATCACGCACTCCGTGAGGTGCTCGGCGACCACGTGACCCAGCAGGGTTCGCTCGTCGCGCCCGACCGGCTGCGGTTCGACTTCAGCCACTTCGAGCAGGTCACGGGCGACGAGATCGCCCGGATCGAGGACATCGTGAACGCCGAGGTGCTCGTGAACCCCGGCACCGAGCATCCCGAGATGACCAAGGCCGAGGCCGAGGCCAAGGGCGCCATCGCCTTCTTCGGCGACAAGTACGGCGAGCGCGTGCGGGTGCTCACCGCCGGCCCGTCGGTCGAGTTCTGCGGCGGCACCCACGTGCGTGCCCTCGGCGACATCGGACTGGTGAAGATCGTCTCGGAAGGCTCGATCGGCTCGAACGTGCGCCGCGTCGAGGCCGTGACCGGCGACGGCGCCATCCAGCTCCTCCGCGACGAGCAGGCGACGGTGGCCGCGGCCGCCGACATGCTCAAGGTGCCGGTGGGTGATGTGCTCGCCGGCGTCGAGAAGCGTCAGTCGGAGATCGCCGAGCTCAAGAGCACGATCGCCTCACTCCAGTCGCAGCTGGCCGCCGGACGATCCGGCGAGCTGGCCGAAGGCGCCGTCGACGGGATCGTCGTCGCCCGTGTCGACGGCATCGGTCGAGATGAGCTGCGAGACCTCGCCGTCGCGATCCGGGATCGTCCCGAGATCCGACTCGCCGTGCTCGGTGGTGCGCCCGACGGTGGCGGTGCCGCCCTCGTCGCCGCGTCGGCGGGTGAGCTCGACGCCGGAGAGGCGCTCGGCGACGCGCCGAAGATGATCCAGGGCGGCGGTAAGAAGAACGCCGCCCTCACGATGTGTGGCGGCAAGAACGTCGACGGCATCGACGGTGCACTCGACGCCGTCCGTGCCGGTCTCGGCATCGCTTGAGCGTCGACCGTCCGGGCCGGGCCCTCGGTCTCACGGTGTGGTCTGGTCGAGACGTCGGGCCCGGGGGTCCGTCATGAACGCAGACCGTCCGGGCAGGGCCCTCGGTCTCACGGTGTGGTCGGGTCGAGACGTCGGGCCCGGGGGTCCGTCATGAGTGCGGACCGTCCGGGTCGGGCCCTCGGTCTCACGGTGTGGTCGGGTCGAGACGTCGGGCCCGGGGGTCCGTC
>JAHDBV010000011.1:60680-75364 GCA_020630195.1 Acidimicrobiales bacterium
ATGAGTGCCGATCGTCCGGGCCGGGCCCTCGGTCTCGACCTCGGCACGAAGCGCATCGGGGTCGCCGTGAGCGACGACATGCGGATGTTGGCGACACCGCTCGCCGTCATCAAGCGCGTCGGTGATCGGGTCGTGGAGCACGGCGAGATCAACGACCACATCACCGAGACGGGCGCCACGGTCCTCGTCGTCGGGATGCCGTACACACTCGACGGCGACGAGGGCGCCACGGTCCGGGCCTTCCGCTCGGAACTGAAGGGCCTGCGGAAGCGGATCACCATCCCGATCGAGACCGTCGACGAACGGTTCACGACCGTGACCGCCGAGGCGGAGCTCCGCGCCGCCGGTGTCTCGGCGAGGAAGCAACGGGCCGTGGTCGACGCCGTCGCCGCCTCGGTGCTGCTCCAACACTGGCTCGACGGGAGCTGATCCCCGTCGTCGACACGACGCTCCGGCCGGCCGAGCGTGGTGTGGCCCCCACCCCGGGGCGGTGCACGAGAAGGTGCGGCGGGGCCAGCTACCGTGAGCTCCGATGTCGGACACCCTCCCGCCACAGCACGACGACGGTGCCGGTGTGCCCTTCGACCAGTGGGTCGAGGAGCCGCCGCCCGACCGGAGTTGGGACGACGACCTGTACGTGACGGTCCGGCCGTCGCGCTACCGCTGGGTGCGCGGGTTCCTCGCCGTCGGTGTGATCGCCCTCGGGTTCTTCGTGGTCGCCCGGGCGGGGGTGAACTGGTTCAACGCCCAGCTCGACCCCGACGGCGACCCGGGCGAGACGGTGTTGATCGACGTGCCGGAGGGCGCCACGACCGGCGGCATCGGACGCCTGCTCGAGAACGAGGGGATCGTCCCGAACGCCACGTTCTTCCGGTACGCGGCCCAGTGGGAGGACCAGGGGAACTTCCAGGCCGGTGAGTACGCGTTCGCCGAGAACATGAGCGTCGACGAGGCCTTCGAGGTGCTGAACGCCGGGCCGATCCCGCCCGAGTTCGACCGCTTCACCGTGCCCGAGGGGCTCTGGATCTCCGAGGCGCTTCCGCTCATCGCGGAGCAGGTGCCCTCGGTGACCGAGGACGACCTGTGGGCCGCCCTGCGATCCGGCGTGATCCCCGACCGCTACCGACCGGCTGCGGAGAACAGCTGGGAGGGCCTGCTGTTCCCCGACACCTACGAGGTCAACGTCGATGCCGACGCGGTCGAGGTGCTCGGCAAGATGGCCGACCAGTTCGCCCGGGTCACCGGCGACCTCGGCTACGGCGGCTCCGAGACCCGGACCGGCTACACGGCCTACGAGGTGCTCATCATCGCGAGCCTCATCGAAGCCGAGGCGCGGACCGAGCAGGACCGGCCGAAGATCGCCCGCGTGATCTACAACCGGCTCGAGGTCGGCCAGCCCCTCGGTATCGACGCCACCTACGTCTACGACGCCGGCGTGCGAGGCTACGAGATCCTCCAGTCGGACATCGACAACCCCGACAGCCCGTGGAACCTGCGGATCCAGTCGGGCCTGCCGCCGCATCCGATCGCGCTGCCGGGGCGGGCCTCGCTCCGTGCCGCGCTGGAGCCGGACGACGGGCCGTGGTTCTACTACGTGCTCTGGGACACCAACGGGAACCACCGTTTCGCCGAGACCCTCGAGGAACACACCGAGAACGTGGCGATCGCCCGTGAGCGTGGCATCTTCTGACCCGTGACCAGCCTGGGTTCGTTCCCGGCACCCACCGGTGCCACCCGTCTCGCCGCCGTCATCGGTGATCCCGTGCGGCATTCGATGTCGCCCACGATCCACAACGCGTCATTCGCCGCGCTCGGACTCGACTGGGTCTACGTGGCCCTCCCCGTTCCGGCCGGCGCCGCAGGTGCCGCGGTCGAGGCGATGCGGGTGCTCGGCATCGACGGCCTGTCGGTCACGATGCCCCACAAGGACGATGTCGCCGCAGCGGTCGACCGTCGCACGGATGCCGTCGAGCGACTGGGGGCCTGCAACTGCGTGTTCCGCGACGGCGACGAGCTCGTCGGGGACAACACCGACGGTGACGGCTGGGTCCGCGCGTTCCAGGCCGACACGGGTGTCGCCGTTGCCGGCTCCCGCCTGGCGGTGCTCGGCGCCGGTGGCGCAGCCCGGGCGATCGTGGAGGCCGCGGGTCGAGCCGGGGCCGAGGACATCGTGGTCGTGAACCGCTCGGCGGCACCCGCCGAGCACGCCGCCTCACTGGCGACCGTGGGGAGGGTCGGCACCGTCGACGACCTGGGTGATCTCGAGATCGTCGTGAACGCCACCTCGGTCGGGATGGCCGGTGGTCCCGATCCGTCGGGGATCCCCCTGTCGGGGACCTGGATCGAGCAGCATCACACGGTCGCCGACATCGTGTATCAGCCTCGGTCGACGCCATTGCTGGACGAAGCCCGCCGCCGGGGCGCCCGAACCTCGGGTGGCCTGGGCATGCTGGTACATCAGGCGGCGACGGCGTTCGAACGTTGGACCGGATCCACGGCGCCGATCGACGTCATGACCGACGCGGTGGTCGACGGTCTCGGGTCACCCGCGACCTGAGATCGGGACAACCCGTCAACGCTCTGCCATCATCACCCAGCAACGAACCGGAAACCCGCCCCGGTGAGAGGAGTCACCATGCTGCAGGGATCGATCGACACACTCGCAATCGCCGACGTGCTGCGCCTGCTCGCCGCCACGTCGAAGACGGGGCAACTGCGCCTCACCGGCGATCGCGGCGTGGGGTCCGTGACCGTGCACGAAGGTCGACTCGTCAAGGCCGATTCGGCCGAGTCACGTGCCGATGCCTCGCTCGACGAGGTCGTGTTCGACCTCTTCAGGTTCGAGAACGGCCAGTTCGTCTTCAGCATCGACGAGGTCGCCCCCGAGGGGGAGAGCCACGATGTGGAAGGTGTGCTCCAGGCCGCCGGCGGTCGCCTCGACGACTATCGGGCCATCGCCCAGGTCGTGCCGAGCCTCGATCACCTCGTGGCCCCGGTCGACCTCCTGCCCCACGATCACGTGCAGATCTCCGCCGACGAGTGGACGGTGCTGCGCACGATCGGTGACGGCTCGCCCGTGTCCGCCGTCGGTCGGGCGCTCGACCTGGGTGAGGTCGAGGCGTCCCGTGCCGTGAAGAACCTCGTCGATCGTGAACTGGCGATCGTGACCGCCCCCGACCCCGAGGCCTACGCCGATGTGGTCGAGGCCCCGATCGACGTCGCCGTCGACGTGCCGGCCGTTCCCGGCTTCGACGCCCCGCTCACCACGTCTCCCGCTCCCGTCGCCGCCGACGAGCCGCCGGCCTGGGCACCCGCCGCCGACGAGCCACTGGCTCCGACGCCGGCCGACGATCTGATCGGCGACGATCCGATGGCCGAGGCCGCGATGTCGGCCGAGGAGACCGCCGCCGCGCTCGACGCCGCCACCTCGATCCCGGCTCCGGCGCCCGACGCGCCGTCGTTCGCGGAACCGCCGTCGTTCGCCGAGCCGCAGGGGTTCGCCGAGGCGCCCATCGCGGAGGCGTCCGCGGTGGCCGAGGAGCCGCCGGCGTTCGCCGACGCTCCCACCATCGAGGCGCCCGCCGCCGAGCCCGAGGTCAGCTCGTTCCGTCCGCCGGTGCCGCCCCCGCCGCCCGCGGCCGGCCCCGAGACCTACCAGAACGCCCAGCTCGAGGACGTCGCTCCGGCGGCGCCGACGCCCGAGACCACGGTCGCCGAGTTCGACGCCGCCCCCGAGGCCGACGCCGGACTCCCGCCGTCGCCCGCCGAGATCGACGCATTCGGGACCCAGCTGACCGATCCGTCGGCACTCGGAGCCGAGGACGCCGTCGCCGAGACCGCCGAGGCCTTCGGTGAGCCGCAGGGCTTCGCCGAGCAGCCCCAGGCGCCCGAGGCGACCGGATTCGTCGAGCAGACCGAGGCGACTCCCGCCACCGAAGACGCCGAGGACGACCACGCCCTGCTGATGCGGTACCTGCGCGCCGAGGGATGACCCCGGTCCTCATCGGCGCTCTCGGGGCGCTGTTCGGGCTGATCATCGGCCCGTTCCTCGGCATCGCGGTCGATCGCATGGTCGATCGCGAACGTCCCGAGCCCGATCACCGGTGCGCCCATCGCGACGACATCGAGGGCACCGACCGGTCGCTGGTCGTGCCCTGCAAGGCGTCGCTCGGCGGGTGGGCGAGCCTGGTGCCGGTTCTCGGCTGGCGCGCCACCTGCCCGCTCGGCCACGGCCGCAGCGGGCGCTACGCCCTGACCGACCTCGCCACCGCGGCGACGCTCGGTGCCTTCGGGTGGAGATTCCACGACGACGGCTGGCTGCTCGCCGTGTACGCCGTCTTCGGCGCCGCCGTCGTGGTGCTCGCGGTCATCGATCTCGAGACGAAGCTGCTCGTGAACATCGGCACCTACCCGCTGATGGCCTTCATGGCATTCGCCGTGCTCGTGGTGTCCGGCAATCGCGGGGAGGGCGAGTTCCTCAACCAGGCGATCGTCGGCGGCACCGGCTACACGCTGTTCTTCGGGCTGATGTTCCTCGTCTACCCGGCGGGTCTCGGCCTCGGCGACGTGAAGCTCGCCCCGTCGTTGGGGATGGCCCTCGGCTGGTTGTCGGCCCGGCCGACCGACACGATCTCGCTCGTGATCTACGCCATCCTCATCGCGTCGTTCGGTGGTGCCGTCGCCGGTATGGCGATCGCGAAGTTCGTGCGAAAGACCTCGGTACGTGGCGCGGAGATCCCCTTCGGGCCCGCCCTCGTCATCGGGACCATCGTGATGGTGGTCATCGGGCCGTCGGTGCTGCCGGCCGTCCGCTGAGACACCCCGTTCCCGCTTCGTCCGAATCGCCACGGGGGCGCCCTCGGGCCGCTGGTAGTTTCGCGTCGTGCTCAGCGACGACCCCATCGTGCTCATCGGTCTCATGGGAACGGGCAAGACGAGTGTGGGTCGCCGCCTCGCCGCCCGCCTCGGCCGGGATCTGATCGACCTCGACGACGCGGTCACGGCCGACACGGGACGTACCCCGGCGCAGTGGATCCGCGCCGACGGCGAGGCGGCCTTCCGTGCGGTCGAGGTCGAGGCGCTCACCGCGGCGCTCGCGATGCGCGATCGAGGCGCCACCGTGATCGCCACCGGCGGCGGGACTCCCACCACGGACGCCGCCCGCGAGGTCCTCGCCGGCGGCGAAGCGACGGTCGTCTGGCTCGACGCGGCCTCGGAGGTGCTCGCCGAGCGGGTGGGTCACGACCCCGACCGACCACTGCTCGGGGACGACCCCCTCGGCGCCCTGACCCGACTCGCCGAGGAGCGTCGCTCGGCCTACACCGCCGCATCGGCGGGCGGGCTCCACGTCGACACCGGTTCGGCGGCCGACGCCGACGCGGTGGCGGTCGAGATCATCGACCGGCTCGACGCCGGACCCGATCCGACGTGGTTCCGGGTGCCCGTCCGGGTCGATGGTGGTCGGTCGTATCCGGTGCTCGTGGGCCCGGGCTGCCGCCACGGGCTCGCCTCGATGATCCCCGACGACGTCGGTCGGGTCGCGGTCGTCACCCAGGAGGGCATCGACGTCGACATCGACCCCGGCCGGGAACACCGCGTCTTCGTCGTGCCACCGGGTGAGCAGGCCAAGCAGCTCTCGACGGTCGAACGGATCACCCGGGAGATGGCGGAGTGGGGGATGACCCGCCGCGATCTCGTGGTCGGCGTCGGCGGCGGCGTGGTCACCGACCTCGCCGGGTTCATCGCCGCCGTCTACCACCGCGGCATCCGGGTGATGCACGTGTCGACCACACTGCTCGGCCAGATCGACGCCGCGATCGGCGGCAAGACGGGTGTGAACCTGCCGGAGGGCAAGAACCTCGTCGGTGCGTTCTGGCAGCCGAGCGCCGTGTTCTGCGACACCGAGGCGTTGACCTCGCTCCCGTCGCGTGAGTACCGGGCCGGACTCGGTGAGCTCGCGAAGTACCACTTCCTCGGTGGTGGACGCCTCGATGAGCTCCCACTCGACGAGCGGGTGGCCGCGTGTGTCCGGATCAAGGCCGAGGTGGTCGCAGCGGACGAGCGTGAGGGTGGGCTCCGGGCGATCCTGAACTACGGCCACACGTTGGCCCACGCCCTCGAGACGGCGGGCTCCTACGACCTGCGCCACGGCGAGGCCGTGGCGATCGGCGTGCGCTACGCCGCCGAGGTGGCTCACCGGCTCGGGCGCATCGACGCCGATCGGGTCGCGGAGCATCTCCGTGTGCTCCATGCCTACGACCTCCCGACGACGGTGCCGCCCGGCCTCGACGACGACGAACTCATCGCCCTGTTCTCCCGGGACAAGAAGGCGCTCGACGGGCTCACCTTCGTGCTCGACGGACCGAACGGAGTGGAGACCGTCCTCGTCGAGGACACCGCCCCGCTCCGGGCCGCACTGGAGGTGATGAGCTCGTGACCGACAACCGCCGATGCCTCCTGCTGCTGTCCGGCCCGAACCTGAACCTGCTCGGCACCCGTGAACCGGAGATCTACGGCCACGCCACCCTGGACGATCACGTGCAGGCCGCGAGCGGCGCCGCCGAGGCGCACGGGTGGGTGCTCGAGCATCTCCAGTCGAACCACGAGGGCGACCTCGTCGACGCCGTTCACGCGGCCCGTGGTCGCTGTGAGGCGATCGTGATCAACCCCGGCGCCTTGACCCACTACGGCTGGTCGCTCCACGACGCACTCGCGGCGTTCGAGGGTGTCGTCGTCGAGCTGCACATCTCGAATCCGAACGCCCGGGAGCCGTGGCGCCACGTCTCGGTCGTCGCTCCCGTCGCGACGGGCTCGATCGTCGGATTCGGCGGTGCGGGCTACCCGCTCGCCGTCGAGGCGGCCATCGGCGCCGCCGGCACGGCGTGACCGTCCAGGTATGAGCGTGCTCGACGCCGCCACCGTCCGCGCCGCCGTCGGTCGCGGGCGGGACCTCGACGCCGATCTCGATCGGGTGTCGGTCGACGACCGTCATCGGCGTCTCGCCGCCCGCCTTGCCGTACGCGAGCTCGACGCGCTGTGGATCGATCATGCGCCCGACGTGCGATGGGTCAGCGGGTTCACCGGGTCGGCGGGCACCGTGCTCGCCACCCGCGCCGGCGGCTGGCTGATCACCGACGGGCGCTACGCCGAACAGGCCGCCGAGCAACTGGCCGCCGTCGACGCGCCCTACGAGCTGCTCGTGGCCGGCCCGGCCGAACGAGATCGTGTGCTGGCCGACGCCGTCGGCGCCATCGAGGCCGCGGAGGGGGCCCCGCACGTGGGCTTCGACCCGGATCGGCTCAGCGTCGCCGCCCACGGCCGCCTCGGCGGGATCCTCGCCGACATCGGGGCCGAGCTCGAGGCCGAGGCCGGCGTCGTCGGCACACTCCGCCGACGCAAGGACGTGGCCGAGATCCAGCGGCTCGCCCGGGCGGCGGCCATCACCGATGCCGTGCTCCACCCGTTGCTGGTGGAGCTCACCGCGCCGACGGGGGAGCGGGCGAGTGAACGCGCCATGGCGCGGCGCCTCGCGGACGCCATGATCGACCTCGGCGCCGACGACGTGTCGTTCGACCTCATCGTCGCCGGCGGGCCGAACGGCTCCCGCCCCCACGCCCGCCCCGGCTCCCGTGTCCCGCTCGAGGGTGAGCTCGTCACGTTCGACGTGGGCGCGAAGGTCGACGGGTACGGCTCGGACATGACCCGCACCGTGGCCGTGGGGGGCACCACCACCGAGACCCGCCGACGTTGGTACGACGCGGTCATCGAGGCCCAGGCCGCCGGTGTGGCGGCGGTGGCGGCCGGCGTCGACGAGGTGCTGATCGACGCCGCGTGTCGCGACGTGCTCGAGGCCCACGGTCTCGCCGAGTTCTTCACCCACGGCACCGGGCATGGTCTCGGCCTCGAGATCCACGAGGCCCCGATCCTGTCGACCCGCTCGGTCGGTATCCTCTCAGCCGGTCTGGCCGTCACCGTGGAGCCCGGCGTGTACCTCCCCGGCGAGGGTGGGGTGCGCATCGAGGATGCCGTGGTGGTGACCGACGACGGGGCGATCCCGTTGACCGCAACACCCAAAGGCCTCCGAGTGGTGTGAGGCCCCAGCACGGGAGTGCCCACGATGGCCAGCATCACGACCAACGATCTGAAGAACGGCATGCACCTCGACCTCGGCTCCGATGGGGGTCTGGTCCAGGTGGTCGAGTTCCAGCACGTCAAGCCCGGCAAGGGCGGCGCCTTCGTGCGCACCACGCTGCGTAACGCCCGGACGGGTGCCGTCGTCGATCGCACCTTCCGTGCCGGTGAGCGCGTCGAGCGTGCCTTCATCGAGAAGCGCGAGAAGCAGGTGCTCTACAAGGACGCCGACGGGTTCGTCGTGATGGACAACGAGGACTACGACCAGACGACGGTGAGCGAGGCCGCCATGGGCGACGCCGCGAACTACATCGTCGACGGCACGTCGCTCACGTTCCTCATGTACGGCGACGAGATCATCGGGACCGACATCCCCGCCTCGGTCGAGCTCGACATCGCCGAGACCGAGCCCGGGGTCCAGGGGGACCGGGTGTCGGGCGCCCGCAAGCCGGCCACCCTCGAGACCGGCCTCGTCATCCAGGTGCCGCTGTTCGTGAACCCGGGCGACCGGGTGAAGGTCGACACGCGTTCCGCCGAGTACATGACCCGGGTCTGACGTGTCGTCATACGACGCCGGTCCCTCTCGGCGGGAATCGCGGGAGCGAGCCGTCGAGCTGGCCTACGAGGCCGACACGCGGCAGGCCCCGAGCGGGGAGATCGTGGCGGCGCTGCCGATCCTGCCCGAGCCCTTCGTGCTGGAGCTGCTCGAGCTGATGGACACCCACCGCGATGAGGCGGAGCGCCTCATCCAGGGAGCCGCCCGGGGCTGGACCCTGGCCCGGATGGCGGTGCTCGATCGCCTCATCATGACGCTGGCCGTCGCCGAGCTCCTGCACGGCGAGACGCCCCCGGGGGCGGTGCTGTCCGAGGCCGTCGAACTCGCCGGCCGCTACTCCACCGAGGAGTCGTCCCGGTTCGTGAACGGCGTCCTGGGCACGATCCGACGGGATCTGGCGGCTCTTCGAGACTGATTCTCGGCCCGATCCGACCTCCCGCCGGTGACGTGCCTAATGTTTGTCGGGTGCGGATAGTTGGACGGGACAACAACCAGCCCGTGTCGGTTGCGGTCACGCATCGTCACGACCTGATCCGGGACGGGCTCATCGCGATCATCACCGGTGCCGACGGCCTCGAGGTCGTCGCTGCGCGCCCGGCCAACCAGGCCCCGGTCGGGGTCGACGCCGACGTGCTCGTCGTCGACGGCGACGCCTACACCGGCGCCGATGTCGTGCTCGCCGACGGCGACAACTCGGCTCCGCAGGATCTGCTCGAGCTCGTCAACGCGGCCAGTCCGACCCGTGTGCTCGTCCTCGTGTCGGAGGACCGGGGCGACTTCGTCGTGGCGTCCCGACTCGCCGGAGCCGCCGGCATCGCCGCGGTGTCCGACGGCCGGGCCGAGATCGTGTCGGCGATCGCGGCCGTCGCCGAGGGTGGGAGCTGGTACCCGGAGCGGTCATCGAGCCCCATCGCCACGACGACCCGGGAGCGCTGGGGTCTCACCCGGCGTGAGCTCGACGTCCTCCAGCTGCTCGCCTCGGGGCGCTCGGTCACCGAGATCGCCGAGGAGCTCTACCTCTCGGTGCACACGGTGCGGAACCACGTGCGTGCCGTCCTCGCGAAGCTCGACGCCCGCTCCCAGCTCGACGCCGTGGTGCGAGCGGTCCGGGCCGGCGTCATCGCGATCGTCTGAGCCGCCGCCGAGCCGGCGGGCATCCTCGTTCCCGCACGGTCACCGACCTACCGTTCCGAGGTGGTCGAGAACCCACTGCTCGGTGCCTGGGCCGAGGGCAACCCGACCCTCGTGGTCTCCGTCGACGTCGCCCGCCAGATGGAGCATCCACGTCGACCGGACGGCGTCATCGGGGACGCGCCCTGGACCGGCCTGCCATGGCTGCGCTGGCTCGACTCGGCCCGGCTCGGGACCGGCGCCGCCGCGCTGCCCGCGGAGCTGTCGGGGTGCGTCGTCGAGGTACGTGCACCGGAGGCGGGGGTGGATCCCGTGGCCCTCGTCGACGACCTGGTCCGCCACCTCCGCTACGGGCCGGACGGGACCCGACCGTGGGTTCCGCCCGCCACGCCGCCCACCGACCCGGCGAGGCACCGTGCGGCGATGAACCAGCAGTTCCTCACGGCGTTCGCACTGGTCGGCCCGTGGGATCCGGCGACGATCGAGCTGCTCGCCGACCACGAGGCGCTCGACGGGCTCGTGGCGGTCGGGGGAGCGTCGCCAGCGACCCCGGCCGAGGTCGCCGACGTCATCGTCGACGTCTGTGACGAGCGGGGGCTGACCCCGGTCCATGCGCTCACCTCCACCGGTGTCGAGGTGCTCGATCGGCGTGCCGTCGAGGGTGCCGAGGCGCTCGGATTCGGCGCGACCTTCCTGCTCTGAGCCCGATTCGCCGCCCGGGTTCCGCGCGCCGTGAGCGCTCGGATATGGTCGATTCCGGAGTCGTGAAGCCGGTCCCGTGAGGCCGGTACGGCAGAAGGAGCACGGCGTGGCCGAGCGCGAACGCGGACGCACGCCCCCATTCGGGGGCGACTTCCTGGCACACCATCAGGTCCTCGATGCGGACGGTGTGCGCCGTTCCGTTCGACGGATGGCCCACGAGATCGTGGAGCGCAACGAAGGCCTCGACGGGGTCGTGCTCATCGGACTCCAGACCGGCGGCATCCCCTTCGCCGAGGCGATCGCCGCGGCGCTCTCCGAGATCACCGGCGAAGACGTGCCCGTCGGTCGGCTCGACGTCGCCTTCTACCGCGACGACATCGATCTCCGCCCGGTGCTGCCCGAGGCCGACACCGCGGTGCCGTTCGACCTCGACCGCTCGACGGTCGTGCTGGTCGACGACGTGTTGTTCACCGGCCGCACGATCCGGGCCGCGCTCGACGCCGTGTTCAGCCTCGGCCGACCACGGGCGGTCCAGTTGGCGGTCATGGTCGACCGGGGCCATCGGGAGCTGCCGATCCGTCCCGACTACGTCGGCAAGAACCTGCCGACCCGGCGGAACGAGGCGGTCGACGCCAGGCTCGGAGGGGTCGAGATCGGGGAGGTGTCGAAGTGAAGCACCTGCTCAGCATCCGCGACCTCGACGCCGACACCCTGACGGCGCTGCTCGACGACGCCGACCGCTTCGCCGAGGTGCTCACCCGTTCGGTGCCGAAGGTGCCGGCACTGCGGGGCAAGACGGTCGTGCTCGCGTTCTTCGAGGACTCGACCCGCACCCGTTCCTCGTTCGATCTCGCCGCCCGTCGGCTGTCTGCCGACGTCGTGAACTTCGCCGCCGGGTCGTCCTCGCTCAGCAAGGGCGAATCGCTCCGCGACACCGTCGAGACGATCCACGCCATGGGGATCGACGCGATGGTCGTCCGTCACCGCTCCTCCGGGGCGCCCGGACAGATCTCGGAGTGGATCGACGCCTCGATCGTCAACGCCGGCGACGGCTGGCACCAGCACCCCACCCAGGCGCTGCTCGACAGCTTCGTGCTGCGGCGCCGGCTCGGCTCGCTCGAGGGTCGCCACATCGCCATCGTCGGCGACATCGCCCACAGTCGCGTGGCCCGCTCGAACATGGAGGCGTTCACGGCCCTCGGCGCGAGGGTCACGATCGTCGGACCCGAGACCCTGATGCCGGCATCGGTGTCGCCCTGGAACGTCGAGGTCGCCCATTCGCTCGACCCGCTCCTCGGCGAGCTCGACGCCGTCTACCTGCTGCGGATCCAGAACGAACGTCTCGACGAGGTGCTCATCCCGTCGAACCGGGAGTTCCGCTCCCGCTTCGGACTCACCGCCGAACGGGCACGGCGGCTCCCGGACCACGCCGTCATCTGTCACCCCGGACCCATGAACCTGGGCGTCGAGATCGACCGGGAGGTCACGGCGAACGACACCCGCGTCGCGGTCCTCGACCAGGTCGCCGCGGGTGTGCCCGTGCGGATGGCCGTGCTCTACCACGTGCTCGGCCCCGGTCGGTTCCCCGCCGGCGACGCCGGCACCCCCGCCTCGGCCGAGGAGGTCGTCTGATGTCCACGATCGTGCTCACCGGCGGCACCGTGCTCGACCAGCAGGGTCGACGCTCCGGCGACGTGCTCGTCGACGCCGAGCTCGGCACGATCCTCGAGGTCGGTCCCGGACTCTCCGGCGACGTGGAGCTCGACGCCTCGGGGTGTGTGATCACCCCCGGATTCGTCGATCTGCACGTGCACCTCCGCGAGCCCGGCGAGGAGGCCGCCGAGACCATCGAGTCGGGCAGCCGGAGCGCCGCCCTCGGCGGCTACACCGCCGTGGTCGCCATGCCCACCACCGATCCGTGCCCGGACGCCGCCCCGGTCGTCGACGAGATCCTCGCACTCGGACGCACCGCACTCTGCGAGATCCGACCCGCCGCGGCCATCACCCTCGGCCGGCAGGGACGGGAGCTCGCCCCGATGGGGGAGCTCGCCGCCCGCGGGGTGCGCATGTTCACCGACAGCGGCACCGGACTCCAGGACGACCGACTGATGCGTCGGGCCCTCGAGTACGCCGGCTCGCTCTCCACCGCCGACGGCGTGCCGATCGTGCTCGCCCAGCACTGTGAGGTCGCCGAGCTGTCCGCCGGCGGGATGATGCACGAAGGCGAGTGGTCGTCCCGGCTCGGCCTCGGTGGCCAGCCGGCCGAAGCCGAGGAGCTGATGGTGATGCGTGACATCGCCCTCGCCCGACTCACCGGCACCCGGATCCACTTCCAGCACCTCTCGACCGCGGGCTCGGTCGCCATGGTCCGCGCCGCCAAGGCCGGCGGTCTGCCGGTCACGGCCGAGGCGACCCCGCACCACGTCGCACTCACCGACGCCGCCTGTGCCGGCTTCGACCCGGTGTTCAAGGTCGATCCGCCGTTGCGGAGCGCAGCGGACGTCGAGGCCGTCCGCGAAGGCATGCGGGACGGCACGATCGACGCCGTCGCCACCGACCACGCCCCCCACCCGATCGAGGCGAAGGAACGCCCCTTCGACCAGGCCCCGCCGGGCATGCTCGGACTCGAGACGGCGCTGGCCGTCGTGATGGCCGAGGTCGGCTTGAGCCTCGACGAGGCCCTCCCGCTCTTCAGCTGGCGACCGGCGGAGATCGCCGGCCTCGCCGATCGTCACGGGCGCCCGGTCGCACCGGGTGAGCCCGCCAACCTCGCCGTCATCGACCCCGACGCCACCTGGGTGGTGTCGGGAGCCGGGTCGGCGAGCCGCAGTCAGAACACCCCCTTCGAAGGGCGCACCCTCACGGGGCGTGTCCGCCACACCATCCATGCAGGAGAAGCCGTCGTGATCGACTTCGAGGCCACGCGATGAGCCGCCCGACCGCCGCCGCACTCGTCCTCGCCGACGGCACCGTCTTCGAGGGGGAGCACATCGGTGCCACCCCCGCCGACGGTGCCGCCACCGGCGAGGTCGTGTTCAACACGGTCCTGACCGGATACCAGGAGGTGCTGACCGACCCGAGCTACGCCGGCCAGATCATCACCTTCACCTATCCCCACATCGGGAACTACGGCTGGAACCGCACCGACATGGAACGTTCGGTCATCCACGCCCGTGGCGTGATCGTGCGGGACCTCGCCCGTCGCCACTCGAACTTCCGCTCCGAGGGCCATCTCGACGAACTGCTGCGCCAGCACGGCATCCCCGGTATCGGTGGGATCGACACCCGCCGCCTCACCAAGATCCTGCGCGACCGCGGGGCCATCGGCGGCGCCTTCGGGCCGGTCGAGGGGGAGGGGGCGGTCGACGAGGCCACCCTGCGGGCCCGGGCCGAAGCCGAACCCGGCACCGACGGGATCGACCTCGTCGCCGAGGTCACCGTCGACGAGGCCTACACGGTCGCCCAGACCGGCGGCAGCCGCGAGCGCCGCATCGTCGCCTACGACTTCGGGATCAAGACCACGATGGTCCGCCAGCTCGCCGGGCTCGCCACCGTGGAGGTGGTGCCGGCCTCGACGAGCGCCGCCGACGTGCTCGCCCGGGACCCCGACGCCATCTTCCTCTCGAACGGCCCCGGCGACCCGGGCATGGTCCCCTACGCCGCTGAGGCGATCCGGGGGCTCCTCGGTGAACGGCCGATCATGGGCATCTGCCTCGGCCACCAGCTGCTCTCGCTCGCCATCGGCGCCGAGATCGACAAGCTGCCCTTCGGCCATCACGGCGGGAACCACCCCGTGCAGGACCTCGTCACCGGCAAGGTCGAGATCACCGCCCAGAACCACAACTTCTCGGTGGTCACCGACACGCTCGCCCCCAACGCCGAGCCGACCCACATCAACCTCAACGACCGCGACTGCGAAGGCATGCGCGTCAAGGGCGCACCGGCGTTCAGTGTCCAGTACCACCCCGAGGCCGGCCCCGGCCCCCACGACTCCCGGTACCTCTTCGATCGGTTCGCCGACCAGATCGACGCCTTCCGGGCCCCCGCAACCGGAGGAACCCGCTGATGCCGAAGCGCACCGACATCCAGTCCATCCTCGTCATCGGCTCCGGCCCGATCGTCATCGGTCAGGCGTGTGAGTTCGACTACTCGGGCACCCAGGCCT
>JAHDBV010000082.1 GCA_020630195.1 Acidimicrobiales bacterium
CCTCAAGCGGATCGACAAGGCCACCCAGAAGGGTGTGCTCCACAAGAACACCGCCGCCCGCAAGAAGTCGCGGCTGGTCAAGGCCGTGCGGGCCGCCGGCGAGGGCTGAGTCCTCCCACCCGGTCGCTCTCCGGAGCGGAACCGCACCTCGACGCCCGGCTCCGGCCGGGCGTTCGTCGTTTTCGGGTGCGCTCGATCGTTCGGGGCCCGCGGCCCTCGTGTCAGGCCGACAGACGGGCGAGCCGGGCGACCAGCACCTGCACGGTGGCGTCGTCGGGGGCGCCCGAGCCGCCACGAACGGCGAGATCGGCATCGGACAACAGCCCGATGATCCGACGCAGTCGGTCCGAGCCGAGGCGACGAGCCAGCGACAACGCCTTCTTCGCCGGGAAGGTCGACCCCTTCATCCCCAGCAAGGCGGCGGCCGATTTGTCGTCGGCGACGTTCGCGCCATCGAGAGCGAACGCACGTTGGTAGTGCCCGTGGAGCGTGGCGAGCACCTGGAGGGCGTGGCGTTCCCCGCCGCGCATCATGCGATCGAGCTTCTCGAGTGCGCCGGCGACGTCTCCCCGATCGATCGCGTCGGTGAGCTCCCACGGCGGCACGTCGGCGGCCTGACCGAGGAAGGGCTCCACCTCGACGGGCCCGAGCCGGGCGCCTTCGCCGTAGGTCGACACGAGCAGCTCGATCAGCGGATCGACCCGGCCGACGTCGTCGCCGACCACATCGGCCACGAGGCGCTTCGCCGAGCCGTCGAGGCGGACCGGGGCGGTGGTCAGCTTCTCGTCGAGCAGGGTGCGGCGACCCTTCCCGGACGGGGCGGCGTCGACCGTCACGCCGCCGGCGGCCGTGATGGCCTCCTTCAGCGACTTCGGGATCGCACCGAGGCGTTGCTGGCCGGTGGCCTTCTCCCAGACGAGCACGAGGTCGGTGGTGGGCATCGGGTCGGCCAGCGACGCCACCAGCTCGGCCACCTGCTCGGCCCGGGTGAACAGGCCCAGGTGCCGGCCGACGACGATGCGGCGATCGGTGAGGAACGGCGGGGTCTGTGTCGCCGAGACGAGCGCCGCGAGGGTGGCCTCGCCGTCGTTGCCGTGGTGCTGCGCCTCGGTGACCTCGTCGACCATCAGGGTCCGGTCGCCGTCGCCGAGCAACTCGTCGACCGTGCTCTTCACCGCCTGGGCGACGAGGGTCAGATCGTCGCCTTTGATGACCGTCAGGCTCACGCCCCCGACGCTACCGGGCCGGTGTGTCAGCGCTGGAGGACACGCACCCAGTCGACCTCCATCGTCGCCGGGAAGTCGGTGGTCGCATTCGGGGACCCCGGCCACTCGCCGCCGACGAAGAGGGACAACGTGAGGAAGTAGGGCTGATCGAACGGGGCCTCGGGCCGGCCGTTCACCGGGTGCCAGCCCCGGACCTCGTGGAAGGCCACGCCGTCGATCTCCCACACGAGACGGCCGGGCGACCACTCGAGGGTGTAGGTGTGCCAGTCGGCGATCGCGTCGTCGCCGAGCACGATCCAGCCGTTGTCCATCCGTGGTCGACCATCGGCACCAGCCCAGTGCGCGGTACCGACCACGTGGTCGGGTTGACGACCGATGGCCTCGACGATGTCGAGTTCGCCCGAGTACGGCCAGATCCCGTAGGTGTTCGAGCTCGGCATCATCCAGATCGCCGGCCACATCCCGTCGGTGGCGGGGAATCGGGCCCGCACCTCGAACCGACCGTAGGTCCAGTCCCGATTGCCCTCGGTGGTGATCGAGCCGGAGGTGTGACTGCGGCGACCGGCGTCGCAGTTCACCTGCTGCGGTCGGGCCGTGAGTCGCAGGGTGCCGTCGCGGAGGTCGACGTTCTCCTGCCGGAAGCACTGGATCTCACCGTTGAATCCGCCCTGGGCGCCGGTGTGCACGTCCCACACCGAGCGGTCGAGGCCACGCCAACCGGCGCCGTTCGCGTCGAAGTCGTCGCGGAAGACCTCCCGCCAGGCCGGCATGGTTCGGTCGCGGAACTCATCGGAGTCGCTGAAGGCGAGCATCACCTCGCCACGTGACAGGCCGTCACGGAGCCGGGTCGTCCAGAACGAGCGGCCGGCCCGGTCCGGGGTCCGACACAGGACGTGGTCGTAGACCAGGTCGACGAAGGCCCCGTCGGAGATCCGGCCGAACCGGTCGACGAACTCCTCGCTCCGGGCGAACGCCTCCGCGATGCGCTCACCGCCGAGCCGGTTGTAGCTCGCCAGCCAGAACTCGAATCCACCGCGGTCCGGCTGACGCTCGAAGAAGGCCGCGTAGAGCCGCCAGATCTGGCCCGATCGGGCGGAGGAGCGCACCTCGTCGAGGTAGCCGGCCGACACCGTCGGCTGGTCGCAGCCGGCCGCGGCCGCCGGCGAGGTCGCTCCCGGGGACGCGACGATCGACGCCATCGTCAGCGCAGTGACCACCACCGCGCACGCGAGGCGTTTCCGCCGCGCCCGTCGCCCTCGCACACGTACCACTCGGGCAATTCTGCCACTGAGAGAGGTCGACCGCCACACCCCGTGATGGGCGGAAGGCCCCGGTCAGGTGCACGCCGATGGACCCAACCCACCGACCTCGAGCCGGCCCGAGACCAGGCGCACCCGGCGGGCGGGGCCCTCGCAGAGCACCACCTCTCCATGCACGGCACGGGCACCGGGGATCCGGTGGGTCGGAGGCGCCAGCACCACCGCCACCGGCATCAGGGCGCGGACATCGGCCACCGCGTCCCGGTCGGCCCGGTCGCCGGACACGGCGACGATCACACGCAGATCACCGACACCGTCGTCGAGCAGTGCCTCGACGAGCTCCTCCCGGTCGGGACGATCGAGCACGAGCACGGTCGAGGCGCCATCGTCCAGGCGGAGCCAACCCGCTCCGGACGGCCGGGGTGGGGCCCCGGGGACGAGGCTCACCGCCACGACGCCGACGAGCGCCCCGAGGCCACCCGCCAGCCGTCGACGCCCCGGCGCGACGACGGCGAGGGCCGCCGCCGGAACGAGCGCGAGCGGGAGCAGCGTCACATCGAGTCCACCCGGCCAGCCCGCCGCGGCGCGGGCCGCCACGGCGGCGACGGTGTCGAGCCACCACAACGCCACACGCACCGGCGCGACGAGTACCGCGTCCACCGACCGGGGCAAGGGCAACAACGTTCGCACCACCCCGACCGAGTAGCCCCACATCATCACGAAGCCGGCGGCGGGCCCCGCGGCGAGATTCGCCGGCAACGACACGAGCCGCACCGGACCGAACACCGCCGACAGGAACGGGGCCACCGCCAGCTGAGCGCCGATCGTGACCGCCGCCGCCGTGCGCAACGCCGCCGGGCCACGCATCCTGGCCCGCACCACCGGGGTGAGCAGCAGGATGCCGGCGGTCGCGGCCACCGACAGGACGAAGCCGATGGAGTGACGCAACATCGGATCCACGACGAGGAGACCGGAGACCGCGGCACAGGTGGCCGTGACCCCCGTGCTGCGACGCCCGGTCGAGGCCGCCCAGAACGCGACCGCCGCGGTCGCGGTCGCCCGCAACACCGAGGCCTCGAGGCGGGTGGCGATGGCGAACGCGAGCAACACGACCGCGACGAGCACGAGTCGGGCTCGACGGCCGACGACGGCCACCATCGGTGCCGCCGCGGCCATCACGAAGGCCACGTTCTGACCCGAGACCGCGAGGAGGTGACTCATGCCGGCGATCCGGAAGCGGGACCGCTGCACGACCGACTGATCCCGATCGTCACCGACGACCAGCCCACGGAACAGCGGACCTCGATCCAGATCGGCCGAGGGCGCGGTCACGATCGATCGGAGCCACTCGATGGGCCGGCGCCACCACACCGGACCCTCCACGTGGTGCAACTCGACGAGGCCGGCCCGGCCGACGAGGTGCCGACTGCGAACCCACGGCGAGTCCTCGACCGGCGTCACGGCGATCCGGGCGACGATGCGGTCACCGGCGCCGAGCTCGGCGAGACGGATGGCCGCTCCGGCGGCCGCGCCGAGTCGGAGCCGGCGACCGTGGTCGTCGCGCACCTCGGCCGTCGCGACGGGCCAGTCGAGCCGTGGGTCGCTGACGAGTGTGAGCCGCTCCTCCCCCACGGCGCTCACCACGGGCCGCCACGACGTCTCGGCCCACACCCCCGACCCGCAGGCGAGCAGCGACATCGCGACCAACCACCACCCGCCGTCACGGCGACGCACCGCGCCCACAACGGCGCCCACACCCACGACGGCGGCGGGGATCGCGACCCGTGACAGGTCGACCATCGCGGCACCCCGACCGATGGCGGTGAGCGTCGACCAGACGACGGCCACCGTCGCGAGACCGAGCTGCTCCGCATCCGTGCGGGTCGCGGGATCGCGCAGGCTCATCCGGCACGCACCCGGTCACGGAATCCGTCGAGTGTCGCCGGACCGATCCCGGACACACGAAGCAGATCGTCGACGGAGCCGAACGGGCCGTCGACGTCACGGGACGCCAGGATCTTGGCCGCCGTGGCCGGACCGACGCCGGGCAACGACTCGAGCTCGGCCGCGCCGGCCGTGTTCACGTCGACCACACCCGTCCCGGCCCCGTCACCCGGCGTCCCGGCGGCGGGCCCGACCGTCGGTTCGGGGCGGGCCGGGTCGTCGGGCGCCTCGTCGCCGAGGCGGGGCACGTGGATCCGGGTTCCGTCGACGAGCGGTGCGGCCAGGTTGAGACGGGCCGGGTCGGCACCCGTCGCCGTGCCGCCGGCGGCCTCGAGGGCGTCGGCGACCCGAGCACCAGCCGGGAGCGTCACGACCCCCGGCGTCCGCACGGCGCCGACGACGTGCACCACGACCCCGACCGGTGGCGCCGTCGAGGTCGTCACGTCGAGACCGATGACGGGCAGGGTGTCGGCCACGTCGACCGGCGCCGGTCGTGCCACCAGTCGCCAGCCGATCAGCGCGAGCGCGATCACCACGATCAGGCCGGCACCGACCCGAGCCGCGGGCGGCGGATCGGACCGCCACTGCTCCCACCGGTCGATCCAGGTGTGGAGCGACGCGGCCACACCATCGTGGTCGTCGAAGTCGAGCATCGGATCCCCTCGGGGTCGTCGACACCTCGGTGTCGATCAGCACACGGGGGAAGCGAAGGGAGCGGGCGGTGCCCGGAGCGTCGACGACCGCGAACGGCCGACGACGGCGTGGCTCAGTAGAGCCGGGTGGAGAGCTTGCGGCGCCACAGCGCCGTGTTGGGGTGCTCGGCGCCGAGCACCTCGAGGAGATCGACGAACTCCTGGCGGGCGTCGTCGTCGCCCTTGACCTGATCCAGCAGGGCTTCGAGTCGTGCCTCGGTCTCGGCGTGTTCACCCGCGGCCGCCTCGGCGCCGAGGCGGGCCTGGGCCGCCAACTGCCGGGTGAGGTCCGACTCGGGGATCCGGGCGAGCAGCGCCAGGGCCTCGTCGAAACGCTGCGTCTCGACGTAGAGCGCGGCGAGCATCGTCACGGCCTCGGGGTGGCCGGGGTCGGCCTCGAGGATCTGGAGCAACGAGGCCTCGTCCCCGGCGGCGAGGAGCTCGGCCGTGGCGAGATCCTCCACGCTCGGGAGCAGGGTAGCCACGAACTCCCGGATGGCGTCTTCACCCTGGGCACCCATGAACCCGTCGACGATGCCGCCGTCCTTGATGGCGTACACCGCCGGGATCGACTGGACACGGAACGCCTGGGAGGCGCCCGGGTTCTCGTCGACGTTGATCTTGGCCAACACGACCTGACCGTTGGTCTCGTCGACCACCTTCTCGATGATCGGACCGAGCGTCTTGCACGGGCCGCACCACGGCGCCCACAGGTCGACGACCACCGGCGTGGTCATGGAGCGCTGGAGCACCTCGGTCTCGAACGTGGCATCGGTGACGTCGATCATCATCGCCTCGGAGGGTACGGCGCCCTGCTTCGGGAAACGCAGGCGGGCGGCCGCCGGTACCTTGCGGTCGTGGCCGAACCGCTCACCGACGACCAACTCGCCGAGGCCGCCGCCGGCGACGTGAACGTGCTCGCCACGCTCATGCTGGCCGGGAGCTCGGTCTTCGCCGCGTTGAATCTGTGGATCGGGACGATGGGTCGGTTGGCCGCCGTCCTCGCCGTGACCTCGACCCTCGCCTGGTCGGTCGGGTTGTGGACCCGTTCGGCCGTGACGACCTCGTTCGTCAAGATCGGCTTCGGGGTGAGCGGCCTCGCCGCACCCGTGTTCGGCGTGGCCGGCATCGTCGCCGGACTCCTCGGACACTCATGGGGATGGGCGCTGCTCGCCGGCGCCGTCGTCTACTTCGTGTTCTCCCTGCTCGGTCTGGAGATCATCGAACGGGCCCATGAGACCGGCGTCATCGAGGAGTACTAGGTTCGCCCGCACGCCACATCTCGGGAGGATTCGGCATGAAGATCGACGGAGGATCCGGACTCGGAGGTGGCCTGCACAAGGTCGCGGCCTCGGCCCAGGCCCAGGAAGCGGCCGGCTACGCCGGCTTCTGGACCGCCGAGACGAGCCACGACCCGTTCCTGCCCCTGCTGCTCGCGGCCGAGCACACCGAGACCCTCGAGCTCGGCACGTCGATCGCCGTCGCGTTCGCACGCAACCCGATGACGTTGGCGAACACCGCCTACGACCTCCAGGCCTACTCGGGCGGTCGCTTCATCCTCGGTCTCGGATCGCAGATCAAGCCGCACATCACGAAGCGGTTCTCGATGGAGTGGTCGAAGCCGGCCGCCCGGATGCGGGAGTTCGTGCAGGCGCTGCACGCCATCTGGGACTGCTGGGAGACCGGCGACCGCCTCCAGTTCCGCGGTGAGTTCTACACCCACACGCTCATGACCCCGTTCTTCGACCCGGGGCCGAATCCGTCGGGCAAACCCCGGATCTTCCTCGCCGGTGTCGGCGAGTTGATGACCGAGGTGGCCGGCGAGGTCTGCGACGGGTTCATCTGCCACGGCTTCACGACCGAGCGCTACCTCCGCGAGGTGACCATCCCCGCGCTGAACCGGGGCCGGGCGAAAGCCGGCAAGCCGACCATCGACGACGCAGGTGCCGATGGCGAGCACGCCTTCGAGATCGTCGGTCCGTCGTTCGTCGTGACCGGCAACGACGCGGACGAGATGGCGAAGAACAACCAGGCGACCCGCCAGCAGATCGCCTTCTACGGCTCGACACCGGCCTACAAGGCGGTGCTCGACATCCACGGCTGGGGCGGTCTCCAGGAGCAGCTCAACGGCCTGTCCAAGCAGGGCAAGTGGGTCGAGATGGCCGAGCTCATCGAACCCGAGATCCTCGACGCCTTCGCCGTGGTCGGCGAACCCGAGCAGCTCGCGCCGGAACTCGCCACCCGCTACGGCGACGTCGTCCAGCGACTCAGCTTCTATGCCCCGTACGACTCGGCGCCCGATCGGTGGGCACCGGTGATGCAGGCGCTCAGCGAGGTCTGACCCCCGGCCCGATCAGGCCGGGCTGAGCACCTGGGACAGGTACTGCTCTTTGCACAGTGCCCGCTGGAGCTTGCCGGAGCTCGTCTTCGGCAGGGTGCCCGGGCGGACCAGCACGATGTCCTTGGCGGGCACGCCGACGGCCTCGACGACCTTGCCCGAGACGAGGTCGCCGAGTTCGCCCGCGTCCTCGACACGGGTCTCGGCGACGACGACCACGGCTTCCTTGCCCGACTTGCCCGGCACACCGAACGCGATCACGTTGCCGGCCCGCACACCCTCGACGTCGCCGACGGCCCGCTCGATGTCCTGCGGGTAGACGTTGCGACCACCGACGATGATGAGGTCCTTGATCCGGCCGCACATGACCATCTCGCCCTCGACCATGTAGGCGAGGTCACCGGTGCGGAGCCAGTCGCCGTCGAACAGCTCCTCGTTGGCCTCGGGGCGCTTGTAGTAGCCCGGGGTCACCGAGGTCCCGCGGATCTGCAGCTCACCGACCTCACGCTCGGACATCGCCCGACCGGTCTTGGGGTCGGCGATGCGGAACTCGAGACCGGGCACGGGGGCGCCGAGACGGACGAGCGCCCGGGCGTTGCGGTGATCGTCGTCGACCGGCACGGCCATGTGCTCGAGCTCGAGGAGTTCGGCGTCGACGGTGTCGGTCCGCAGACCGGTGAGCGGCTTCGGGAAGGAGCCGGCGATGGCGACCTCGGCCATGCCGAACGCCGGGAACACCGCCCCGGGACGCATCCCGTGGCGCTCCCCCGCCTCGACGAACGCGGCGACCGAGGCGGGATCGACGGGCTCGGCGCCGTTGAGGGCGATCCGCAGACGGGAGAGATCGAGGGTCTCCTTCGAGCGCTTCAGCGCCCGCGTGGCGAGCACGTAGGAGAAGTTGGGACCGGCGGTCGCCGTGCCGCCGTAGGTGGAGATCCACTCCATCCACCGGCCGGGCTTGGCGAGGAAGTCCTGTGGCGCGCCGAGCACGAGCGGCAGACCGGCCGACAGCGGCAGGATGCAGAACCCCACGAGACCCATGTCGTGGTAGAGCGGCAGCCAGGAGACCATCACGTCGTCGTCGACGTCGACCTCGGCCGCGTCGATGATGGCGTCGAGGTTCGCGGCGACGACGTGGTTCGGGAGCATCACACCCTTCGGCTCCGAGGTGGAGCCGGAGGTGAACTGGAGGACGAACAGGTCGTCCTCGGTGACCTCGGGGCGCACGTAGTCGGCGGCGTCCGCTCCGGCGGCGCCGGGCATGAGGTCGGCCATCGGGATGAGGTCGGGGTCGTCGGGACCGGCCTCGACGAACGGGGCCAGATCGTTGTCGACGAGCACGGCCCGGCACTCCGCGAGGCGGATCCGGGTCCGGGTGGAGTTCGCGAACTCCTCGATGGAGGCGAGCCGCATCGGCAGCGGCAGGACGACGAGCGTGGCACCGCACAGCCAGACGGCCTGGATGCAGGTGACGAGTTCGAGCGTGGTCGGCCCGAGCAACGCGACCCGATCACCCTTGGCGATCCCCCGTGCCTGCATCTCGGCCGCGGCGACGGTGGCCCGCTCGTGCAGCTCGCCGTAGGTCATGGTGACCGGGGCTTCGCCGGTGACGAAGGTGATCGTGCGACCGGAGGTGGCGGCGGCCTCGATGCGTTCGAGGACCACGCGCGAGCGCTCGGGCGCGTCGGGGGAGACAAGACGGGCGTCCATGGCATCAGTAGACCGGGTTCTGCGCCCGTTGGTTACCCCCGGGCGAAGATTTTTCACCCAGGGTGCGATCGACCACCCTCCGCGCGTGAACCTGGTGGAGGATCTCGTGCTCAGTGCGCGGGCGACGGCCCGTCGTCGGCCAGGCGACGAGCGGCCTCGGCTGCCATCCGTTGCCGGACCCTCGCCGAGACGGAGAAGGCATCGCCGAGGTCACCCGATCCCACGCCCAACAGCTCGGCACCGGTCTCGCCACCGACGGCGGTCGCGGACCGACGGCCGTCTCCCACCACCGCGATCTCGCCGAAGGAGGCCCCGTCGTCGACGTGCACGATGCGACCGTCGACCGTGTGGATCTCGACGCCGCCGCCGACGACGAGCCACAGCCGATGACCCGGCTCGCCCCGACGGAACAGGACCTCTCCCGGATCGATCCGGCGGGGCTCGGCACGATGGGCGAGCACCCGCAACGACAGCGGCGGCAGCGAGGCGAACAACGGGATCGCCCGCAGCCTGGCGACCCGGTCGTCGTCGCCGCCCGATCCCTCGTCGAGACCGGCGATCGACCGGGCCCCGCCGGTGGCGGCGATCACCACGAAGGCGCCGAGTGCCAGCATCGATCCGGTCGCCCCCAACGAGCCGGCGACCAGGCTGATGGCGAGGGCCCCGAGCGCCACCGCGGCGAGGCTCGCCCCCTCGAACACACCGACCACTCTCGCCAGCACCTCGTCGGCGACCGCGAGCTGGACGAGGATCCGGCCGAGCATCTCGGCGACGACGATGGCCGCGCTCGAGATGGCGAAGCACGACGCGACGACGGCGAGCGACCGGGTGGCGGGGACGGCGAGGAGTGCGATACCGCTCAGCAGCGTGACGGCCACGTGCCAGCGGCCGAGCCGGCGACCCACGGCCCCGAGTGCGGCGACGGTGCCGACGAGGCCACCACCACCGATGGCGGCGGCGAGCAGGCCGATCTCGTCGGGACCGCGGTCGAGGTGGTCGACCAGCACGGCGAAGGTCGCGACGTCGTAGGCACCGCCGAGCACACCGGCGATCACGACGAACACGAGCAACCAACGCAGCGGCACCCTGGCCGCCACGGCGGACACACCACCGAGCAGATCGGCGGCGCCGGACCCCTCCTCGTCGCCGGCCGGGGCCTCGGCGGCGGTCGGCAGCCGGCCCACGAGCACGGTCGCGAGTGCGGCGACACCGAGCACCACGGCGGTGGCCATGGCCCCGGTGAGCCCGACGGCGGCGAGCACGGCTCCCACCAGGCCCGGACCGACGAGGTAGCCGGCGGCATCGACGATGCCGATCGCCGTGTTGGCGAGTGCCAGTTCCTGCTCGTCGGTGATGAGGCCGGGAGCGAGCACGTCACACAGCGGGCGGGTGAGTGCGAACCCGACACTGCCGACGGCGACCACGGTGTAGACGACCCCCGCGGGCGCCTCCGCGGCCACGGCGACCACGGTCGCCAGGCCGGCCAGGAGCTGGAACACGAGCGCACCACGGAGGAGCCCCGCCCGGGGCAGTCGGTCGCCCAGACCGACCACCACGGGTGCCCCGACCACGGCCGGCGCGAGGAGGAGCGCGGAGGCCACGCCTGCTTCGGTGACACCGCCGCGTTCGAACGCGTAGAACATCACCGCGAGCCACGTGCCGTGTTCGGCGGCGGTGGCGAACAGCACCGCACCCAGCAGCGGGCGGAGCCCCGACGACCGGGCGATGACGGCCAGGAGACGACGCACCGGCGCATCCTGGCACGGCCGACCACCACCGGACCGAAACGACGAAGGCCCGGCCCGAAGCCAACCCATCTCCGAGTTCCGAGCGCCAGCGAGGAACTTGACGGAACCCGAAGGGTTCCCGTGGAGCTAAGGAGAATCGAACTCCTGACCTCTTCCATGCCATGGAAGCGCTCTACCAACTGAGCTATAGCCCCGGATCCACCGGCGGGCCGGTGGGCGGACCACGAAGACTAGCGAGCCGGGACGTCATCACAACACGGTTTCACGTGTTGCCGACCCGGTTCACGGGCCCCGTGTCAGGCCACGACGTTCACCATCCGGCCGGGCACCACGATGACCTTCTTCGGCGCCGCACCGTCGAGCGTCCGGGCGACGTTCTCCTCGGCCAGTGCGGCCGCCTCGATCACGTCGTTCGGGGCGTCCGCGGCCACGACCACGCGGCCGCGGACCTTGCCGTTGACCTGCACCGGCAGCTCGATCGTGTCGTCGACGAGCAGCGCCGGATCGGCGACCGGGAACGGCTCGTGGGACAGAGAACCCTCGTGGCCGAGCTTCGACCACAACTCCTCGGCGATGTGCGGGGCCAGCGGGGCGAGCATGAGGGTCATCGCCTCGACGACCGCACGCGGCGGGGCGTCGATCTTCGTGACGTGGTTGTTCAGCTCGATCAACTTGGCGATCGCCGTGTTGAACCGCAGGTTGTCCATCTCGGTGGCGACGGCGTCGATGGTGCGATGCAGCACCCGGCTCGTCTCGTCCGACGGAGCGTCGTCGGAGACGGCCAGCGCACCCGTGTCCTCGTCGACGGCGTTGCGCCACAGCCGCTGGAGGAAGCGGTACATGCCGACCACGTCGCGGGTCTCCCACGGGCGCGACTGGTCGAGCGGACCCATCGCCATCTCGTAGAGACGCAGCGTGTCGGCGCCGTAGTTCTCGTACATCTCGTCGGGGCTGACGGAGTTGAGCTTGCTCTTGCCCATCTTGCCGACCTCGAGGGTGACGGGCTTGCCGTCGTGGAAGTAGCCGTCGTCGCGGCGCTCGACCTCGCTCGCGTCGACGTAGATCTCCCGCTCGTCCTTGAAGGCGTCGGCGAGGATGTAGCCCTGGTTGAACAGCCGGGCGTAGGGCTCCTTCGAGCTCACGTGGCCCAGGTCGTAGAGCACCTTGTGCCAGAACCGGGCATAGAGCAGGTGGAGCACGGCGTGCTCGACGCCACCGACGTACAGGTCGACACCGCCCGGGTGGTCCGGACGCTCGTCGGTCTGGGGGCCCATCCAGTACTCCTCGACCGCGGCGTCGACGAAGCGCTCGTCGTTGGTGGGGTCGAGGTAGCGCATCTCGTACCAGCACGAGCCGGCCCACTGCGGCATGACGTTCGTGTCACGGCGGTAGGTCTTCGGACCGTCACCCAGGTCGAGCGTGACGTCGACCCAGTCGGTGAGGCGATCGAGCGGGCTCTCGGGATCGGAGTCGGCGTCGTCGGGGTCGAACGTGCGGGGCGAGAACGAATCGGTCTCGGGCAGCTCGACCGGCAGCATCGACTCGGGCACCACGTGGGCGACGTCGTGCTCGTCGTAGACGACGGGGAACGGCTCACCCCAGTACCGCTGCCGACTGAAGAGCCAGTCGCGCAGCTTGAAGTTGATCGTCGCCTCGCCGTGGCCGTTGGCCTCCAGCCACGCGTTGGTCGTGGCGACACCGGACGCGACGTCGGAGGTGCCGTTCAGATCGAGGCCGTCGCCGTTCGAGGAGTTGATGTAGGGCGCATCGCCGACGTAGGCGATGGGCCAGGTCGAGGTGTCGGCCCCGTCCGTCGGTGCGATGTCGTGGCCGGTGAACCACTCGGCGGGCGGCTGCTGGATGGCAGGGATGTCGAGGCCGTAGGTGCGGGCGAAGTCGAAGTCGCGCTGATCGCCACACGGCACGGCCATGATCGCCCCGGTGCCGTATCCCATGAGCACGTAGTCGGCGATCCAGACCGGGATCTCCTCCCCCGTCACCGGGTTCGTGGCGGTCCCGCCGGTGGCGACGCCGGTCTTGGCCTTCGTGTCGTCGGTCCGGTCGATCTCCTTCTTCGCCGCCGCCTCCTCGCGGTAGGCGGCGACGGCTGCGGCCTGCTCGGCCGTGGTCAGCTCGTCGACGAGTGGATGCTCGGGCGCGAGCACCATGAAGGTCGCCCCGAAGAGGGTGTCGGGCCGGGTCGTGAACACGGTGATCGGACCGGCGGCACTCGGGAAGTGCACGGTGGCGCCCTCGCTGCGACCGATCCAGTTCCGCTGCATCGTCTTGATGGCGTCGGTCCAGTCGAGCAGGTCGAGATCGTCGACGAGACGGTCGCCATAGGCGGTGATCCGCATCATCCACTGGCGCATGTTGCGCTTGAAGACCGGGAAGTTGCCCCGGTCGCTCCGCCCGTCCGCGGTCACCTCTTCGTTGGCGACGACGGTGCCGAGGCCGGGACACCAGTTCACGGGCGCGTTCGAGACATAGGCGAGGCGGTACTCCGCGAGCACCTGCTCTTTCTCGGGGTCGCTCAGCGTCGACCAGGCGCGGCCGTCGGGAAGGGCCCGGTCACCGGCGTCGAACTCGGCGATCAGCTCGTCGATGTGGCGGGCCTTGCCGGCGGCGTCGTCGTACCAGGCCTCGAAGATCGTCCGGAAGATCCACTGGGTCCACTTGTAGTAGTCGGGATCGGTCGTCTCGATGCTGCGGCGCTTGTCGTGGCTGAGCCCGAGGCGGTGCAGCTGACGGCGGTAGTTCGTGACGGCCTCGGCCGTGGTGATGGCGGGGTGCTGCCCGGTGCGCACGGCGTACTGCTCGGCGGGCAGGCCGAACGCATCGAATCCCATGCTGTAGAGCACGTTGCGGCCCTGCATGCGTTGGAAGCGGCAGTAGATGTCGGTGCCGATGTAGCCGAGCGGGTGTCCGACGTGCAGGCCGCTGCTCGAGGGGTACGGGAACATGTCGAGCACGAAGAGCTTGTCGCCCCGGCCCGCCAGCGCCTCGGCGTCGGCGAGCGGTCCGGCCGGGTTCGGGGTCTCGAAGGTGCCGTCGTCGTCCCAGAAGGCCTGCCAGCGCAGCTCGATGTCCTGGGCGAGCGCGGCGGTGTATCGGAACGGCGGCGTGTCGTCCGCGCCGTGCGACGCGGTCTCGGGGGTCGGAGCATTCGACATAGACGCTCCAGCCTAGGGAGCCGGCCCGAGGGTGCCGGTGGATTCAGTCGCGCTCGAAGCGGGGCATGTCCTTGAAGAGGCGATCGATGTCGTAGTACTCCCGCGCCGCTTCGGAGAAGACGTGCACGACGAAATCGCCGTAGTCCATCAGGACCCAGTTGGCGTCCTCGAGACCTTCGACCCGCTGGGGCTTCGGTCCACCGCGTCGCCCGATCTGGTACTCGACGTCGTCGGCGATGGCCCGCACCTGGCGCTCGTTGCGCCCCGTGGTGATCACGAACCACTCGACGATGCCCATGACCTCACCGACCCGGTAGGCCAGGGAGCGCTCACCGAGCTTGTCCTCGGCCGCGTCGATGGCGACTCCGATCCACGCATCGGGGTCGTCGGCCGCGACGGGATCGACGGCGGGCTCGTCGTGGGTCACCACGGTGGTGGTGATCCGGGTCTTCTGGGGTCGCCGGGGATCGGACGGCATCAGGCCTCGCTGGACATCGGTGGCACGCCGTTCGGGTGATCAGCCGCCGGTCGAACCGGCCACCGCCACCCGCACCCGGACGGTGCCGTCCCCCACCACGTCGGCCGGGGCACGGCCAACGGTATCGGCGCCGAGTGGTCCGAGCAGAGCCGATGCGAAGGCCGTCACATCCTCCGGGGCCGTGGCCGCCACCAGGATCTCGAGTCCGTCACCGACCGGCCGCTCGTCCACCTCGACCCGTGACACGGCCACCCCGGCGGCGGTGAAGGTCGCGAGGACCTCGTCGATCGAGGCACCCCCGGCGGGCAGGTGCACGTCGACGAGGGGATCGCCGGGCAGCGGCTCGAGGGCGATCACGCTGGCTCGCCACTCGGCGGTGCGGGCCGTCGGGTCCTCGGCGAGTGGCCGCACGACGGCACCCGTCGAACCGTCCGCCGCGTCGAGCACGGCGGCCATCACGGTGCCGAGGGTGTCCGATGCCGTCCAGCCGCGACCGGCGAGAGCGGTCCAGAACAGGTCGTGGCGGAAGCGCTCGTCGCCGGGGGCCCCGTCGGCGAGACGCCCGGCCAGGTAGGGCCCGATGTCGGCGCCGCCCAACTCGACCGGACCGACGGCGAAGGCCAGCGTGCCCTCCGCGTCGAGCACCGGGTCGGGATTGTCGACGGTCACCGTGCCACCGCCGAGTGCGTCGGTGAGGGTGGTGGCGTCGAGGAGTTCGAGCTCACCGACGGCCCAGCCGAGTTCGGCGACGAGGGCCGGACCGGCCTCGACGGGTGAGAGGTCGCCGAGCACACCGTCGCCGACCTCGTAGGACGGCGGCAGCGTGAACAACGTGCCACCGGTCCGCCCGTCGCCGAGGGCGACGGCGTACACGGCGCCGGCGACGGTCGAGCCGTCGACGATCACCCCGAGCGCGGCCGGGGTCGGGTCGACGAACGCGATCCAGCCGGGCTCCCCGGGCGCGGGCTCGTCGACGAACCGGCCGGCGCGCGAGTCGAGCACCGCACGGGCGCCCACCCAGGCGAGCACCGGGATCGCGGCGAGCAGGGCGAGCTGGACGGCGGCGAAGATCGCGAGGGCGGGGACCACCGGGCGGGGCTCGTCGACCGTGGTGACGAGCGGGCGGATCACGCCTCGGAAAGATAGAGCCCGAGGCGTTCGATCTCGGTGATGACCGGGTCGGGGGTGAGGAGTCGCATGGTCCGGCCTTCGGCGCGCCGTCGACGCAGGTCGGTGGAGGAGATCTCGAGTGCCGGGATGTCGAGCCGGGTCCGGCGCCAGCCGGCGGGTGTGTCGCGTTCGTCCCCGCCGCGGTTGACCACGACGACCTCGGCCAGGGCCCGGAGGTCGTCGGCGCGGTGCCAGGTGTCGAGCCCGGCGGCGGCGTCGGCACCGACCACCAGCAGCCACCGGGTGTCCGGCTCCTCGGCGGCGAACGCCTCGAGGGTGTCGATGCTGTACGACGATCCGCCGCGCCGCAGCTCCACGTCCGACACCGTGACGCCGTCGAGATCGCCCGCGGCGAGGCGGGTGAGGCGGAGTCGATCGGCGGCGGGGGTGATCGGCCGGGATCCGACCTTCTGCCAGGGCTCGTTGGCCACGACGAGTCGGACCTCGTCGACGCCGAGGCGGTCGATCAGCTCGCTCGCGACGACGAGATGGCCGAGATGTGGCGGGTCGAAGGTCCCACCGAACACCGCCACCGAACGTGGTCGACCGACCACAGAATCCGCGTCATCATGCGGCTGAGCAGGGGTTTCACCATCGGCGAGCCCACCACTTGTCGGCTCGGATTCGTCCGCTACCAGTGGTTGCAAGGAAAAACCTCCGAAAAGTGACCCAGTTCACTTCGACACGATGCGTGGGATTGGTCTACTGTCGACCCTCGGATTGCCGAGCCCCCAGCACAAGGTCACAGAACGACAACCGCATCCGGCCAGAACCGCCACATACCCGCGGCCCTGACCGACCTGCACGAGTGTCGTCGACACGCTTGCTGGGAGAGTAGCGAGCCCCCATTCGGGTCCCCCCCTTCCCCGAGTTCCCCCCTGCCATCCCCCGTTCCCCCCTTCACACGCAGACACCGAGGCGCGTCCCCATGAGTGATTCCGTAGGCCAGTACCTGAACGAGATCGGTCTCGTTCCCCTCCTCACCGCAGACGAAGAGCGCGAGCTCTCCCAGATCATCGAGCGCGGCCGCGAGGCCCAGGAGCGCATCGACGCCGGCGAGAACTCCGCCGCCAACCGTCGAGCCGTCCGCCAGGCCGCCCGGGCGAAGGACCGGTTCATCCGGGCCAACCTCCGCCTGGTCGTCTCGGTCGCCCGCCGCTACCCGCTTCCCCCGTCGATGGAGCTCCTGGACCTCATCCAGGAAGGCAACCTCGGCCTCGAGC
>JAHDBV010000083.1:0-6678 GCA_020630195.1 Acidimicrobiales bacterium
GTCCGCGGCAAGTCCGTGGCCGTCACCGTCGCCGAGCTCCCGTTCGTCCCCGCCCGCTTCGCCCGCTGAGGAAACCGCCATGACCGACACCACCCCCACCCACGCCAGCACCGCCTTCGAGACCCGCCACCTCGGGCTCGAGGGTGACGACGAGGCCAAGGCCCTCGCCCTCGTCGGCTTCGCCTCCGCCGACGAGCTGCTCGTCGAGGCCGTGCCCGAGGTGATCCGCCTCGACGACGCCCTCGACGTGCCCGGCCCCGACACCGAGACCGAGGCCCTCGCCGCCCTGCGACGCGTCGCCGATCGCAACGAGGTGCTCACCTCGCTCATCGGACAGGGCTGGCACGACACCATCACACCGGCCGCCATCCGGCGGAACATGATCGAGAACCCGGCCTGGTACACGGCCTACACGCCGTATCAGCCGGAGATCTCCCAGGGCCGGCTCGAGATGCTCACCGTCTTCCAGACGATGGTCGCCGACCTCACCGGCTGTGAGCTCGCCAACGCCTCGCTGCTCGACGAGGCCACGGCGGCGGCCGAGGCGATGCAGATGCTGCGTCGCCTCGATCGCACCAAGCGCTCGGCGTTCTTCGTCGACGCCGACAGCCACCCCCAGACCAAGGCCGTGATCGCCACCCGGGCCGAGCCGCTCGGCATCGAACTGATCGTCGGCGATCCCGAGACCGACCTCGACCCCGAGGCCGTCTACGGCGCGTTCGTCACCCATCCCGGTTCGTCGGGCCGGGTCCGCGATCTGGCCCCCGTCATCGACGCCGTGCACGGCGGCGGGGCCCGCATCGCCGTGTCGACCGATCTGCTCGCCTGCACCCTGCTCACCCCGCCCGGGGAGCTCGGCGCCGACGTCGTCGTGGGCTCGGCCCAGCGGTTCGGGGTGCCCATGGGCTTCGGTGGCCCGCACGCCGGCTTCCTCGCCACCGCGCAGTCCCATGCCCGCTCGTTGCCCGGCCGTCTCGTCGGTGTGTCGGTCGACGCCCACGGCGACGCCGCCTACCGGCTCGCGCTGCAGACCCGCGAACAGCACATCCGGCGGGACAAGGCGACCTCCAACATCTGCACCGCCCAGGCGCTGCTCGCCAACGTCGCCGCCGCCTACGCCTGCTGGCACGGCCCCGAGGGTCTGCGGGCGATGGCGCTGCGCATCGAGGCACTGACCCACGCACTCGCCACCCTCGTCGCCGGGTCGGGTCACGAGGTGGTCTCCGGCCCCGGGTTCGACACGGTCACCATCCGGGTGCAGGGCGGCGCCGACGCGGTGCTGGCCACCGCCCGGGCCGCGGGGATCAACCTGCGTCGGGTCGACGACACCCATGTCGGCGTCAGCTTCGACGAGACCTCCGACAGCCACACGCTGGCCGCGGTGGCCGGCGCGTTGGGGCTCGACACCGAGATCGACCATGCCTCGTTCACCCAGCCCGACGAGCCGGCCGGGCTCCCGAGCGCACTCGCCCGCACCTCGGTGTATCTCACCGACGAGCGCTTCCACCGGTTCCGGTCCGAGCACGAGATGCTCCGGTGGCTACGGCGGCTGTCGGATCGCGACCTCGCCCTCGACCGCACGATGATCCCGCTCGGCTCCTGCACGATGAAGCTGAACGCCGCGGCCGAGATGGAGCCCATCACCTGGCCCGAGTTCGCCGGCATCCACCCGTTCGCCCCCGCCGACCAGCGTGAGGGCTACATCGAGCTCATCGGTGAACTCGAGCGGACCCTCGCCGAGATCACGGGCTACGCCGCCGTCTCACTCCAGCCGAACGCCGGCTCCCAGGGTGAGTACGCCGGCCTGCTGGCGATCCGGGCCTATCACCGCAGCCGCGGAGATGAGCAGCGCACCATCTGCCTGATCCCGTCGTCGGCGCACGGCACCAACGCCGCCTCCGCGGTGATGGCCGGGCTCGACGTGGTCGTGGTCGCCTGCGACGACACCGGCAACATCGACCTCGACGACCTGCGGGCCAAGATCACCGCCGCCGAGGATCGCCTCGCCGCGCTGATGATCACCTACCCGTCGACGCACGGCGTCTACGAGGAGACGGTGGTCGAGGTGTGTGCCGCCGTGCACGACGCCGGCGGGCAGGTCTACACCGACGGCGCGAACCTCAACGCCCTGGTCGGCATCGCCCGACCGGGCCGGTTCGGCTCCGACGTGTCGCACCTCAACCTGCACAAGACGTTCTGCATCCCCCACGGCGGTGGTGGTCCGGGGGTCGGGCCGATCGGTGTGGCCGCCCACCTCGCACCGTTCCTCCCCGGGCATCCCGAGGTCGCCGATCTCGTCGCGGACGCCGACCCCGACCTCGCGGTCGGCCCGGTCTCGGGTGCGCCCTGGGGTTCGGCCGGGATCCTGCCGATCTCGTGGATGTACTGCCGGATGATGGGGCCGGCCGGGCTCCGCCGGGCGACCGCCGTCGCCGTGCTCGCCGCCAACTACGTGGCGAAGCGCCTCGCCGAGCACTACCCGATCCTCTACACCGGCCCCGACGGGCTCGTGGCCCACGAGTGCATCATCGACATCCGGCCGCTGCACGAGGCCACCGAGGTCACCGTCGACGACATCGCGAAGCGGCTCGCCGACCTCGGCTTCCACGCCCCGACGATGTCGTTCCCGGTCGCCGGCACCTTGATGGTCGAGCCGACCGAGTCGGAGTCGTTGGCGGAGCTCGATCGGTTCTGCGACGCCATGGCGCTCATCGCGGCCGAGATCGACGACGTCGCCGAAGGCCGTATCGGCATCGAGGACTCACCGCTGCGCCACGCCCCGCACACCGCCGCGGTCGTGATGGCCGACGAGTGGGATCGGGCCTACCCCCGCTCCCAGGCCGTGCCCGGTTCGCTCGTCGACCACTACTTCCCTCCGGTCGGTCGGGTCGACAACGCCCACGGTGACCGGAACCTCGTGTGTTCCTGCCCGCCGCTCGACGCCTACGGCGACTGACGGCGACGGGAACGGATCAGGAGCGAGTCAGCCGGCGACGGCGACGGGACCCGAACCGGGTTCGCCGTCGCCTTCGTCGGCGCGCACGCCCCGGAACGCCCGGGACAGCAGCGGTGACGACGCGGCCAGGTTGGCCGGTTCGGCCGACGGGTCCTGGTAGCGCTCGTGCCAGTCGTAGCCCTTGAGGCCCGGCTGGGGCAGCGGCTTGTCCTCGAACAGGGTGAGCTGCTCGTCGCGGTCGTCGATCAGCTCCCACCCGACGGGTGCCGTCACCCGGTCGGCATGGTCACCACAGAGCGCCACCCCGGTCGCATCGTCACGCAGATCGATGATGCGGGCTTCGGCCACCCGGGCGTCCACGAGCAGGTCGGCCGTCGCGTGCTCAGAGCAACGAAGACGGACACACGACACCACGGCGCCCGAACGTAGCGGATCGGGTCGGCCGAGCGGTGGATCCTCCGACAACGACACGACTCGATCAGACCAGGGCTCCGCCCGGCCGGTGTGCGAGCATCACCACATGGAACGTGCTCTGTCGCCCCTGCGCCGCCATCTGTCCGATCCCGACCCGTCGGCCCGGCTCGTCCGCGTCGTGCGGCTGCGCGGGTTCGGTCTGCGCGACGCCGCCGACGGGGCGGTGCTCACCGACGGCGGTCTGGAGGGTGGGGTGCTCGGCGGCCTGGCCGATGACGAGCTCGGCTCGGCCGGCCCGGGCCGGCTGACGATCCGGGCCACCATCACCGACGCCGCCGCCGATGCCGGTGGCCTGGTGTGTGGCGGCGCGGCCGAGCTGCTGCTCTCCCCGCTCGCCGATCTGCCGGCCGAACTCGGCGAGCTCGTCTCGACCGGTCGGGCGTTCGCACTCGTCGCCCGCAGCGACGGGTCGGGCACCGATCACGTCGTCACCCGCGAACTCGACGGCGGCCTCGACGAGACGACCGTCGGCGCCGCCCGGGACCTGTTGCGGGCCGGTGCGACCCACAGCGTCGAGACCGACGACGGTTGGGTCATCCACGCCGTGGTGCCGGCCACCCACCTGCACGTGATCGGATCCGGTGCCATGGCCGACGCGATCACGGGCCAGGCCGAGCTGCTGGGCTGGTCGGCCACGGCGACCGACGATCTCGAGGTCGCGCTCGACTGGTTGGGCACCGCGGGCCCCGCCGACGCGCTCGTGATCCTCAGCCACGACCGGGCGATCGACGTGCCCGCGATCGCCACCGCGTTGCGCTCGCCGCTCGGCTACCTCGGGGCGATGGGTTCGCGCGGGACCCAGACGGCCCGCCGGAACCTGCTCCTCGCCGACGGCTTCACCGAGGCCGACCTGGCCCGTATCCACGGCCCGGTCGGCCTCGACCTCGGAGGCCGGCGCCCACCGGAGACGGCCGTGGCGATCGCCGCCGAGATCATCGCCGCCCGCAACGGCAAGGCCCCCGGCTCGTTGCGTGACGGGGCGGGTTCGATCAACGGGTGAACGCTCAGTCCGGGCCCGACGCGGCCGACGGGAAGCCGATGGCCACGATCACACGATCCGCCGCGGCGACCTCATCCACGCCGCGCCTCACTCCCTACGGCGCGCCCCACCGGGCACCGGACTCGCCGCGGGCCCACGCCGTGGCGTTCGCGAAGACGTTCCTCCGGTCGGTCGGCAAGGCCACCGCACCGCTGCGGGTCGACCCCGACTACCTGATCATCGGGACCAAGCGGGGCGGCACCACGTCGCTCGCCCGCTGGCTGCTCGAACACCCCGAGGTGGCCGGCATGTGGCCGCCGCCCGAGAACCGCAAGGGCGCCTACTTCTTCGACGTGAACTACGGCGAAGGCCACGCCTGGTACCGCTCGCACTTCCCCACCCGGATGAGCCACGAACGGGCCCGGGCCGCGGCCGGCAACCGCCAGCTGATCGGCGACGCCACTCCCTACTACCTGCATCACCCCCATGCCCCGATGCGGGCCCGTCGGATCGTGCCCGACGCGAAGGTGATCGCCCTGCTCCGCAACCCGATCGACCGTGCCCACTCGCACTGGCAGGAACGGACCCGGGCCGGTGTCGAGACGCTCGACTTCCCGGACGCCATCGCGGCCGAAGCCGGACGCCTCGACGGCGAACTCGAGCGCATGCTCGCCGACCCCGGCTACGTCAGCTTCGCCCACCAGCACCACTCCTATGTCGACCAGGGCCGCTACGCCGCCGGCCTGCGCCGCTGGTTCGACACCTACGGGCGTGACCGCGTGCTCGTGATCCGCTCCGAGGATCTCTATGCCGACCCGGCCGAGATCTACGACCGGGTCTGCGACTTCCTCGAGATCGGCCAGCACCGGCCCGACGCCTTCGACGCCTGGAACCTCAAGCCGAAGACGGCACTCGATCCCGACAGCCGGGCCCTCGTGGCCGAACGCCTCGCCGGCGACATCGCCGAGGTCGAGGCGCTGCTCGGGCGGGACATGTCATGGTCATGACCGTGCCCGGCGACACCGCCACCCCGACCGGCACCGACCGGCAGCGCGTCCTCTACGTGGGCGGCCTCGGTCGCTCCGGATCGACGCTGCTCGAGAAGCTCCTCAACGAACTCCCCGGCACGTTGTCGGTGGGTGAGACCCTCCACCTGTGGGAGCGGGGCATCCGCGATCACGAACGCTGCGGCTGCGGTGAGGACTTCGACGTCTGCCCGCAGTGGGCCGCCATCGGCGCCGAGGCCTACGGCGACTGGGCATCGGTCGACGTCGACCGCATGATCGACCTGCGTTGGGCGCTCGATCGTTCACGCCGGCTCCCGCAGATCTTCCGTGGTCTCCGGTCCGGCGAGCAGTCGGCCGACGAACGCTGGTACGTCGAACAGCTCCGCACGGTCCTGCTCGCCGCGGCGAGCACGGCACCGAGAGACCCCGACGGCAACGCACCCGAGGTGATCCTCGAATCGTCGAAGCACCTGTCGACCGCGGCGATGCTCGCCACCGACCCGAACCTCGATGTCCGGGTCGTGCACCTCGTGCGGGACCCTCGCGGGGTCGCCTACTCCTGGACGAAGGTCGTCGACCGGCCCGAGGCCGACGGGTCGATCATGCCGACCTACTCCCCCGCCCGCACCGCCATGCGATGGGTCACCGACAACCTCGGGTTCGAGACCCTCGCCCGGCTCGGTGTGCCGATGCTGCGGGTCCGCTACGAGGACCTGCTCGCCGACCCGGTGGGCACCCTCCGCTCGATCGGGGCGCTCGCCGACCTCGACGTCGGCCCGCTCGACTTCATCGACGGCAACGAGATCCACCTCACCCAGCCGATGCACTCGATCGCCGGGAATCCGATGCGGTTCGGCGGCGACCGGATGACGTTGCGCCTCGACGACGCCTGGCGCTCGAAGCTCGACCCGTCGGCCCGCCGGCTGGTGACGGCGATGTGTGCGCCGGTGTTGCGGCGCTACGGCTACCCGCTGCGCTGAGGTTCAGCCGCGGACGCGGCCCTTCTCGACGCGCACACCCTCGTCGCGCAGACGCCGGGTCTGTTCGATCTCGTTGTGGGGCACGAGCCGCCCGGCGGCGTTGACGACCCGCCACCACGGCAACCCCGTGGAGGTCTTCAGCAACGTGCCGACGGCCCGGGCCGCTCCCGGGAACCCGGCTTCGGCGGCGACCTCGCCGTACGACATCACATCACCGGGGCCGGTGGCCTCGAGCACGGCCCGCACGGCGGTGTCGAAGTCGACGCCGTCGTCGTTGAGCTT
>JAHDBV010000083.1:6778-16957 GCA_020630195.1 Acidimicrobiales bacterium
GCGTCGGGGTACTCCATCTCGCGGAGCCGCTTCTTCGTCATCTTCGCCCCGACGGCCTCGTGGTGGCGGAAGGTGACGCCGCCGTGTTCGAACGAGCGGGTGCGGGGTTTACCGATGTCGTGGAACAACGCGGCGAGACGCAGCGTCAGGTCGGGCCGGGTCTTGGCGGTGACGGCGATCGTGTGGGCGAGCACGTCCTTGTGCCGGTGGATCGGGTCCTGCTCGAGACGCAGGGCCGGCAGCTCCGGCACGATGTCGCCGGCGATGCCCCGGTCGACGAGGTCCCAGAGACCATCGGTGGGGTCGTCCGCCAGGAGGACGTCGTCGAGGATCGCTCGGCGCTCGTCGGGAGTCATGGCCACAGGATGACAGCGCGCGGCGCCGTTCACGCCTCGTCGGGGTCGATCGCGTCGATCGTGACCATGCCCGTGGATCGCACGACGAGTCGGCCGGGCCCGTCGGCGGGGGCGTCCTCGTCGAGGTCGACCACGGTCACCTCGTCCGCGATCGTGATCTCCCCGGCGCCGATGTCGGCGGCATACCCCGGCCCGATCGGCACGGCGAGGGTGATCGGCTCGTCGCCGGCACGGATCGTCACCTCCGCCGGTGGGGTGATGAACCGGAGATCGACCGACGCGTTCGCCGCACCGACGTCGACGATGTCGGCATCGAGGCGGGCGGCACGGACCGGTCCGTCGCTCTGGATCCGGACCGAACCGGCGACCGCACCGAGGTCGACCTCGGCCCCTCGGGCGATGGCGGTGAGCGAGCCGGAGAACTGGTCGATCTGCACGGTGTGCCCATCGGCCACCACCGACAGGTCGATGCCCGGGCCGACCTCGACCCGGGTGGTCGCCCGGCACGACACTCCGCCGCAGCGGATCCGGAGCACGGTGGCACCACCGTCGTCGGCGCGCTCGAGAGTCGGGCGGGAACCGAACCACGACTCGGTCACGATGGCCCGGGCCCCGTCGAGGCGTTCGACGACGTGCACGGGCCCGGCGTCGGACACGATGGTCAGTCGTTCGGGTTGGCCGAGCTCGACGGTGCGCATGCCGTCGCGGTCGAAGAACACGAAGCCGGCCCACAACACGACCACGAGGCCGAGCAGGAACCAGCGGCGTCTCACGAGCGGTCGACGGTGAGGCTGGTGACGAGGTCCCGGCTCGACCAGCCGAGGTCGATCGTGACGGTGCCGCGGCGGTCGTCCCACCGGCCGGCCTCGTCACGCCACTCGGGGAAGACCTCGGCGGGGATCGTGATGCGGAGACGCTCCGAGGCGCCGGGGTCGAGACGAGCGACGCCGGCGGCACCGAACGACCGAACCGGGCGGCGCTGCGGCCCGGGCTCGAACCCGACGTAGCTCTGCACCACGGCCTTGCCGGCCCGCTCGCCGGTGTTGGTCACCGTGGCCGACACGACCACCGTGTCGCCGTCCGCGGCGGCCTCGGCATCGGTGAGCTCGAAGCTCGTGTAGGACGTGCCGTGGCCGAACGGCACGGCGACGTCGAGGCCACGGGCGTCGTACCAGCGGTGTCCGACGAAGACCCCTTCGCGGTAGTGGAGGAGATCGCGGTCGCCGGGCACGTCGAGCACGGTCGGTGCGTCGCCGAGGCGAGCCGGGAACGTGACCGGGCTGCGGCCGCCGGGATCGGCGACACCGGCGAGCACGTCGGCGAGTGCCCCACCGAACTCCTGGCCGGGGTACCAGGCGAGCACGGTCGCCCCGACCGAGTCGAGCCAGGGCATGTCGACCGGGCCGCCGGCGTTGACGACGACCACGGTGCGGTCGTTGGCGGCGGCGACGGCCTCGACGAGTTCGACCTGGCGGCCGGGCAGCTCGAACGAGGGTCGGTCGTGGCCTTCGGTCTCCCATTCGGCGTTGAGACCGACCACGACGACGGCGGCCGCGGCGGCCGCGGCGGTGGCGACGGCGGTGGCCATGAGGGCGTCCTCGTCGACGGGGGCGAGCCAGCCGAACCGGAGCCCGGCGATGAGCGGGTTGTCGCCCCGGGCCCACTCGACGACGATCTCGGCCTCGGTGCCGGCCTCGAGGTCGATCGCACCGGTGACCTCGGCGGTGCCGAACTGGTAGAAGACGTCGCCCGGCTGCGGGGCGGTCCAGTTGTCGGCGACGAGGGTGCCGTTGACGAACACCCGGGTGCGGCCGACACCACACACGCCGAAGCGGTGCGAACCACCGGTCTCGATCGGCAGCCGGCCGGTGTAGCGGCGGGACCAGCCGAACGGATCGGGCAGGTCCTCGGCGGGGCCGTGCACGACGGCGTGCATCGTGGGCTGGGTCCACTGGTCGTGGACCTCACCGACGGGGTCGGACGAGCCGAACACCTGCACGTCGATCTCGCCGGCCCAGGTCTCGCGGGACACGGGCGGGAGATAGCGGTGGGCGAGGCAGCCGGTGGCGAAGCGCACGTCGTCGAACGCGGCTTCGATGCCGGCGCGGGGCGCGGCGAGGTGGTGGGGCTTCACGCCGGCGGAGCCGCCACCGACGGCGACACCGGGGTCGGCGTTGGGGCCGATCACGGCGACCGAGCCGGCGGTCGGCAGCGGGAGCACGGGGGTGCCGGCGACCGTCTCGTTGTGGACGAGCACCATGCCGTCGGCGGCGATGGCGCGGACCCGGGCCCGCTCGGCAGGATCGTCGACGGAGTCCTCGACCGTCAGGCCCTCGTCGCTCGGGTCGAGGCCCTCGCCGAGGCGGCCGGTGCGCTCGGCGAGGCGGAGCACGGCGAGCACCCGCTCGTCGAGGTCGGCCTCGCTGGCCGCGCCGCTGGCGATGGCGTCGAGGAGGTGCTGGCCGAACGCGAGGGGCGGGCCGGGCATCTCGAGGTCCATACCGGCCGCGATGGGGGCGGCGGCGTCGTGGGTGGCGCCCCAGTCGCTCATCACGAGGCCGTCCCAGCCCCACTCGTCGCGCAGGATCTCGGTGAGCAGGCCCCGGTCCTCGGTGGCGTGCACGCCGTTGAGGCGGGGGTAGGCGGCCATGACGGTGAGCACACCCGCGTCGACGGCGGCCTTGAACGGACGCAGGTAGACCTCACGCAGCGACCGGTCGTCGATCTGGGAGGAGACGATGAAGCGGCGGTACTCGACGTCGTTGGCGACGAAGTGCTTGGCGCACGCGGCGGCGCCGGCGTCCTGCACTCCTTCGATGTAGGCGGCGCCCATCGTGGCGACGTGCTGGGGGTCTTCGCCGAACGACTCGAAGTTGCGGCCGCCGAGGGGATGGCGGGCGATGTTGAGCGTCGGGGCGAGCAGGACCTGGGCCCGCTTGCGGCGGAGCTCGAGGGCGAGGAGCTCACCGACGGCGCGCACCTGACCGGTGTCGAAGGTGGCCGAGAGGCTGACCGCGGCGGGGAAGCAGATGGCCGGGGTGCCGAGGCCCGAATCGCCGCGCACGCCGTTGGGGCCGTCGCTCAGCTTCATCGCCCCGATCCCGAGGCGGGGGATCGGCTGGGTGTACCAGGTGGAGGCACCAGAGACGAGGCTGACCTTCTCGTCGAGGGTCAGTGCGGACAACAGTGCGGCGAGGTCGGCCATCCGGAGCACCTTTGTGTGGAGAGGGACGGAGACCGCAGTCTCTCGCTCCGGAGCGCTCGCCACACGCGCCACGGTCGATCCGTGCCCTCCCGGGCTGGATCAGAGGAAGGGCAGGAGGGCGACCATGTGCACCACACCGATGGCGACGGCCTGGGCGACCGTCAGCGGCTGCTGATGCCGGTGGGCGAGGGCCGAACCGAAGGTGAGCACACCGGCCATGGCCAGTGCGGGGGCGAGTGAGCCCGCGAGGAGCCCCATCACGAGCAAGGCAGCACCCATGGCGCCCGCCACCAGAGGTCCGAGCGTGGAGTTCCGCTGCTCCGCCGCCGTCCGCATGTCCCACACCGCTGCAACCATCGGTTGTCCACTCCTTCGTGTCCGCCGTACCGAATCGTGCCACTTCAGACGCTGCGGTGCGACCGTCGGTTGCGGATTCGTCGCCGATGTCACGGTTTCGAAACGCGCGACACAGAGCCGTCACGTCTTCCCTGCTCAACGGCCATATTTGCGCGATGCAAGATGTCTGGAGCCGTGTCCCCAGCGGGGGTGGGGACGGGCCCTCAACCGGGTGCTCACTCGAGTGAGCGCGCGCTGATCTTCGCGACTTTCGGGTGGGTTCATCCGTCATTTCAGGTGGCCCCGGTCCCGGCTTGTCAGCGTCGACCCGAGGCCGGGGCGGCTCAAGCTCGCTCGTCCCCGGAGGGTCCACCCGTGCAACGCGTACTCGCTCTGATCGGCGCTCTCGCCCTCGGCGGCGTCGGCGTGTTCCTGTGGCTCACCACGCCATGGGAGATCGCCTTCCCCGACTTCACCGACACCGAGGTGGAGCTCGCACTTCCCGACGAAGCCCGCATCGTCGCGGTGGAACCGATCACCCTCGACTGTCGTGCCCGGGTCTATGCCGAGGTGCCGATCGAGGGCACCCGGGAGCACTCGGCCTTCGGGCAGGTGTACCGCACCGACTCGATCGAGATGACGGCCTACGGCGACGTCGACACCTGCGTGAGTGGGTTCTCGACCCGGGTCATCCGACATCCCGACGGCACCACCGAGGTGATCATCCCGGGCGAGTCGATCGAGTTCGTGCGGCCCCGGGTCGACACGGTGGCCACCGCGGACACCGTCACGATCGACAAGGGACTCGTCGGCAAGCTCACCGACGTGGCGCCCTGGGTGTCGGACGATCTCGGCCTGACCCCGATGGCGTACGCCCATGCGCAGAACGTGATCGGTTCGTCGGAGTGCATGCAGGCCGCCTACGAGCTGACCGAGCAGATGTTGATCGACGCCTACACCGAGCAGTTCGAGTTGCAGGGCGCCGACCCCGACTCGTTGTCGGTGATCATCGACGGCACACCCGACTTCGGTGATCCCACCGTGGTCGAGTGGGCCGAGGGTGTGTTCATGACCGAGGACGGCGAGGCACTCTCGTGCACGCCGGCCGCCGGTCTGGGCACGGTCGCCGACCGGGGCTGAATCCCTCCGGCCCCGGTCGAGACGGCCCCTATCGTTCCCGTATGGACGGCATCGCCATCAGTCGGACCCTGACGGTTCCGACCGCCGAGCTGACGTGGCGGACGTCCGCGTCCGGTGGGCCGGGTGGGCAGCACGCCAACCGGGCCAACACGCGGGTGGAACTCGTGTGGGAGCTCGAGGGTTCGTCGATCGCTCCGGAGACGCTCGAACGGCTGTCGGCCCGGTTCGGGCCCCGTCTGCGGGTGGTGGTGGACGAGACCCGTTCGCAGCATCGGAACCGGGAGATCGCCGAGGAGCGCCTCGTGGCGCAGGTGACCGAGGCGTTGCGGCCGGTGCGCAAGCGCCGGGCGACGAAGCCGTCGCGGGGCGCGAACGAACGTCGCATCAAGGCGAAGAAGCGTCGTTCGGACACGAAGCGGCAGCGCCGCTGGTCGGGTGACTAGCTGAGGCTGGCGGTGACGGGTGATCCGTCGCCGGGGATGTCGACCGAGAGCTCGGCGAGCACGTTGACGTCGCAGTCGAAGGCCCGCACGTCGATGGTGCCGGGTGCGGCGGGCACGACGAACGACGCGCCGGCTTCGAGGATGTCTTCGCGGAGTTCGTCGAGACCGTAGTACGAGGCCCACGACGAGCTGAAGGCGAGGAAGCAGACGGTTTCGCCGGTGTCGTTCACGAAGGTCAGCTCGCTCGGGGACTGGCCCGGCGACAGGAGCGTGATGGCTTCACCGGCGATGGTCTCGCCTTCGAACTGGAAGAGCAGCTCGTAGTCGCCGGCGGCGAGGCCGACGTCGTTGAGCGCACACACCCAGTAGGCGATGCCCTCGGGGCCGCCGTTCCAGGTGATGTCGACGAGGCTGTAGCTCTCGTCGAACTCGCCGTCGACGAACCACAGGGCCGACCAGGTCATGCCGTCGACCATGCCGGAGTAGTCGAAGCTGAAGCAGAGTTCGGTCTGGCCGGCGACACCGACGTAGATGTCGTCGGCGGGCAGGTCGTCGACGATGCCGGACGACCACTGCGGGAACGAGAGCGCCACGTCGCCGACGGCGGAGCTCGTGTCGAAGCCGCCGTCGAAGACCCGTTGGGGTTCGGCGCTGTCGGCTTCGGCGATGATCGGGGCGGCGAGCGCGACGGGGCGGATGCCGTTGATGAACCCACCGATGGGCACACACTGGTCGAGGTCGTTGACCACACCGTCGCCGTTGGTGTCGGTGAGCACCCGACAGTCGACGATGTCGGTGTTGTCGCCGGCGGAGGCCTGGGTGGGCACCCCGACGAGCTGACCCGCGGCGTTCACGGCGGCGCCGCCGGAGTTGCCGCCGGCGATGGTGGCGTCGGTCTTGATCCAGGCACGGTCGCCGTTGCCGGCGGTCTGGGTGAAGCCGGAGACCGATCCGTTGGTGAAGGTGATGGTCTCGCCACCGATGGTCGGGTAGCCGAAGATGCGGAGCGGGTCGCCGAGCTGGACGGTGTCGGAGTCGCCGACCTCGATGGTGGGGAACGAGGTCTCGACGGCGCCGCCGTCGAGACGCTCCGCGATCTGGAGCACGGCGAGGTCGAGGCCGACGTCGACGCTGAGCACGTCGGCCCGGTAGGTGATGTCGGGCACCTGGGCGGTGTCGGTGGTGATGGCGACGAGGATCTGGTCGTAGCCGCACGGGGGTGACGGGTCGATCACGTGGGCGTTGGTGAGGATGCGACCGCCCTCGGAGATGATCGAACCCGAGCCGACACAGACGGGGAAGCCGTTGGCGTCGGCGGTGAGGATCTGGACGGTGGCCCGGGCGAGGTCCTGCACGGAGGGCGGCTCGTCGGTGGGGGTCTCGGCCGGGGTGTCGGTGGTCTCGGCGACGGTCGTCTCGGGGGCCTCGGCCACCGTGGTCTCGGTCGTCTCGGCGATCGTGGTGTCGGCGGCGACGGGCGCATCGTCGTCGTCGCCTCCGCCGCTGACGGCGACACCGATGCCGCCGAGGCCGAGCAGGCCGACGAGCACACCACCGGCGATCCACTTGCCCTTCCCGCCTCCGCCGCCGCCGTTGGCGGGGGTGGTGGTCGGCGTGGGGGCCATCGGGGGTGCGCCGGCCGGGGGCACGCGGTTGGGCGCGACGGGCGCGGGCCGTCCGGTGGGACCGGTCGGCGCGGGGCGGCCCGGGGCGGGAGGTGTGGGCGCGGCCGGGTTCGGGCGGGCGGGTGGAGGCGTGCCCTGCGACGGCGGCCGGAGCGACGGCGGCACGTTCTGCGGTGGCACGTTCTGCGGCGGCTGCTGGGGGCGGCCGGGGTGCGACGGCGGGGCCGGGTTCGTCGGACGAGTCGGTTGGGCGGGCTGCGACGGCTGGCTCGGTTGTGCCGGTCGATTCGGCTGCGCCGGCGGGCGGGACTGGCCGGGAGGCGGGGCCGGGTTCGAGCTCGGGTTCGAGGTGGGGTTGGCCGGAGGCGTCGGGTTCGACGGCGGCGTCGGCTGGCCGGGGTGGCGTGGCGGCTCGGGGGTGTCGGTCATCGGGCGTGGCCTCCGTGGGGACGGGCCGACGCTACTCGCAGTGCGCCGGGGGCGGTCCCCACCCGACCGCCGAGCGGGCCGAGGAGTTCACCGTCGGCCCAGGCGTCGACGGGATCGAGCGCGGTGACGTGGAGCTCGTCGACGGTCCAGGTGGAGACCTCGTCGAGCCGGACGTGGCGACCGGGGAAGACGGTGGGGAGGAACCGGGTGATCTTGAGGGGGCTCACACCGTCGAGCGCGACGACCGTGAGCCGACCATCGGTGGGATCGGCACCGGGGCAGATCTGCATGCCGCCGCCGAACCAGGCGGTGTTGCCGACGGCGAGGAGGGAGAACTCCCGCTCGACGATCGCGCCGTCGAGATCGAGGCGGAGCCGGCGAGGTCGGAGGCCGGGGAGCACGGCGAGGGTGGCGACGGTGTAGCGCTGCTGACCCTTGGGCCAGGAGAGCTCGTTGGCTCGGGCGTTGACGTCGCCGGAGAACCCGGCGGTGAGCACCGACACGGCGTGGCCGTGGTCGGTGGTGATGAGGTCGATGGCGGTGGGGTCGCCGAGGGCCTGGATCGGATCGTCGGGTAGGTGCAGCGCCCGGGCGATGTCGTTGCCGGTGCCGATCGGCACGATGCCGAGCACGGCCTCGGTGCCGGCGATGCCGTTGGCGACCATGTGGACGAGGCCGTCGCCGCCGGCGGCGATCACCCGCTCGAGTTCGCCGGACTCGGCGAGGGTGCGGAGGTGACCGGGCAGTTCGCCGGGGCCGACCTCGACGTCGATCACCTCGGCCTGTGCGGCGAGGCGGGCACGGACGTCGGCGAGGCGCCGGGCAGCCCGTCCGGCACCGGCGGTTCGATTGGCGACCAGATGCACTCGCACCCGGGCGACGGTAGTGCCCTCGGTTCGACCCACCCGAGCCGTCATCGGTTCAGCTCCCGGCCTCGGCCGATGCCCGCCGAGCCGTGCGGCGAGGGGTTCGAGTTCGGCGACGTGGCGGTGGTGGTGGAGCCGGTGGCGCTGCGGCGCCACCGGGACGGCAGCTGTCGGCAGGTCGCTCGGGGCGGCGTTGTTCGAGAAGTCGGCGGCGTTCGTCGGGCCGGAGCCTCGGCCGACGTTCGAGATCGTCCGCCGCCGGGAGCCGACGTCGGGCCACTTCTGTTCCGTCTCGTTGTCGGATGATCAGTGTCCGATCGGCGAGGAGCTCCTGGGTCCAGCCGGCGTCGTGCACGAGATGGTGGTGTTCGGAGCACTGCGGAATGAGGTTCGACAGCACGGTGGGCCCGCCGTCTCGCCAGTGGATGATGTGGTGGATCTGGCACCAGTCGAACGCCACGTCGCAGCCCGGATGGGCGCACGTGGGGTACATCGCCCGCAACGCCCGACGTTGCGCCGGCGTGGCGACCCGCTGGCTGGCGGCGTTGGTGTCGACGGTGCCGTCGGGGTTGCGCACGAGCACGTCGAGCTGGGCGTCGCAGAGGATCCGGTCGAGCGTGGTGAGCGGCACCGGCTCGCCGTGTTCGGTCTCGCAGATCGTCGCCCGATGATGGGCGAGCTCGAGGGTGTCGAGATCGACGAGCACCGAGACCGCACCACGAGGTGCGGCGCCGGGCCGGGTCGATCCGGCGACCACGAGCCCGTGGAGGGCCTCGGCCGACAGCGCCGGTGTGATGGCTCTGCGTTCAGCCTTCGAGCGCCGGGCCACCTCGGCATCGAGCGCACGCCCGAGTTCGTCGTGGCGGATGCGGTCGAGGACGAGTTCGGTGTGGCCGAGCCCGTCGTCGTCGACCCATCGGCGGACGTTCGACCGTTCGACGTCGTCGGCGAGCTGTTCGCTCGCGTCCGATGCGGCGATCGCCGAGCGGAGATCTCGCATCTGTTTGGCGAAGACGTCGACGGGAAGCTCGTTGGCACGCTCGGCGATCCATGCATCGAACTCGTGCAGTTCGGATCGCTGCTCATCGGAGAGGCGGGCGGCGGTGCGGGCGACCACGTCCATGTGGGGAGCCGACACGAGGCCGCGCTCGTGATGGGCTCCGAGGGTGGGGAGATCGGCGCCGAGCTCGACCCGTTTGGATTCCTGCCGGGCCTGGCGCCCGGAGACCTCACCACCACCGAGCAGCAGATCACTCCGGGGCCCGACCGCCGGATCGGCCATCTCGAGGCGACCGAGGGTGGAGACGAGCCCGGCGAGCGTGGCCTGGGCCGAACGGATGCGACCGAGCAGGCGACGCCGACCGACGCTGTCGAGCGCGTCGAGGTCGACCTCCCGCATCGCTGCCGTCACGGCATCGATGGCTGCGAGCTCCGCCAGCTGCATGTCCACAGCATAGCACGTGAATCGAACATGTGTTCGATTCAGGCAGGAAATCTCCTCCAGCGAAGGGCACGCCTGGGAACGCAACGCCGAGGCGGCTGGCGCCGGGCCACGGTTAGCCTCACGGGCGGCCGAGAGGCCCAGCCCCCGTAGCTCAGTGGATAGAGCGTCGGTTTCCTAAACCGTGCGTCGCAGGTTCGATTCCTGCCGGGGGCACTACACGAATGCCCAGGTCAGCGAGTTATGGGTGCGTCGCTGGTGCGTTCAGACACCCGTCAGAAATGGGTTTGTCCCATCCTTTGTCCCATCCTTTTGGGCTCGGATGCCATCTACGTTCG
>JAHDBV010000084.1 GCA_020630195.1 Acidimicrobiales bacterium
TCCTCGTCGGCTGGATCTACGAGCGCCGCCACACCCGCCAGATCTCGGAGCTGTCCGGCATGCAGGCCGCGGCGCCGGTCATGGCCGCCGCCTTCACGTTCGTGATGCTCTCGAGCATCGGCCTGCCCGGCCTCAACGGCTTCGTCGGTGAGTTCCTGGTCCTGCTCGGTGCGTTCAACAGCTCCCGGGTGGCCGCGATCATCGCCACCACCGGGGTGATCCTCGCCGCCCTCTACCTGCTGTGGGCCTACCAGCGGACCTTCCACGGTCAGCCGAAGAACGAGGATCTGGAGATGCGGGACATGACCCTCTCCGAGGGCCTGTCGCTGCTGCCGCTGCTCGGTCTCATCGTGTTCCTCGGGGTCTACCCGAAGCCGATGATCGAGCGGATGGAGCCCGCCGTGGAGGCCCTGGTGTCCCACGTCGAGTCGAACGTCGCCGGCTTCGACGACAACGAGCCCGACGCTCCCGCCGAGCGTGGTGACGCCGACACGTTGGTCGACGCCCTGCACGAGGCCGAGGACAAGGCCCACGAGGGCGACGACCACGGCGACGACGAGCACGAGGAAGAGGGCGAATGATGCTCGCGCAAACCGCTACCAGCCCCGAGGTCGTCTGGTCGCTGCTGTGGCCGCTGATCTTCCTCGCCATCGGCGGTGTCCTGCTGGTCACCGTCACGTCCGTGGTGCCGGCGTTCCGCCGCCCCGGCATGCCGGCCGCCATCACGATCCTGCTCGGCGGCGCGTCGCTCACCTCGACGATCCCGATCTGGCGACGCGTGGTCGACACCGAGGGCCCGACCCAGGTGGTGGCCGGTGCGATCACCATCGACGCCTTCACCGTCGTGATGACCGCCATCATCAGCTGTGCCGTGATCCTCACGGCGCTCGTGCTCGACGACTATCTCCGCCGTGAGGGCCTCGCCGCCCCCGAGTGGTACGTGCTCCTGCTGCTGTCGGCCTCCGGCGGTGTGTTGATGTCGGCCGCCGACGACCTCATCGTGTTGTTCGTCGGCCTCGAGATCCTCTCGATCGCCGTCTACGTGCTCGCCGCCATGCATCTGCGCCGCACCGACTCCCAGGAAGCCGGCTTCAAGTACTTCGTGCTGGGCGCGTTCTCCTCGGCGCTGTTCCTCTACGGCATCGCGCTCGTCTACGGCGCCACCGGCTCCACCCAGATCGATCAGATCGCCGCGAACCTCGGCCGGACCAACGCCGCCGGATTCACGCCGAACGAGGAGTCGTCGCTGCTCCTCGCCGGCATGGCGCTGCTCGTCGTCGGCTTCGCCTTCAAGGTGTCGGCCGTGCCGTTCCACGTGTGGACGCCCGACGTCTACCAGGGCGCACCGACGCCGATCACCGGCTTCATGGCCTCCGCCGTGAAGGTCGCCGGTGTGGCCGCCTTCGCCCGTGTGTTCGTCACCTCGTTCTCGAGCCTCGGCGGCGAGATCCAGGACGACTGGCGCCCGATCGTGGGTGTGCTCGCCGTGCTGTCGCTGTTGATCGGCGCCCTCGCCGCGGCGGGCCAGTCCGACGTGAAGCGCATGCTCGCCTACTCCTCGATCGTGCACGCGGGCTTCCTGCTCATCGGCCTCTACGCCGCCGGTGACGCCGATCTCGAGGTCGCCGATGCGGGTGGCCGGGCGCTCGTCTTCTACCTGATCACCTACGCCGCCATGGTCGTCGGTTCGTTCGCCGTGGCCACCGTGGTGGCCGGCCGGGGCGACGACGACCACTCGCTCGACGCCTACAAGGGTCTGTTCCAGCGTCATCCCGCCCTGGCCCTGATGATGGCCGTGCTGCTGTTCAGCCAGGCCGGTATCCCGTTCACCTCCGGCTTCATGGCGAAGTTCCGGATCCTCGGTGCCGCCGTGGAAGGCGAGGCCTACGTGCTCGCCGCCATCGCCATGATCGCCGCCGTGATCGCCGCCCTGCTCTACCTGCGGATCATCGTCTCGATGTTCCTCGCCGGTGGGCACGACGACGAGGCCGACGAGGGTGACGAGGCCGCCGAGGAGCTCGGTGAGGTGCGGGTGCCCGTGGGCGCCGCCATCTCCATCGCCCTCGCCGTGATCATCACGATCGCCCTGGGTGTGCTGCCCGACATCGGTCGGGGCGTGGTCGCCGCGGCCGCCGAGGTGCTCGTCACCCGCTGACCTCAGGGTCGAATCGACTCGGCCGGCGCCGCGTCGGCGGGGTCGTTGTGTCTAGCCGCCACTCGCGGCGCTGTCGCCGTCGGGGTTGGCGCGGGCGGCGTCGTCGCGCTCGCCGAGCCAGCCTTCCGGCAGCACCACCTTCTGCGGCCCCTTGGTGTGGCCACGGGCGACCTTGCGGTTCTCCTCCGGCAGGGGAGCGTCCTCGATGGTGGCGAGCAGCTCGCCGAGCTGATCGAGGCTCTCGACCTTGCCGAGCCGACCCCGGATCTCCCCACCGACGGGGTAGCCCTTGAGGTACCAGGCGGTGTGCTTGCGGAACTCCCGGATCCCTCGATGGGGGCCGAACCACTCCGTGAGCAGCTCGGCGTGTTCGGTCATGATCGCCGTCACCTCGTGGGTGGTCGGTGCGGCGGGGAGCTCCTCGCCCGTGAACGCCGCGGCGAGGCGGGCGAACAGCCACGGTCGGCCGAGGCACCCCCGGCCCACCACCACGCCGTCGCAGCCGGTCTCGGCCATCATCGCCAGCGCATCGTCGGCGTCCCAGATGTCGCCGTTGCCGAGCACCGGGATCTCCGCCGGCACGACCTCGCGCAACCGGGCGATCGTCGACCAGTCGGCATGACCCGAGTAGAGCTGGGCCACCGTGCGGCCGTGCAGAGCCACCGCGGCCACGCCGGCGTCGGCGGCGATCCGGCCGGCGTCGAGGTAGGTGTGGTGCGTGTCGTCGATCCCGACACGCATCTTCACCGTCACGGGCACGTCACCGGCGTTCGAGACCGCGGCGGTCACGATCTCGGTGAACAGCCGCCGCTTCCACGGCAGGGCGCCGCCACCACCGTTGCGGGTCACCTTGCGGACGGGGCACCCGAAGTTCAGATCGATGTGATCGACCCGTTCCTCACCCACCAGCATCTCGACGGCCTTGCCGACGTACACCGGGTCGACCCCGGCGAGCTGGAGCGACCGGGGCGACTCGTCGGGATCGAACGAGGCGAGCTTGTCGGTCTTGTCGTTGCGCTCGCAGAACGCCCGGGCGGAGATCATCTCGGACACGTAGAGCCCGGCGCCGTAGCGACGACACAGCCGGCGGAACGGCGCGTTGGTGACGCCGGCCATCGGGGCCAGCACCACGGGGATCTCGACGTCGAGGGGGCCGATTCGCAACATGACGACTCCGAGTCTGCCCGTTGACGTGCCCCGACCCGACCCCGGAGGGCGGCCAGACTGCGCTGGTGGAGACCACCACGACCGCCACCACCTCACCGTCGCGTCCGACGCCGCGGCCGTGGTGGGTGCTCACCCACCCGGTGTTCGTGCTGTGCCTCGTCCTCCTCGTCGGCAACGATCTGATCGGCAAGGCCCGATGGCCCGGCCTGGTCACCGGCAAGCTCAGCGACGTCGTCGGACCGGTCGTGCTCGGTGTGCTCGTCGCCCTCGTCACCGGCCGCCGCGCCGCAGGGCTCGCCGTGCCGGTCTCGGTCATGGTGCTCGTGAAGACCACCACCGCCGGAGCCGACCTCGCGGTGTGGGTGCTCGAGACCCTGACGCCGTGGTCGCACCGGATCGTGGCCGATCCGACCGATCTCGTCGGCCTGGTGGCGCTCCCGCTCGTGCCCTGGCTCCTCGATCGCCAGCGGCCCGCCCGGGACGACTCGCGGCGGCGCGACGTCATGCGATGGCTGGTGCTCGTGGCCGGTGGGTTCGCCTGTGCCGCCACGTCGGTCGACGGCCCGTACGTGCGCGATCGGGTGGCCGTCACCGAGTCGGATCGGCTCATCACCTACGGCGCCGACCAATCGGCCCCGACCTTCACCGCCCGCACGGCGTCGACACCAGCAGGCCCGTGGGTCGAGGGGCTGCCGGAGGTGACCGACACGATCGTCGCCACCAGCTCGTCGGCCTCGGTCTGTCTGGAACGCACGCCCGGGGTGTGCGTCCGCACGGGGCCCGGGCTCGAGATCGCCGAACGGGTCGACGGCGGCGATTGGGTCACGGTCTGGGCACTCGACGCCACCGAGAGCTGGGTCGGTCAGAACGTCGACGACGCGGTGCTCGTCGGGGCCGACGACGTGACGGCGGGGGAGATCCTCGAGCTGCGTGACGGCACGGTCGTGGTGGCGATGGGCGTGTTCGATCCCGTCAGTCGGGCTCCCGACGGGGTCTGGTCCCCCGAGCCGGTCGAGCTCCGCGAGGTCGCCGGTACGACCTGGCTCTTCGTCCCGTTCGCCGTCGCCGGCCTCGCACTCAGCCTCACCCCGGCCTTCACGCCCGCACCGCGGCGCCGGAGCCGGAATCTCGGGTGGGTCGCCGGGGTGTTCAGCCTGCCCGCGGTGGGTGCGGTCGGGATCGCCTGGATCCTCAGCCCCTACGACGACTTCGTCCTGTTCCCCGTCTTCCTCGGGGTGCTCGTCGCCAGCCCGATCGCGTTGTTGATCGCCCTCATCGCGTGGGCCTACCTCGCCAACGACACCGGGGGCTCCGGCCTGATCGCCTGGGCGTTCCTCGGCGCACTCGCCATCACCGCGGCCGTGTCCGTCGCCACGCTCGGGCTGCTCGAGGTGTGGCGGGCCGGCGCCCTCGGCTGGACCCCGACCCGACTCGGGGTCGGCGCCCTCGCCGTGATCGGCGCCGCCGTGTTGTCCGCCGCCCTCGCGTCGTTCGTCGGCGCCCGATTGACCACCCGGGAGACCTCATGACCACCGCACCCGTCGCGCTCGGCGCCATGCTCCGCCGGGAGTTGCCACCCGCCCGCCTGGCCGAGGTCTCCCGCGGCGTGGGGCACGCGCTCGACGAGCTCTGGATCGTCGAGGATCTGCCGTTCGCCGGCGGCATCGCCCAGGCCGCCGTGGTGCTCGACGCCACCGCCGAGGCGGGGATCACCGTCGGGCACGGCATCGCCCCGGCTCCGTTCCGCACGCCGGCGGCGCTGGCCATGGAGTGGGCGACACTCGCCGTCATGCATCCGGGGCGCCTGCACGCCGGCGTCGGCCACGGTGTCCAGTCGTGGATGGCCCAGCTGGGGGAGAAGGTCGCCTCACCCCTCACGCTCCTCGAGGAGACGATCACCATCACGCGGTCGTTGCTCGCCGGCGAACGAGTCGACGCCGAGGGCCGCTACACCACCGTCCGCGACGTCGAGCTCGTCTTCCCGCCCGAGACCGTGCCGCCGGTGTCCGCCGGGGTGATGGGGCCCCGCTCGTTGGAGCTCGCCGGCCGGGTCGCCGACGGGACCGTGCTGCCCGAAGGTCGCACCCCGGCGGAGATCGCCGAGGCCCGCGAACACATCGACCGGGGTCGGACCGCGGCCGGCCGGACCGACCCGCACCGACTGACCGTGTTCGTCGGATTCCACTGCGGCTCGATGGACCACCTCGGCCCACCACCACCACCCGACGCCCCCGAGGGCCACGCCATCGTCACCCCCGATGTCGACGAGGCCGGTGCGATGCTCGTCGAGCTGGCCGACGCCGGTGCGGACAGCCTCGTGCTCGTGCCCTTCGACGAGGATCTCGAGCGGGGCCTGCGTGTGCTCGCGGAGGTCGTGGTGCCCGCCGTGCGGGCCGCCCATCCGGCGCACTTCGCGCTCGACTGAGACCTCCGGGCGAGGCGGGTGCGATGTGCCCACGCACGCGCCCCCACGACCCCGGGTCGGTGGGGGGTTAGTGTCGGCGGGGTGACTGTCTGCCTGATCACCGGAGCCAACTCGGGGATCGGCCGCGCTGCCGCGGTCGACCTCGCCGCCAAGGGATGGACCGTGTACGCGTCCATGCGCTCGCTCGACAAGGGGGCGAAGCTCGAGGCCGTGGCGAGCGAGGCCGGGGTCACCGTGCACCCGGTCGTCGCCGAGATGACCGACCGGGCCTCGATCGACGCCGCCGTGGCGCACATCCTCGAGGCCGAGGGCCGTATCGACGTGCTGATCAACAACGCCGGGGTCGGCGGCAACGGGGTGGCCGAGGAGACCCCGATCGAGACCTTCGCCGAGGTGATGGACGTCAACCTCCACGGCCCCCTCCGCTGCTCGCAGGCCGTCCTGCCGACGATGCGGGCGCAGGGCAGTGGCTGCATCATCAACGTCACGTCGGTCGCCGGGGTCATCGCCGCCATCGGACAGTCGCCCTACGTCGCCTCCAAGTGGGCACTCGAAGGCGTGTCGGAGGGCATGGCCCAGGAGCTCGCCCCCCACGGCATCCGGGTCGCCATCGTCGAGCCCGGTGTGGTCCGCACGGCGATCATGGCGAAGAACATCGACGCCCCGCACGAGACCGGCGCCTACGACGTGGCCTACGGCAAGCTCTTCCGCTTCTACCAGGCCGGCCTCGCCAACCCGGGCCTGCCCTCGGAGGTGGCCGACGTGTTCCACGAGGCCGCCACCACCGACACCCCCAAGCTGCGGTGGACGTGTGGCTGGGGCGGGCCGGAACTCACTCAGGGCCGGCCGTCGGTGTCCGACGAGGACTGGGTGGAACTGGGAGCGATGACCGACACCGAGGCCTACGAGGCCCGCTTCGACGATCTGTTCGGGCTGGACATCACCCCGTGAGCCCGACCTCACCCGGCGCCGGCGTCGACACGAATCTCATCGGCGACGACGACCGCTGGCGGTTCAACGCCGGCGAACACGAGCGCCTCTTCGAGGTCCTCGGGGCCCAACCCCTGCGCTCGTGGTCGGAGCCCGGTCGCCGCTTCTCGGTGTGGGCACCGGCCGTGGCCGAGGCCTTCGTGGTCGGCGACATGACCGAGTGGCAGACCGACGAGGCCCACCGGCTCCACCCGCAGGGATCGTCGGGCATCTGGTCGGCGGTGGTCACCGACGTCGAGGTCGGCTCGCGCTACAAGTTCCGCTTCCGGACCGACGACGGCCGCTGGCTCGAACGCTCCGACCCGTTCGCCCAGTGCACCGAGCTCCCGCCGGCCACCGCCTCGGTCGTGGCCGACCTCTCCCACGACTGGGACGACGCCGAGTGGATGGCCGCCCGGGCCGAGCGGCAACGCCACGACCGGCCGATCAGCATCTACGAGATGCACGTGGGGTCCTGGCGCCACGCCGAGGCCTACCGCAGCCTGAGCTGGACCGAACTCGCCGACCCGCTCGCCGATCACGTGCTCGGCATGGGCTTCACCCACGTCGAGCTGCTCCCCATCATGGAGCACCCGTTCTACGGCTCGTGGGGCTACCAGACCACGGGCTTCTTCGCCCCGACCGCCCGGTACGGCACGCCCACCGAGTTCATGGGCTTCGTCGACCGTCTCCACCAGCGTGGCGTGGGCGTGATCCTCGACTGGGTGCCGTCGCACTTCCCGTCCGACGAGTGGGCCCTGGCCGAGTTCGACGGGACCCACCTGTTCGAACACGCCGATCCACGGATGGGCTGGCATCCCGACTGGAAGTCGTACATCTTCAACTACGGCCGTCACGAGGTGCGGGCGTTCCTCGTCTCCTCGGCGATGTCGTGGATCGAGCGCTACCACGTCGACGGGATCCGGGTGGATGCGGTCGCCTCGATGCTCTACCGCGACTACTCCCGCAACGACGGTGAGTGGATCCCCAACCACCTCGGCGGCCGCGAGAACTTCGAAGCGGTCGACTTCCTCCGCCAGCTCAACGCGACCATCGGGCTGCACCACCCCGACGTGATCACCGTCGCCGAGGAGTCGACGGCCTGGCCCGGTGTCACCCGGCCGGCCGATCTCGGTGGGCTCGGCTTCCACTACAAGTGGGACATGGGGTGGATGCACGACACCCTCGCCTACCTCAACCGGGATCCGGTGCACCGCCGCTACCACCACGGCGAGATCACCTTCCGCAACGTCTACGCCAACTCCGAGCACTACGTCCTGCCGCTCAGCCACGACGAGGTGGTGCACGGCAAGGGTTCGATCCTCGGGAAGATGCCCGGCGACGAGTGGCAGCAGTTCGCCAACCTGAAGCTCCTCTACGCCGATCAGTGGTGCCAGACCGGCAAGAAGCTGCTGTTCATGGGCTCGGAGTTCGGCCAGGGCCCGGAGTGGTCGCACGATCACCCCCTGGCCTGGAGCCAGATGGATCTCGGTGCGCACCGCGACGTCTCGTCGTGGCTCGCCACGCTCAACCGGCTCTACGCCGACGAGCCGGCGATGCACACCGGCGACAACGAGTCGTGGGGATTCGAGTGGGTGGTGCTCGACGACGGTGACAACTCGGTGCTGGCCTGGCTGCGTCATGCCGACGCGGCCGCGTTCGGCGCCGATGCGCCGGAGGACGCGGAACGCTCCGTGCTCGTGGTGTTGAACTTCACCCCGGTGGTGCAGGAGGGGTACCGCATCGGCGTGCCGAAGGGTGGCGACTGGGAGGTCGTGGCCAACTCCGACGACCCGGTGCACGGTGGTTCGGGCGCCGGATCGAGCGGCACGATCGCCGCGTCGGGGCCCGGCGCACACGGCCGTGCGCAGGCGCTCTCGCTCCAGCTCCCGCCCCTCGGGGCACTGGTGTTGGCGCCGGTCGTCGACCCCGACTGATCCCGACGGGTTGCCACCCGTCGACAACGGGACCATCGCCTGCCCACACAGCTTGGGTAGGTGGCCGCCACTCCGGTAGCCTCGCCCCCCGTGTACTCCGACTTCCTGCGCGACTACCTCATCGTCGTGTTGTTCGGGGTCCTGGCGTTCGTGGTCGTCGGTGCCTTCATCGGTCTGGCCAGCCTCGTTCGTCCGGACCGTCCGACTCCCGCGAAGGTCACGGCCTACGAGTCCGGCGTCGATCCGGTCGACGGTGGATGGTCGCAGAGCCAGATCCGGTACTACATCTTCGCCCTGCTCTTCGTCATGTTCGACGTCGAAGCCGTGTTCATCTTCCCCTGGGCGACTCGCCTGGAGGAGTACGGCATGTTCGGGCTGGTCGAGATGACCATCTTCATCTTCATTCTCGCTCTTGGGTTGGGCTATGCCTGGCGCAAGGGCGTGCTGCGCTGGGTCTGAGTCGGAACGAAGTCGGGACGGAACGTCATGGGTCTGGTCGAGTCGGGCAAGATGCCCCAATCCATCACCACACTGCTGAACACCGCACGCAAGTACAGCCTCTGGGTGTACCAGTGGGGCCTCGCTTGCTGCGCGATCGAGATGGGTGCCGCCTTCGGCTCGCCCCGCTACGACGTCATGCGCCTCGGTGTGATCCCGCTGCCGGCCTCGGCTCGTCAGGCCGACCTCGTCTGTGTCTCCGGCACCGTGACCGACAAGATGGCCCCCGCCATCCGCCGGCTCTACGAGCAGATGCCCGAGCCCAAGTACGTGATCTCGATGGGCTCCTGCGCCAACTGCGGCGGTCCGTATTGGGACAGCTACTCCGTCACCAAGGGCGTCGACCAGATCATCCCGGTCGATGTCTACGTCCCGGGTTGCCCGCCTCGTCCGGAAGCCCTGCTGGAAGGCATCGTCCTCCTGCAGGAGAAGATCCAGCACGAGGACATGGCCGAGAAGTGGAAGGGTGATCCCCTTGTCGTCAGCTGACACCGACACCACCGAAGAGGTCGTCGTCGACGAAGGCCGTCAGGCCCTGCTCGACGCCATCCGTGGCGAACTCGGCGAGGCCGTGGTCGCCGATCATCTCGTGCCCGGCCAGGACCTCTGGGTCCGCGTCGCCTCCGACGCGTGGGGCACGACGGCGGAGTACCTGCGCGAGCGCCAGCGGTTCCGCTTCTTCTCCTGGTCCTCCGTGATCGACTGGAAGCCGTCGCCGTGGGGCCGGTCCCAGACGGCCTCGGTCGACGACGCACCCGATTCGCCGCTCGCCGAGGTGCCCGAGATGCAACACGGCGTGACCGGCGGCGACACCCGCTTCCAGGTCATCGGTCGCGTCCACAACCTCGGCACCCAGCTCGGTGTCACGCTCAAGGCCGACGTCCCGGACGACACCATGACCGTCGATTCCTGGGTCTCGACCTATGCCGGCGCCGACTGGCACGAGCGTGAGGCGTGGGAGATGTTCGGCGTGAACTACGCCGGCCACCCGGGCCTCCGCAACCTCTACCTCCCCGGTGATTTCGAGGGGAATCCGATGCGCAAGGACTTCCCCCTGCTGAGCCGACTCGTGAAGCCGTGGCCCGGCATCGTGGACGTCGAACCCATGCCCGAGAACGAGACCGGAGGCGACGCATGACCGCCATCTCCGACCGCCGCCAGATGGCGTACATCGCCAACCAGGCCGCTGATGCCCGGGTCAACCTGGAGCTCGAGGCCGAGGGCATGACCCTCAACATCGGTCCACAGCACCCGGCCACGCACGGCACGCTGCGCATCGTCGTGCGTCTCGACGGTGAGCAGGTCATCGAGGCCGACCCGGTCATGGGCTACATGCACCGCGGGTACGAGAAGCTCGCCGAGGTGCGGACCTATCCGCAGGTGACCACCCTCGTGAACCGGATCGACTGGCTCGGTTCGTTCGCCAACGAGGTGCCCTTCATCCTCGCCTGCGAGCGCCTGATGGGCATCGAGGCCCCGCCGCGGGCCCAGTGGATCCGCACGATCTTCCACGAGCTCGGCCGCATCGCCAACGTGACGCTGTTCCTCGGCGATCTCGGCGTGCAGCTCGGCGCCATCACGCCGGTCTTCCTGGCCTTCCGAGACCGTGAGTACGTGCTCAACCAGATCGAAGCCGCCACCGGTGGCCGCTTCCATCCCAACTTCGACCGCATCGGTGGCCTGAAGGACGATCTCCCGGCCGGCTGGATCGCCGAGACCAAGGCGTCGCTCGACAAGATCCGCGAGTTCTGCAACACGCTCGAAGATCTGCTCATGGGCAACGAGATCTTCCAGTCCCGGACCCGTGGCGTGGGTGTGATCCCGGCAGACGTCGGCCTGGCCTACGGGCTGACCGGCGCCAACATCCGGGCCTCCGGTGTCGACTGGGACCTCCGCCGCGACGAGCCGGTGGGCCTCCCGTACGACCAGGTCGACTGGAAGGTCTGGACCCACCCGGACGGCGATTCGTTCGCCCGCTGCTGGCTGCGGCTGCAGGAAGTGCGCGAGAGCTGCAACATCGTGGAGCAGCTGCTCGACACGATCCCGAGCGGCCCGATCATGGCGAAGGTCCCCCGCATCATCAAGGTGCCCGAGGGTGAGGCCTACGTCGCCACCGAGAACCCGCTCGGCATGATGAGCTACTACGTCGTGTCGCAGGGTGAGCTCGAGCCGTTCCGGGTCAAGATCCGTTCGGCCAGCTTCTCGAACATGTCGATCACCCCGTGGTTGCTGAAGGGCGTCTACGTGCCCGACGTGATCACGATCCTGGCCTCGCTCTACTTCATCCTCGGAGACATCGACCGGTGAGCACCTCTCTGATGTCCGTCGAGTTGGCCTATTGGCAGTCCACGAGCATCCGGCTCGTGTTCGCCCTCGTGGCGGTGCTGATCCCGGCCGGCGGTGCGGTCTACCTGTACCTGTTCAAGATGATGTCGTTCATGCAGAGCCGGCTCGGCCCCATGGAGGCCGGCCCCTACGGCTCGATGCAGCTGCTCGCCGAGGTCGGCAAGTGGCTCCAGAAGGAAGACATCTTCCCCCGCAAGGCCGACAAGCTCGTCTTCGCCCTGGCTCCCTACGTGGTGCTGCTGTCGACGTTCCTGCTGGTGCTCGTCGTGCCCTTCGGCCCCGACGCCTACTTCGTCGACCTCGACGTGGGTGTGTTCTTCGCCCTGGCCGTGAGCTCGGTGTCGGTGCTCGGCATCCTCATGGCGGGCTGGGGTTCGGCCAACAAGTACTCCCTGCTGGGTGGTCTGCGAGCCGCCGGTCAGCTCATCGCCTACGAGCTCCCGATGGTGCTCGCCGTGGTCGGTGTGGTGATCCAGGCCGGCACCCTGTCGATGCAGGGCATCGTGAGTGCCCAGGCCGAGGGTGAGATCTTCGGCTTCGGCGGGCTCGGCAACCCGTTCATCATCACCCAGTTCGTCGGCTTCGCGATCTTCATGATCGCGGTGCAGGCCGAGCTCTCGATGACCCCGTTCGACATGCCGATCGCCGAGTCGGAGCTCGTGACCGGTTACCTCACCGAGTACTCGGGCATGCGGTTCCTGCTGTTCTTCATCGGTGAGTTCGCCACCGCGAACATCTTCGCCTTCTTCGCCTCGGTGCTGTTCCTCGGTGGCTGGACCGTGCCGCCGTTCATCACCGACATCTTCGGGATCGAATACGACGACGCGATCTTCAACGTGCTCGGCCCGATCGTGATGCTGACCAAGATGTTGCTCGTGACGTTCCTCGTCTACTGGGCCCGGTTCAGCTACCCCCGATTCCGTGAGGATCAGCTCCAGCGTTTCGCCTGGAAGATCCTGATTCCGATCTCGCTCGTCAACATCTTCGTGACGGGCGTGCTGAAGGTGGTGTTCTGATGCCTCAGGTTCCCGGCATGTTGAAGGGTCTCGGTGTCACGTTCGGCACGATGGTGAACACCATCAAGAACGGGTCGAACACCGTGCAGTACCCGCACGTCAAGGAGGACCCGGCCCCCCGGGCCCGCGGCGTGATCGCACTTCACGAGGAGAACTGCACCTCGTGCATGCTCTGCGCCCGTGAGTGCCCGGACTGGTGCATCTACATCGAGGGCCACAAGACCCTCGCCCCGCCCCGGCGTGCCGGTGGCAAGCCCCGCTCGGTCAACAAGCTCGACCGGTTCGACATCGACTACTCGCTCTGCATGTACTGCGGGATCTGCGTCGAGGTCTGCCCCTTCGAGGCGCTGTTCTGGACCCCGGAGTACGAGTACTCCGAGGAGAAGATCGCCGACCTCCTCCACGACAAGACCCGCCTCGGGAAGTGGATGGAGACCGTGCCCGACTTCGAGGGCTACGAAGCCGGCGCCGAGGTCAAGGGAAAGAAGGTTCCCCGGTGAGCCTGCTCCTGACCCTGGCCGTCGACACGCCGCAGTTCCTGCCGCAGCAGATCGCCTTCGGCATCATCGCCACGATCTCGGTGCTCTCGGCGCTGAAGCTCGTCACCACCTCCAACGTGGTGCACGCGGCGCTCTACCTCGTGCTGGTGCTCGCCTCGGTGGCCGCGCTCTACGTGCTGCTCGCCGCCGAGTTCGTCGCCGCCACCCAGGTGCTCGTCTACATCGGCGCCGTGATGGTGCTGATGCTGTTCGGTGTGATGCTCACCCGGGCCCAGATCGGCGCCGAAGAAGGTCTCGACCACGAACAGCGCTGGATCGGCGCCCTGGTGGCACTGTTCCTGCTGGGGATCATGAGCTTCGCCCTCGTGGATCACTTCGGTGACGAGCGGCTCCCGGAGAACATCGTGCCGCAGCAGACGGCCGAGGTGTCCGACGAGATCTTCTCCACCTATATCGTCCCGTTCGAGGCGATCTCGGTGCTGCTGTTGGCCGCACTCATCGGTGCCATCGTCGTGGCCCGCCGGGACTGAGGAGGAGACGGATGCTGCTCAACGAGTTCCTGCTGCTCGCCGCCGTCCTGTTCGCCATCGGCGTCTACGGCGTCCTCTCACGCCGCAACGGTGTGTTGGTGCTCATGTCGATCGAGCTGATCCTCAACTCGGTCAACATCAACCTCGTCGCTTTCGGCACCTACAACGGTGACGTGGCCGGCCAGGTCTTCGCCCTGTTCATCATCGCCGTCGCCGCCGCCGAGGTGGGGGTCGGGCTCGCCATCGTGCTGCTGATCTATCGCAACCGCCGCAGCATCGACGTGGCCGAAGCCGATCTCCTCAAGGGCTGATCGGGGAGGATCACCGTGTTCAACTCCACCTCCCTGCTCGGCGTCTCGGCCGAGATCGCCGACCCGGTCATCAAGAGCAACGTGCTCTACGACTGGGTCTTCCTGGTCCCGGCCACGATGGCCGTGTCGTTCCTGCTCATCCTGTTCTTCGGCAAGCGGATGAAGTACCAGGGCGCCGAGATCGGCATCACCGCCATCTCGTTGTGCTTCCTGTTCGCCATCGCCACCTCGTTCAGTTGGATCATCGACACCCAGCAGGTGCTCAACGGCGACAAGGGCGAGAAGGCCGCCGCCGTGGTCGTCGACGACGGCGGCGACAAGGCGCTCACCGTGCTCGGTGCCGGCGAGACCGCCGCGCCGCTCCTGCCCATCGTCGAAGAGGGCGAGAAGGCCCGGGTCACGGTCAATCCCGTCGTCCAGGAACGCGTCTGGCTCGAGAACGGCGAGGTCGAGTTCAGCGTCGGCACCCTGGTCGACGGCCAGTCGGTGATGCTGCTGTTCGTCGTCACGTTCATCTCGTTGCTGGTGCACGTCTTCTCCACCGACTACGTGGCCGGCGACAGCCGGTACACGCACTACTTCGCCTTCCTCTCGTTGTTCACCGCCTCGATGCTGTTCATGGTCTTCTCGACCAACACGCTGCAGCTCATCGTCGGTTGGGAGCTGGTGGGCGTGTGTTCATTCGCACTCATCGGCCACTGGTGGGAACACAAACCCAACTCCGACGCGGCCCTGAAGGCGTTCCTCACCAACCGTGTGGGCGACATCGGTCTGCTCGTCGGCATGATCATCCTGTTCTTCGGAGCGGGCGGCACCTTCGACATCCTCGAGATCAACTCGAAGGCCGTCGCCGGGGAGATCGACCACAACCTCCTGCTGATCGCCTCCTGCTGTCTGATGGCGGCGGTGGCATCGAAGTCGGGCCAGTTCATCCTCCACACCTGGCTGCCCGACGCCATGGCCGGCCCCACCCCGGTCTCGGCCCTCATCCACGCGGCCACGATGGTGGTCGCCGGGGTGTACATGATCGGCCGCCTCTACCCGGTCTTCTGGGACGGCCTCACCATCTCCGGCTCGACCATCAACCTGATGGCGCTCATGGGTGGCATCACGTGTGTGTTCGGCGGGGCGCTGGCCTTCGTGCAGAACGACGTGAAGAAGGTGCTCGCCTACTCCACGGTGTCGCAGCTCGGCTACATGGTGCTCGCCCTCGGTGTGGGCGCCTTCACCGCCGGCTTCTTCCACCTCTTCACGCACGCCTTCTTCAAGGCCTGCCTGTTCCTCGGCGCCGGTTCGCTGTCACACGCCAACCACCACTCCTTCGACATGCGGGAGATGGGTGGTCTGCGCAAGATCATGCCGAAGACCTTCGCCACCTTCACGATCGGTTCGCTGGCGCTCGCCGGTGCGTTCCCGTTCGCCGGGTTCTGGTCGAAGGACGAGATCCTCGCCGGCGCGGGTGTCTGGCCGGGCACGGGCGGCAACGGGACCTACTACATCCCGTTCTGGTTCGGCATGCTGACCGCGGCCATGACCGCCGGCTACATGGCCCGGGTCATGTGGCTCGTGTTCTTCGGCGAGTACCGGGGCAACCACCACCCGCATGAGAACGGCAACCGGATCACGGTGCCGCTCATCATCCTCGCCGGCATGGCCACCGTGGTCGGCTTCCTCAACCTGCCGAAGCCGTTCGCCGAGTTCTTCGGCCTGAAGGACGCCGCACTCGCCTTCGAGCACTGGGTCGAGCCGGCCTCGGTCGCCCACTTCCCGGCGATCGATCACGCCTCACCGAGCCTGTCGTTGGCCATCGTCGCCACGTTGCTCGCGGGCGGCGCCGCCGCGGCGGTCTGGATGTACTACCGGCGTCTCTACGCCATCGATCCCCGGGCGACGAGCTACACCGATCACTGGATCGACAACAACCGACTGCTCAAGGCCGGGCACACGTTCCTCGTCGAGAAGTACTACCTCGACCACCTCTACACCCACATCATCGCCGGGGGCACCAAGGGCCCGCTGGCGAAGGCGGCGTACTGGTTCAACCAGAACGTCCTCGACGGCACGGTCAACACGGCCGGCAAGTCGGCGGCCGCCTCGGGTCGCTTCATCTACCGCTTCATCGATCAAGGTGCCATCGACGGCGCCGTCAACGCCTCGGGCCTGAGCGCCAGTGGCACGGGCCAGGTGCTGCGCGGCATCCAGTCCGGCAAGATTCGTCAGTACGCAACCCTGATGTTCGGCGCCGCCGCGGTTCTGGCCGGCGTGTTCATCGTCGTCGTGTGATTCCCGGGAGTATCTGAGCCACCATGACCGAGTTCCTCACCGACTGGGGCATCAGCCTCATGGTCTTCCTCCCGCTCGTCGGGGTCGCCCTCATGGCGTTCATCCCGAAGGAGCAGGAGGAGAGCCACAAGATGGTCGCCCTCCTGACGACCCTCGCCACGGCCCTCGTCGGCATCCTGCTGCTGGCCGACTTCGACTACGACCGGTCCGACGTCCTGCAGTTCGCCGTCGACGCCCGCTGGATCGAGATCATCGACGCCCGCTACACGGTGGCGATCGACGGCATGTCACTGCCGCTCATCGCCCTCACGCTGCTCGTGGTGCCGCTCGTCATCATCTACTCGTGGAACCACATCCCGAACCCGGGCAACCCGAAGACGTTCCTGATGCTGATCCTGGTGCTCCACACCGGCATGCTCGGCAGCTTCGTCGCCCAGGATCTCGTGCTGTTCTTCGTGTTCTTCGAGGTCGTGCTCCTGCCGATGTTCTTCATGATCGGTGTGTGGGGCGGCGAGGACCGGCTCTACGCCTCGCTCAAGTTCTTCCTCTACACGCTGTTCGGCTCGGCCCTCATGCTGGTCAGCTTCCTGGCGCTGTACTTCCTCGCCGGTGGTGAGACCTTCAACATGGTCGGCCTCGCCGAAGCGGTGGCCGCCTCCGACATCTCCCTCACCTCGCAGGTGCTGGTGTTCGGCGGCATGTTCCTGGGCTTCGGCATCAAGGTGCCGATGTTCCCCTTCCACACCTGGCTGCCCGACGC
>JAHDBV010000085.1:0-1487 GCA_020630195.1 Acidimicrobiales bacterium
GGCCGACACCGGACGGGCCGGAGATGAGGAAGAACTGGCTGCCGTTGGTGTTCGGGCCGGCGTTGGCCATGGCCACCGAACCGAGCTGGTACTGGCCGGCCTTCGGGAGCTCGTCGGCGAAGCGGTAGCCGGGGCCACCACGGCCGGTGCCCTCGGGGTCGCCGCCCTGGGCGACGAAGCCCTGGATGACCCGGTGGAAGATGATGCCGTCGTAGTACTTGTAGCGAGCCAGGCACACGAAGTTGTTGACGGTGCGCGGGGCGCGGACGGGGTCGAGGGCGATGACCATCGTGCCCATCGAGGTCACCATCTCGGCGGTGTAGCGCTTCGAGGGGTCGATGCACATCTCGAACTCGGCATCGAACTTGGTCTGGCGTTCGGCGGAACCGTCCACCGGGGGGCATGCGGCCATGGGTGATCTCCTCACAGAGCGATCGGGGAGGTCCGAGTGTGACACGAGCGGGGGGCGTTCCCACGCCGGTGCTCAGACCTCGGGAGTGGGTGGGTCCGGATCGGCGAGATCGGCGATGGCCTGCCCGATGGCCCGACGCTCCGCGCCGAAGAACCGGAGCCCCCAGGTGGCGACCCGGGCCGGGGCCTCGAACCGTTCGTCGCCCAGCAGGTCGGCTTCGACCTCCGCGAGATCGGCGAGCAACGAGGCCGCCCAGTCGCGGTGTTCCTCGAGCATCGCCCGGACCTTCGCCGGGTCGGCGCCGTGGGCACAGAACAGACGGAACGCCGCGGGGTGGCGGATCATCGGCGGCTCGTAGGGGGCGTCCTCCACCCAGCGCCGGAGCTCGTCCCGCCCGGCGACGGTGATGCCGTGGGTGGTGCGGGCCCGCTCGGCATCCCCGGATTCGTCGACCGCGTCGACCAGACCGGCGGCCTCGAGCTTCTCGAGCTCGCGATAGATCTGACTCATCGACGGCGACGCCCAGAAGAACCGGACCGACCCCTCCGCCCACTGCCGGAGCTCGTAGCCGGTGAGGCGGGTCCCGAACGACAACAACCCGAGGATCACGTAGCTCGAGGTCGGCAGGAAGCCGTCGGCGGTGGCGGGCACGACGCCATCGTGCCACAGCCTCTTGCTTCTTCCCCCTGGGAAGGTCTACGTTCTTCCCATTGGGAATAACATCGGCCGTTCGGCGGCCGCCGCCCCACCCCCGACCGACTCGTTCCGAACCCCCGAGGAGCCATCCCGTGTCCGAGCGCATCACGATGAACAACCCCAACACCGGACGCACCGACGGCACCATCGCGGCCTCGATGTACCACCCCGTGCGCCGGGCGATCCTCGACGCCCTGGCCGAGCACGACGGGCTGCGCTTCGGCGACCTCCGCGCCGAGGTCGAGGCGCGAACCGACGCGAACCTCTGGGAGACGGCCTCGCCCGGGTGGTACACGACCACGGTGAAACTCGACCTCGAAGCACGCGGCCTGCTGCGACGCGACGGCTCTCCGCAACGACTGCACCTCACGCCCGCGGG
>JAHDBV010000085.1:1587-16857 GCA_020630195.1 Acidimicrobiales bacterium
ATCGGGCCCGGACGCGACAGATCCCGCCGCCACCTCGATGAGGTGACGGCGGGATCTGTTCCCCCTTCGAATCCCGTTCCGGGACCGATCGTCTGGCCCGAGGGCCGACCGACGAGTCAATCAGCGACGGCGACGTTTGCCACCGACGCGGGCAGGTCGACCCGCCGCAGCGAGGCTCAGAGCACCTCTTTGGCGGCCCGGAAGCCCTGCTCCAGATCGGCGAGGATGTCGTCGATCGACTCGAGTCCGACCGACAGTCGCACGAGGCCCGGATGCACGCCGGTGGAGAGCTGCTCGTCCTCGCTGAGCTGGGAGTGCGTGGTCGATCCGGGGTGGATCACGAGCGACCGGACATCGCCGATGTTGGCGACGTGGCTGTGCAGCTCGAGGCCCGACACGAACGCCTGACCCGCTTCGCGACCACCCTTGATCACGAACGACGGCACCGAGCCGAAGCCGCGACCCTGCGTGTACTTGAGCCCGGCCTGATGCCACGGCGAGGACTCGAGGCCGGCGTAGTTCACCGACTCGACCTCGTCACGTGCGGCCAACCACTCGGCGACCTGCTGGGCGTTCTCGACGTGACGCTCCATCCGCAGCGACAGCGTCTCGAGGCCCTGGATCACCTGGAAGGCGTTGAACGGGCTCACCGCCGGACCGAGGTCACGCAGCAACTGCACACGCGCCTTGGCGATGTAGCTGCCGGCGCCGAGCATCGGCCAGTAGGTCAGGCCGTGGTAGCTCGGGTCGGGCTCGTTGAAGTTCGGGTACTTCTCGGCGTCGGAGAACTCGAACGAGCCACCGTCGACGATGGCACCCGCGATCGAGGTGCCGTGCCCGCCGAGGAACTTCGTGGCGGAGTGCACGACGATGTCGGCACCCCAGTCGAGCGGGCGGATCAGGTACGGCGAGGCGACCGTGTTGTCGATCACGAGCGGCACGCCGGCGTCGTGGGCGACCGACGCCACACCCTCGATGTCGAACACGTTGTTCTTCGGGTTGCCGATCGACTCGCCGTAGAAGAGCTTCGTGTTCGGCTGGACGGCGGCCCGCCAGGCGTCGAGGTCGTCGGTGTCGTCGACGAACGTCGTCGTGATCCCGAACTTCGGCAGCGTGTAGTGCAGGAGGTTGTAGGAGCCGCCGTAGAGCGCCGCGCCGGCCACGATGTGGTCACCGGCCTCGGCGATGTTCAGGATCGCCAGCGTCTCGGCGGCCTGCCCGGACGAGACGGCGAGGGCGCCGGGGACGCCGGCGGCGGTCGACGACAGACCGTTCTCGAGGGCCGCGATCCGGGTCTCGAGCACGCCCTGGGTCGGGTTCATGATCCGGGTGTAGATGTTGCCCGGCTCGCCGAGGGCGAACAGATTCGCCGCGTGGGCGGCGTCACGGAACTGGTAGGCGGTGGTCTGGTAGATCGGTACGGCCCGGGCCCCGGTGGTGGGGTCGGGCTCCTGTCCGGCGTGGATCTGTCGGGTCTCGAAACCCCAGTTGCCGCCGAGTTCGTTGCTGGCCATGGTCGGTACTCCGTCCGGTAGGGGGTGCCGACGAAGGAGTCACGAGGGCACCCGAATGGATGCCCTCGACCCTAGGGCGCAAATCCCGACTTCAGCGATCGGAATTTGCGGGAATGTCCGGACCCGGGACGTTCTCCCAGGTCGGCGGCCTGGTCAGCGGCCGGTGAACTCGGCCTTGCCCGGGCCGTTCTCGAGGAAGCTCTGCACACCGATCACCTGATCGTCGGTGGTGAAGCAGTCGACGAACTCGCGCCGCTCGACCTGGACGGCCTCCTGCACCGGCAGGTGCATGCCGTCCATGATCGCCTTCTTCGCGTTGCGCAGCGCGGCCGCACCCCTGGCGTAGGGCGCCACCATGGCGAGCGCTTCGGCGAACACGTCGTCGTCGGGCACGACCTTCGACACGAGCCCGATCTCGAGGGCCTCGGCGGACTTCACCATGCGCCCGGAATAGATGATCTCCTTGGCCTTGGTGACCCCGACGAGGCGGGGCAGGCGCTGGGTGCCCCCCGCACCGGGGATGATGCCGAGCAGGATCTCGGGCTGGCCGAACACGGCCCCCTCACCGGCGACCCGGAAGTCGGTCGACATCGACAGCTCACAGCCGCCACCGAGGGCGTAGCCGTTCACCGCGCAGACCGTGATCTGGGGCAGCGACTCGATGCGGTCGTTGGCCTCGATGAGGGGGTCGACCATGCCGGTCGGGTCCCGGTCGGGGCCGTCGACGGGGAATTCGGTGATGTCGGCGCCGGCGGCGAACACGCGGGGACCGCCCCAGATCACCACGGCGCGGATGTCGGCGCGCTGCTCGAGCTCCTTCGCGACCTCGACGAACTCGAGACCCACCTGGGTGTTGAGGGCGTTGACCTTGGGGCGGTCGAGACGGACCAGACCGACCCCCTCCACCTCGGTCTCCAGCAGGTTCACGAACTCGCCCATGCCGGGCCTCCTCGACGTCTCGGCGACACCCCTCGGCGTCACGGGCGAAGCCTGCCAGACGCGCCGGGGCCCCACCACCCGGGATCGGATGGTGGGGCCCCGGCGAACCGGTCGAGGGGGCCGATCAGCGGAAGAACTTCATGCAGCTCTTGGCCACACGAGCCGAGGTGCGCACGACACGCTCGCCGCCCTGGCGGCAGGCACGCACGCAGCGCTCCCCGCCCTTGCGGCACGCCTCGGCGGCACGCTGGCCGTTCTCACCACAGGCACGCACGCAACGCTGGCCGCCACGGCGGCAGGCGTCGGCGGCACGACGGCCGCCACGCACGCACTCACGGCCGACCCGGCGGACACCGTTGGCACCCGAGGAGGCGGCACCGGAGCCGCCACCGGCGGCTGCGGCGGCTGCACCGGCACAGGCCACGGCGGCACCACCGGCGACGGCGGCCGGGTTGGTCGGGCTGGGCAGCGAGCCGCTGCCGTTGCCGTTGCCGTTCCCGTTGTTGCCATTGCCGTTGCCGTTGCCGTTGTTGCCGTTCCCATTGCCGTTGCCGTTGTCGATGAAGGCGAGGCCGGCACCGTTGCCGTTGCCGCCCGGCAGCGCCGTGCCACTCACGACGACCTCGGCGGTGTCGGTGGCCCGGACCGGGTCACAGGCGCCGTTGTCATCGTCGTCGTCATCGTCGTCGCCCGGGTCGAGATCGATGTCGTCGTCGTCACCGATGCCCTCGTCCTCGTCGTCGTCGTCCACGAGGTCGCCCTCGAAGGTGAAGAACTTGACGTCGGCCTGGCCGTCGTTGTTGATCTGGAAGCCCCAGATGGGCGTCTCGGAGGTGTCGACGCCGAAGGCTTCGATGTCCACCACCGTGAACCACATCGGCTGCGAGCCGAGATCCGACGGCGAGTAGCCCGTGTTCCAGGCGTACGGCTTGTCGAACTTCACCGGAGCGGCGTCGGCGATCTTGTTGCCGTCGGCGTCGAGCGGTGTGAGCTCGAAGAAGGTGTTGCCGTTGCGCTCGAACACGATCATGTAGTCGTCGTTGCGCATCGGCTGCTCGAACACGAAGTCGAAGTCCTCGGCCCAGTTGGTGGCCTTGGGGCTCAGCCCGTCGTAGGCGAGGTAGTCACGGATGTCGGTGCTCGTGAGCACTCGTTCCACGGCCGTCTCGAAGCCGGCGGAGCCGACCTCGGTGCGGTCGCCGTTCTCCAGGGTGCGCACACCACGGAGACCGTCGGGGAACTGGATGTTGCTCACGTCGGCACCCACGACCTCGGACGCATCCAGGGTCATCTCGATGCCATTGTCGTCGATCGTGATCGAGACCATCTCGACCGGCTGCGCATCACGGTTCAGCACACGGCTCTGCGAGCTGGTCTGGGTGATGGTGTCGCCGCCGTGGGTCATCACGACGCTCGTGATCTTCACCGGCTCCCGCTCGGAGTACGGCTTGGCCTGGGCCTCGATGGCCTCGGCGTCGACGCCTTCGATGACCGGGGTCTCGCTCTTCTGCTCGACGTCGGCGACCTCGTCCCGGTTGTTGCCGGGGCGGTCGGCGATGGCCGGGCCGTCGTTGCCGTTGAAGTTGCCGACACCGAAGAAGTCCTCGGCCTCGCACTCCGGCAGCGCGTTCACCACGACGGTGTTCACGAGCGATTCCTTCACGTTGCCGCTCACGCAGCGCCACGACTCGGAGTCGCCCTGCTCGAGGTGGTTGACCACCCGGCTGCAGGAGCGGACCTCGTCGTCGGTGATGCGGACCTGGCGCAGGTCGGTCTCACCGGTGTTGGTGACGGTGATGCGCCAGAGGGCCTTCTCGCCCGATGCACGGGTCACCGACTGGGTCCAGTGGGCGTCGTTGTCGACCTCGCACTCCTTGTTCTTCGTGGAGATGCAGACGTCCTTGACGACCGTGATGTCACCCTTCGGAGCCTCGGGCTCGGCGATGGTGAAGTTGGTGGCGTCGGAGTCGGTGGGGGTCGGCACCGGCTGCGAGCCGATCGCGATGGTCACCACGGCACGGGCCTTCACCCGGGCCTGCTCGGCGAACTCGCCCGACTCCTCGGGGGTACCCGAGCGGCCGTAGACCCACTGCTCACCCGGGTCGAGCAGACCGTCGCGGTCGCTGTCGCCGGTGGTGGGGGCGCCGCTCATGGTCACGTCGTCGGTGCCGTCATCGGGCGTGCCGTTGTCGGACACGACGGTCACATCGGCGAGCGGCATGTTGCCGGGGTTGGTGACGACGTAGCGCCAGCCGACCTCGACACCGGCGGTGAACTCCGGACCCGGAGCGTCATCGGCGTCCTGCGGGGTCTCGACCTGGGTGCCCACGAGGTAGGACTCGAGGCCGATCCCGGCCGAGCCGGCGTTGTGGTGGCTCGAGTCGGTGTCGGACACCTGCGGGCCGGCCACGATCGAGCCCTCGGCGTCGACGATCGACGCGCTCTGGGCGAACACCGTGGCGGTCCCGGCGTAGAGGCCCTCGGCCTTGATCCGCTGCTCGTCGGGGCTCACGAAGAGCCAACGCTCACCGGCGTCGAGGACACGGTCCCGGTCGAGGTCGCCGACGTTGATGCCGTCGTCGTTCGCCACGGGCTCGGCCTTGAAGTCGTCACGCTCGGACGAGGTGCCCGAGTCGTCGACCACGACGACGTCGGTCAGGCCGGCCTCGTCCTTGGTCTCGACGATGTAGCTCCACCAGATCTCGGTGCCCTCGAGCACGGTGCGGCCCGGCGCCCGGTCGGCGTCCTCGAGCGCGGTGGGCGCTGCGGGGACGGCCGGGATGGTGGCCATCTCGATGTTGATGGAGGCGGGGGCCACCGCGGTGTAGGCGGTGAGGTCCGAATCGGTCACCGCGGCGTCGCCACCGGACTCGGGGCGGGCCTTGGTGATGGCGGTGTTGACGTAGGCACCGGCGGACGGGCGGACGTCGGCCGAGGCCGGCGGCACGAACAGCCAGGTCTCACCCGGGTCGAGCACACCGTCACGGTCGCGGTCGCCGAGGTTGGTGCCCTCACGGATCACCGGCTCGGCTTCCCAGTCGTCGGACGAGGTCGGCGTGCCGTTGTCGTCGGCGACGGCCACGTCGATCAGCCCGATCATGCCGGGGTTCGACACGAGGTAGCTGAAGCGCTGGTCGGTGTCGGCGGCGACACGGCGACCAGGAGCCTCGTCGGCGTCCTCGTTGGTCGACGGGTCGAGGCGGTCCTCGGCGTTGATGGCGGCCTCGATGTCGATCTCGATCCGCGGCGTCAGCGCCAGGTCGAGGCCCATGTTGGTGAGGTCGTCACGGGAGGTCGGATCCTCGAGACCGGTGCCGTCACCCATCGGCTCGTCGCCGATGATGAGGCCGGCGGAGTCCCGCTGGGCCGAGAGGACGATGAGTCCGGACGAGCGGACCGCACCCGGGCGCCGGGGATCGGCGAGGGCGTGGTGATCGACGTCGTCGTCATCGTCGGCGTTGGGGTCGGCGTGGAAGCCGGCATCGGCCGGCGACCAACCCTCGAGTGAGCCCGAGGCGAAGACGTCGTCGGGGATCACGACGTAGTACGAACCCGGATCGAGTTCGGTGAACAGCCAGCGGCCGTCCTCGTCGGTCTCGGTGGCCGCCACGAACTGGTCGAAGCGGTCGTAGAGCTCCACCTTCACGCCGGCGCCGATGTTGAGGTCGATGCCCTCGTCGAAGGTGCCGTTGTTGTTGGTGTCACCGAAGATGCGGTCGCCGAGGCTGAACGCCACGACCTGGACCCAGGGCTCGTTCGAGCGGACCGACAGGGTCGGGAAGGTCTCGGTGTAGGCGGTGAAGCGGTTGACGTACTGATCACCGGCGGCGTTGGTCGAGCCGGGGCCGGCGACGAGCACGACGTCGGCCTGGACGACGGTGCGGGGCGAGAGGTTCCGCTCCGACACCCACCGGATGGCGGTGACGTCGGTGAGGTTCAGCCCGCACTCGATCAGCTCGTCGATGTCACACCAGCCGGCGGTGTTGGCGACGAGGTCATTGCTGGCGGCCAGCGGGTCGTGGGAGACGGTCGCCGGGTCGGCGCCGGTCACGAACCAGGTGCCCACGTCCGGCGTGGCGGGGCCGCCACCGATCGACTGGACGAACGGCACGGCCGGGACGGCGGCGAGCACGAGCTCACCGGTGTAGTCCGACTCGGCGAACTCACGGCCGGAGAGGGCGGTGACGCCGTCGCCGTTGTACGGCAGCACGTCGATGATGTCGACGGGCGAGACCACCACACGCTGCGACAGGTTGCCCCAGCGGAGCGACCAGATCTGATCGTCGCCCGGGAAGTCGTAGGCCTGGTCGACCGACTTGAACACGGCGACGCCACCGGTCTGGGTGACACGCACCGTGCGGGTGTCGGTGCGCAGGTCGAGACCGGAGCTGGTGTTGTCGGCGTCCACCTCGGCGTTGCCGACGAGGTCGAGCGGGGCCGGGGAGAACGGGTCGGCGATGGCGCAGACCTCGAGCACCGGCAGGGCGACGTTGGCGCCGCGGTCGCCGAAGAACCAGGTCAGGCTGGTCTCGCCGGTGTCCTCGTTCGGGACAACCAGCGGACCACCCACACCGGCCGGAGCGGCCGGGGTGCAGGAGGCGTCGAAGACGGCCCACTCGGGGAGCACGGCCTCGACGACGACGTTGACGGCGACACCTTCACCGGCGGCGTCGGTCACCGAGGGGTGCACGGTCCAGCGGACGATGGAGCCGGCCGGCACGGCGACGAGGTCGTCGTCGCCGGGCGAGGAGGTCTCGCGGATGGCCTGCATGTCGACCGAGAGGCGGACCTGCTCGAACACGAGACGGTCGCCGAAGCGGACGGTCGGCTCGTCGCCGGTGCCGGTGTGACCGTTGGGGTCGTAGCCGGGCACACCGAACTCGCCGAAGGCGCGGTAGTTGCCGATGACGGGCACGATGGCCCCCGGCTGGACGAACTCGCCGGCGTCGGGCTGGCCGGCGTCACCGTGGTACACGGTGTGGGCCTGCATGGGGATGTAGAGGATGAGGTCCTCACCGGCTCCGAGCTCGACGGTCTCGTCGGCGGGGCGGGTGCGGACGAGCACGACCGAGTTGGGGTCCCACTCGGCACCGACGATGTCGGTGGTCCACTCGAGCTCACCCGAGGCGGTGCGGGCCTGGCCGCAGTCGGCGGCGGCCGCCGGCATCTGGCCCATGTCGACGGTGCGCAGACCGTTGGCGTCGATCGAGCCGGTCACGTCGTGGTCGACGAGCCAGGTGGTCTGACCGGCGCTGACGGTGAACCGGGCGAACTCGGTGATCCACTCGGAGGTGTCGGCCGGCTCGTAGCCGATGGCGAGCGAGCGGTACTGGGCGAAGCCGTAGGAACCCTCTGCCGAGCCGCCGGCGACCGGGCGGATGGTGGCGATCGAGTTGTCGATCACACCGCAGAGCCACTGGTCCTTGACGGCGAGCACGCCTTCCTGGTTCCGGCCGGCGATCTCGATGTAGTAGTTCTGGCCGCCGGCCACGGGGCCGTCGCCGGAGTCGCACTGGGTCTGGCGGGGGACGATGCCCTCGTCGGGGTCACCCACGCAGGGCCACAGCTCGGCGTCGTAGCCGAGGTCGAGACGGTCGTTGCCGCCGTAGCGGAGGAAGAACGAGCCGGGCTCGGCGATCTGGAAGTTGTGGAAGCGGCAGTTGTTGCCGGTCGGTTCGGGGTCGTAGTCGACCTCGCCGTAGCCGGGCTCGAAGCCGTCGCCGTAGTTCGACCCGGCGCCGAGGCCGGAGTCGGGGTCGAAGTCACCGACACAGTTGTAGATGGGGTACGAGCCCGGGATGATCGGGTCGTCGAGCTGCCAGTCGGGGTCGGCGGTCCGCATGAAGGCGGACAGCGGGTACCAGACCTTGATGTTGCCGGTGAGCACCACGTCGAGCTCGGGCAGCGGCGTGCCGTCGGCGCCCTTGGTGGGGAGGTGCTTGGCGGAGGTGTCGGCACCGGTCACGACCACGTCGATGGCGCGGGTGTCGTTGTTGTAGGTGCAGGTCCAGGTGCCGTTGTCGGCGACCTCGTCGTCGGCGTAGGGAGCACCCTGGCCGTTGCCGGGCAGGGAGGCGGCGCCGTCTTCGTTGAACGGACCGGCGCTGCAGGAACGCAGGGCGGCGCCGTACTGGGCGAGGATCGGGTCGGTCACGTTGGTGAAGCTGAACTCGTCACCGAGGGCCGAGGTGCCCACACCGTCGCCCTCGGCGAGGAGGCTGACGTCGTAGTAGAAGACCTTGCCGAGCTCGGGCTCGCCCGTGATCGGGTTGATGCCCTCTTCGAGCTTGGCCTGCTCGAACACCCGGTTGCGGGTGTTCGACTCGTCACGGTTCATCGTGAGGTCGAAGCGGGGCGACGCCGACACGATCACGGCGGGAGCGTCGAGCACCGGCGAGGCGACGGCGTTCGAGAGTCCGGCGAAGCCGCGGGCGGCGAAGGTGAAGCTCGACCCGGGGGGCGAGTCGCCCGAGACGATCACGTTGGTCGTGAGGAAGTTGACCTCGGCGGTGTCGAAGTCGCCGATGTTGCAGACGAGGGTGGAGGAGCCGTCGGGGTGCACGGTCACCGAGGAGGGCTTGGTGACACCCTCGGTGGCGCAGCCCGGCGGGACACCGAGGACGGAGTCGACGTCGAAGGCGATGACGGCGCCGTCGACCGGCGTGATGTGCTGCTCGAGGATCACCTCGGGCAGCGGGTCGAGCGACGGATCGATGTTGTCGCCGGACACCGAGACGGTGAAGGAGGTGATGTCGTTCGTGCGGACGACGTTGTCGTTGGGGCTGCAGTCCTCACCGGCGGCGGCGACGCCGTCGGCGCAGGAGGTGAAGGGCTCGGTACCGGTGGCGATCGCCTGCACACCGTCGGCCTCGGGGTCGACGTCGACCCAGGAGATGTCCAGCGCAGCGGTGGGACGCAGGCCCACCGAACCGACCACCACGTCGGCCCCGTCGATCGTCACGGGCATGCGGGCGAACTGCGAGAAGCCCGGCAGCGGGGCCGGGTCGGAGGTGGCGCTGTGGTCGGCCTCGGGCACGGTCGAGGAGAAGTCGAACCCGACGGGCGCCTCGAACTCGAGCTCATAGGCGCCGTCCGCCTGGGTGGGGAAGGCGTAGGAGCCGTCGGCGTTGGAGGTGGCGGTGGCCACCTCGTCGCCGGCCTCGGTGAGGAGGCGGATGTTCACGCCTTCGGCGCCGGGCTCCAACCCGAAGCCGTCGACCTCACCGAACGGGGCGATGACGCTGAGGTCGGCGTCGTCGATGCTGTCACTGTCGAGATCGACCCAGAGACGACCGGTGACGGTGCCGTCCGCCTGGGCGATGGCGGAGTTGATGGTCGGGACGGTGGCGATCACCGTGAACATCAACGAGAGAGAAAGAAGGGCTCGAACGCTCTTCTTCTGTCGGGCTCGTGTGGACATCTGTTCCTACTTGCTCTGACGAGGTTGCACGTGGTGGTGGTTGTGCAGACCCCGCGCCACTGGTGACAGCGCGGGGGCCACCTCGCAGTTCTCGAATCGGCGGGCCGATTTCTGTAGTGAGTGGGGAGGGTTCAGCAATTCGTCCCCGCGGATTTGGGCCGTCCGGCCCACCCCATCGGGGGCCGGGAGGGCAGGTCACATCAGGCCGATTCGGTCTCCCCCACCCCCCGGTCGCGGCGTAGCCTTGGGAACGTGAGCTCACGCGAACGCCATCTGGAACGCCTGTCGGACGCCGATGTCGACGTGCTCGTCGTCGGAGGCGGCATCAACGGCGCCGTCGCCGCGGCCGCACTCGCCGGCCACGGCGTGTCGGTCGCGATGGTCGAGCGCAACGACTTCGCGAGCTTCACCTCGCAGGAGTCGTCGAACCTCGTCTGGGGCGGGTTCAAGTACCTCGAGAACTACGAGTTGCCGCTCGTCTACAAGCTCTGCAAGAGCCGCAACCATCTGATGAAGACGTACCCGACGCGGATGAGCGAGCTCGGCTTCCTGGCCACGCTCGACCGCACCTCACCGTTCCCGCCGTGGCTCGCCGCGCTCGGCTCGGTCGGCTACTGGATGATCGGGATGTTCCACACCCGTCGCCCCGCCTACTTCCGGCCGCAGGGCATCGAGGCCGCCGAGCCGGTGGTGAACACCGCCACGGCCCGGGGCGGCATCGAGTACATGGACGCCTACCTGAAGGACAACGACGCCCGCTTCGTGTTCGAGTTCATCCGCTCGGCCGGCGAGCTCGGTGCGATCACGGTGAACTACTGCGATCTCACCGCCACCGAACGGACCGCTACCGGCTGGACGGCGACGGTGACCGACACCGAGACGGGCACCGAACACACGGTGCGGGCGAAGGCGATCGTCAATGCCGCCGGGCCGTTCGTCGACGGTCTCTCCGAGCAGTGGGGCCTCCAGACGGATCACCGCATCGTCTACTCCAAGGGCATCCACCTCGTGGTGCCCCGCATCAACGACTCGGAGCGGGTGCTCGCCTTCTTCGACGACACCCAGCGCCTGTTCTACGTGATCCCCATGGCGCACCGGTCGGTGATCGGCACGACCGACACCCGCACCGGCGACCCGTACTCCGAGGTGACCGACGAGGACATCTCGTTCGTGCTCGAGCAGATCAACGCCCGCCTCGACCTCGAGCACCCGATCACCCCTGACGACATCATCGGCACACGCTCGGGTGTGCGCCCGCTCGTGGTCGACAACGACGGCGACGACCGGGAGAACATCGACTGGACGAGCCTCAGCCGGAAGCACGCGATGGAGGCCGACGCGGACGCGAAGGTCGTCACGATCTTCGGCGGCAAGCTCACCGACTGCCTCAACGTCGGTGAGGAGGTCGTCGACGCGGTCCGCTCGTTGGGCCTCACCGTCGGCGCCGAGGAGCGTTGGTTCGGCGAGCCGGACGACGCCACCCGCGACCGCTTCATGGCACGGGCCGCCCGGCTCGGCCTCGACCGTCCGCCCCGCCACGAGCGTGGCGCCTCGGCGGCCGAGGTGATCTGGCGCCAGCACGGCATGCGCTCGTTCGACGTGCTCGATGCGATCGACGCCGACGCCTCGATGGCCGAGTACGCGTTCGGCACGGGCGACACGCTGCGAGCCGAGCTCGCCGTGTTCGCCGAGCACGAGTTCGTCGTGCACCTCGACGACTTCGTGCGGCGGCGGACCAAGCTCCGCCTGATCGAGCGCGACGAGATCCTCGCGTCCGATCCGGGCCTCAAGGAGGCCGCGAAGGTCCTCTTCGGCGACCGCGCCGACACCGAACTCGCCACCCTCCTCCCCTAGCTGCCAAATCCCCGCGCCAGGTGATGCTGCGCATCACCCGAGCGCGGGAACTCCGGCAAGCAGGTCAGGCGAAGAACTCCTTCGTCTCGTCGCTCCGGAAGCGTCGAGCCCCGAACCCGGCGAAGAAGAGACCGAACGCGCACAGCACGGCGACGGAGGTGGCGACATCGGCGAGCCCGCCGTCTTCGAGGAACACCGCCCGATGACCCTGCATCACCCAGTAGGTCGGCGTGATCGGTGCCACCGCCTGCGCCCAACCTGGCAACTGCTCGAGTGGCACCAGCGCACCGCCGAGGCCACCCATCACCATGGCGCCGAGGTTGACGATCGCCTGGTGCTGATTGACCGTGCGGAACGACGCCACCGAGAAGAGCATGATCGCGATCGCCGCGAAGCTGAACGAGACGATCACGGCGAGATCGGCGACGATCGAGACATCGAAGCTCAGCCCGAAGAGCAGCCCCCCGACCGCCAGCAGGACGACCTGGTAGAGCACGTGGATGATGATCCACGGGATCGCGAACCCGGCGAGCAGGCTGATGGGGCTGGCCGCCGAGGTACGGAGGCGGTCCCACGTCTTCCAGCCGTGTTCCCGGAACACGCTGAAGCCGACACTCCCGGCGACGAAGAAGCCGAAGACGACCGACTGACCGGGCACAGCGAGCTCGGCGCCGTTCGCTCCCTCGAGACCCTCGGCCGCGAGCGACAGCCCGACGGTCTGGCGGAGGATCGGCATGATCACGAGCGGCATGCCGAACATGATCACGAGGAAGGCCGGGTCGCGTCGGAGGATCCGGAGCTGGAGCTTCGTGATGGCGAGTGCGGTGCTCACGCGACGACCTCCGTCTCGTCGTCGAGTTGTCGGCCGGTGACGGCGAGGAAGACCGACTCGAGATCGGCCTGCAGCCGCTCGACCGAGAGGATCGACGACGTCTGATCGCCCGCGGCCTCGAGCACACCGGCCATGGTCGCGGCACCGTCGAGGCGGAGGCGCCCACCACCGAGGTCGACGGGTCGGAAGGTGTCGAGGCGGGCACGGTCGAAGTCGGCGGTCACCTCGACGGCGAGGCCGCTGATGGCGTGGTCGGCCTCGAGCTCGGCCTGCGTGCCGCGGGCGAGGATGCGGCCGTCGTCGATGATCACGATGTCGGCACCGAGCTGGGTGACCTCCGGGAGGTAGTGCGTCGTGTAGATGACGGCGGCTCCGTCGGCGGCGAGCGCTCGCACGGCCTCGATGAGCTGGTTGCGCGTGGCGACGTCGGCGCCGACGGTCGGCTCGTCGAGCATCAGGAGTTCGGGTGCGTGCACGAGCGCACAACCGGTGTGGAGTCGGCGGACCTCACCGCCCGACAGCGCGCTCGCCTTCCGGTCGAGCAGGTCGGTCAGCCCGAGCTGTTCGGCCACGGCCTCGGCGCGGGCTGACCGAGTGGCCTTGAGGCCCGCGAGCTCGCCGAAGAACTCGAGGTTCTCCCGCACGGTCAGCACGCGGTAGACGCCGGTGTCCTGCGGGGCGATACCGAGGTGCTGCGACGCTGCGACCGGATCGGCGAGCGCGTCGATGCCGTGGATCTCCACCGAGCCGGCATCCGGTGGACGCAGCCCGGCGATGATCGACAGCAGCGTCGACTTCCCGGCGCCGTTGCGCCCGAGCAGGGCGACCACCTCCCCGGCGGCGACCGACAGATCCGTGCCCCGGAGCGCCACCACATCGCCGTAGGCCTTCTCGATGTCCTTCGCCACCAACACGCGATCGAGTCTGACGGTGCCTGACCGAGCCCGCCAGCGAGTTCGCGCTTGCCCGAGTTCCCGCACCGGGGTGATGCCCAACATCACCCTGCGCGGGGATTTGGTGTTTCAGGGGTGGGCGAGTGTCCAGAAGGCGCGGACGAGCGGGTTGTTGAGGTGGCGCTTGAGCGTCACGAGCCCGAGGTCGTAGGCCGCGAGCGCGGGCGCCACGTCGAGCACCCGGACCCGGTCGGTGAGCGGGCTGTTGTCGAGCACGATCTGGGGCACCACACCGACACCGAGCCCGAGGCTCACCATGCTGACGATGGCTTCGTTGCCGGCGACCTGGGCGTAGATGCGTGGCTCGACGCCGAGCGAGCGAAACCATGCGTCGACCCGATCCCGGGCGATGCCACTCACGGCCAGGATCATCGGGACCTCGGCCCAGCCAGCCGCGACGGCTGGTGGCAGCGAGGCGAACACCTCGTCGTCCGACTCGACCGGGGCGATGAACACGAGCGGCGACGGCTCGATCGAGCGGAACTCGACACCCCGGGGTAGGTCGTCGGGACGAGCAGCGATCGCCACCTCCTCCTCGAGCGCGACCACCCGGTCGATGGCGTGTTCGGGGTCGCCCGTGGCGAGCCGGATCTCGACGCCCGGATGCGCCGGCCGGAAGCGATTGAGCAGGTCGACGAGGATCGAGTGACTCGCCGTCACCGAGCAGTAGAGGCTCACCTCACCGGCGAGCTCGTCGGCCGGGTCGGTGAGCTCGAAGCGGATCTGGTCCCACTGCATCACCGCATCACGTGCGTACCGCAGGAACGTGCGCCCTTCGGGCGTCAGCTCGACCGTGCGGTTGTCCCGGGCGAAGAGCGTGACCCCGAGCTCGGACTCGAGCTGGCGGATCGAGCGGGAGAGCGCCGAGGTGCTGATGTTGGCCTGTCGGCTCGCCCGCCCGAAGTGCAGGGTCTCGGCGAGCACGAGGAACTGCCGCAGGGTCCGGATGTGCACCGGTCCAGTCTGCCGCCATCACACGTCGAGCGTTGCGCGAACCGGGACATAGTGTTGCGAACATCTCAATTCACCGAACGCAGCCCCGTCGGTAGTGTCGACGCTGAACCAGCTCTGATCGGGGACTCACGATGGCCAACTACTTCAACACCCTGCCGCTGCGCGAGCAGCTCGCCCAGCTCGGCAAGTGCCGCTTCATGCACCTCGACGAGTTCGACGACGGCGTCGAAGCCCTCCGGGGCAAGAAGATGGTCGTGATCGGCTGCGGCGCCCAGGGCCTCAACCAGGGCCTGAACCTGCGCGACTCCGGACTCGACGTCTCCTATGCCCTGCGTGAGTCGGCCATCGCCGAGCAGCGTCAGTCGTGGAAGAACGCCACCGAGAACGGCTTCACCGTCGGCACCTACGACGAGCTCCTCCCGACTGCCGACGTCGTGCTCAACCTCACCCCCGACAAGCAGCACACCAACGTCGTCGAGACGATCATGCCGATGATGAAGCAGGGCGCCTGCCTGTCCTACTCCCACGGCTTCAACATCGTCGAAGAGGGCATGCAGATCCGTGACGACATCACCGTCATCATGGTCGCCCCGAAGTGCCCGGGCTCGGAGGTGCGGGCCGAGTACGTGCGTGGCTTCGGTGTGCCGACGCTCATCGCCGTGCACGAGGACAACGACCCCAACGGTGAGGGTCTGGCGCTCGCGAAGGCCTACGCCGTCGGCACCGGCGGCCACAAGGCCGGCGTGCTCATGTCGTCGTTCATCGCCGAGGTGAAGTCCGACCTCATGGGTGAGCAGACGATCC
>JAHDBV010000193.1 GCA_020630195.1 Acidimicrobiales bacterium
CCGGAGCCGTGTGCGCAGGTTCGAATCCTGCCGAGGGCGCTAGCGAAAATCTAGGAATACGCAGGGAAAACACCAACCCGGCTGCGTCCGGTGCGTTCGCTGCAGTCCGTCGAGGACCGTTGTGTTGCCTGCAGTCTTGGGTACTCCGTGGGTACTGCGGCTTGGCTCCGACACCGAACAGCACGAGTGGTTCCGCCACTCCGAGCCCATCCGTCGAGGACGATCGGCTGGATTCAGCGTTGCGGATCGACCGCCGAGGTTGCGTCAGTTCCGGACGGCGGCGTGAAGTAGACCTCGCCGTTCGAGCGCCTCGTCGACATCGCCCGGCGACGCATGCGCCCCGAGCCGTCGCATCTCCAGGCGGACATCGATCCAGTCGAGCAGTGTCGGAGTGAAGTCCGCAGCGAACGGGACTCGGCCGTCGGGCACGGTCTCGAACTGGATGATCTGTCCACGTCGACCCGAACGGAGGTCGTAGGCGTAGGCCGCCGAGCCGCTGTGAGCGAACACGACGACATCCCCGTGGAGATCGGGCGGTGCGGCAGCAAGTCGTCCCCAGATCTCGTCGTTCGGGACCCCTTCCTCGGCCCAACTCCGCGCCACGAGGGCGAGACGCTCGACGACGCTGTCCGGCTCCCACGGACCCAGATCGATCGGCCCGATCGCGCCTGAGCGGGCACACGCATGGAGCGCCCGAAGGTCCTCCGGCAGTGGCCCGAACGCCTCGATGAGCGATCGCTCCTGCGACTCGCCGCCTCGGAGCGGGGCGGTGTTGCCGTAGTCAGGATCGATCAGCTCTATGACCCGGTCTTCGACACTTCGCCTCATGGTCGACATCGGCACACCGTCAGCCGCACGATCAGGTTCCTGTGGACTGCATCACTGACGAACCAGTGCCTTCATCGTTCGGACCGCGCCCGATGTGCTCAGTGGTCATGATCGCCGGTAGCGCCGCCGCCATCACCAGGGAGAGCGTGGCGTCCGTCAGCTTCACCCTGGTCATGAACGCCTGGGACAGGTTGGCGCCGCGCAGGTCTGCTCTGTCCATGACCGCCGTCGCCAGGTTGGAGCCACTGAGGTTCGCTTCGGCGAGCTTCGCGCCCGTCAGATTCGTTCCGACCAACTGAGCGCCCCGCAGAGTCGCTCTTGCGAGGTTTGCGTCGCAAAGATCGGCCCGGTACAGCTTGGCTCCGGCCAGGTTCGCCCCAACCAGCTGCGCGCTTGCGAGTTCCGCACCGAGCAGGGTGGCGCCGGCCAGATTGCTTCCCGTCAGGTTTGCTCGAGACAGATCTGCTTGCGTTAGATCCGCTCCAGCGAGATTCGCGTGGGAGAGGTCCACGTCTGGCATCGTCACACGGGACAGCGATGCACCGGCGAGGTTCGTCCCGGCGAGGACGTCTGCAGATCGGTCGATCGTCGAGAGGGCGGCCAAGAGCCCATCGACCGTGCGACCGGCGGCCGCGCTGACCGCTGCCGCCCACATCGTGAGCTCCGGTCGATTCGTGTCGATGAGAAGGGGACCAGCCTCGAGGACGAGGCGGCGTCGGCTCCTCGACGTGAGGTGGACTTGGTCGTTGATCCAGAACACGAGGCGGCTGAGAAGCGGATGGACACACTGCGGACTGGCCGTCCACTCCCCCTCGGTCGCCTTTCCGATCAGCGCCATGGGACCCACATGGCCGGCCTCGAGATCGCTCCTCGAGGAGAGATGAACTTTCCCCAAGAGCTCGTGCACTCGAGTTGCGGGCCAGGTGGGGCCGTCACGGTCTGAAGTGTCGTCTCGCATCGAGCAACCTCGCTCTGTCGACCGAGCTATCGGTATCTGACGGGTCCGAGTTGATCATGATGTGCCCACATCGGGCGGCACGAGCTGACGCCGCACGTCCAACCATCGCCAAGCTGAGAAGCGGCACCGAGATTTGCAGCCTGCTCCGGGCCCGCTTCGTTGGTGGGGCCGATCGGGTCGGTCCGATCACGTCAGATAGAAATTGCTGATCCCGTACTTGTCGAGCAGCGCCCGATGGGCCGCCAGGTACTCCGGGGAAGGCGGAAGATCCAAACCCTCCAACTCGTCTCGGTACCGCAGGAAGGAGAAGAGATCCTTCGCCGCGACATAGACGTCTGGGGCCGAACGCGTATGCAACGTGAACGACAACACCTCACCACGACGACCGGCACGCAGGTCGATCCCGACGAACTCATCCGCATACCGACCCAAGAACAGGATCTCACCCTCCGGATCGACCATCCCCACTTCCACATAGGGGTCCTCGCCCCTGAGATAGACGACGGCGTGCACCTCGGAGAGAAGCATGAGGTCGAACGACGGGTCGGCCCAATCCTCCACCAACTCGCAGGCACCGATCCGGCCACGGGCCGCAACACGATGCAGCGCCGCGGCCTGCTCAGGAATCGGCCCGTACCTCGCCTCGATCCGAGCCAGCCCCTCGGGCGTTCCCGGTTCGCAGGAGTTGCCTCCGATTCGGCTGTTCATCCGGGCGACAAGGTCTCGGAGCTCGTCATCAGTCATCGCGGTCACACAGCCATTGTGACGACACCTCAGACGAGAACTGGAGTCCGCGGACTCGTCGAGCTGATTCGAGCGCGCTGCACCCCAAACGCCGTCACACCGCCGTGCGACACTCGTCCCATGGATCTCAACTCCCCG
>JAHDBV010000194.1 GCA_020630195.1 Acidimicrobiales bacterium
CCGCACGCCTCGATCGGCGACGGGTGGGACCTCGGGTAGTGCATGTCGATCTTCGACACGACGTCGGCGGCGGCAAAGGCGGCATCGGTGCCGTCCTTGTCGCCCACCTCCCAGTCGAACACCACGTTGTTCGTCTGGTTGAGCTTGTCGTCGCGGATCAGCGGGGCGTCGGCGGCTTTGGCCTGCTCGACGTTGACGATCGGTGGCAGTGCCTCGTACTCGACGACGATGGCCTCGCAGCCGTCCTTCGCGATGTAGGGGTCGTCGGCGATGACGCAGGCGACCTCCTGACCCTGGAAGCGCACCTTGTCGGTGGCGAGCACGGCCTGGGTGTCGTACGACAGCGTCGGCATCCAGGCGAGGTTGCGGGCCGCCATCATCTCACCGGTCATCACGAGGCGGACGCCGGGGATGGCCCAGGCGGCGCTCGTGTCGATGCTCTTGATCCGGGCATGGGCCAGCGGGCTACGGAGGATCTCCATGTGGAGCATGCCGGGCAGCACGACATCGTCGACGTAGTTCCCCTTGCCCCGGATGAAGCGGTTGTCCTCGACCCGGCGGCGACTCGCGCCGAGTCCGCCGATCTTGATCTCGTCGAGCGCCATCAGCCTGCTCCTGTCTCATCGGCGGCTGTGCCGGTGTCGGCGTCGGGGCCGCGCATCTTGTCCGCGGCCCAGAGAACCGCCTTGACGATGTTCTGGTAGCCCGTGCAGCGGCACAGGTTCCCGGAGAGGGCCCAGCGGACCTCGTCCTCGGTCGGGTTCGGGTTCTCGTCGAGCAGCGCCTTCGCGCTCAACATCATCCCCGGCGTGCAGAACCCACACTGAAGGCCGTGCTCGTCCTTGAAGCCCTCCTGGATGGGATGGAGTTGCTCCGACTGGGCGAGCCCTTCGACCGTGGTGACCTCATGGCCGTCGGCCTGGACGGCGAACATCGTGCAGCTCTTCACCGGCGCACCGTCGAACAACACCGTGCAGGCACCGCAGTTGGTGGTGTCGCACCCCGTGTGGGTGCCGGTGAGCCGGAACCCGTTGCGGATGAGGTGGGCGAGCAGCAGACGAGGCTCGACCTCGGCTGCCCGGCGTTCACCGTTCAGCGAGATCTCGACCCGCCGCCGGGGGACGTCGTTCCCGATCGAGACCGGAACTTCCTCGAACAGACTCATGTCAGGCCACCTTCTCGGGCGTGCGGGCCGCGTCGGTCAGGATGCGGGAGACGAAGGTCTCGATGACGTGCCGCTTGTAGTCGGCGCTGCCCCGGTGATCGCTGCGTGGTTGCGCGACACCGGCGGCAAGCCCGGCGGCCGTGCCGATGACGTCCGGGTCGAGCCGGTTGCCGACGAGGGCAGCGGCCGCTTCGGAGGCGTTGATCGTGCGGGCGCCGACGCCAGTCAGGCCGATGCCGGCCTGCACGACCGTGTCGCCGTCCATCTGGAGGCCGACGGCCGCGCCGGCCGTGGCGAAGTCGCCGACCCTGCGCTCGAGCTTGAGGTAGCCGCCCGCTCGAGTGCCGACCGGCTTCGGGATGATCGCCTGGATGGCGATCTCGTTCGGGGCGAGCACCGTCTGGAACGGACCGGCGACGAACTCGTCGACGCCGATCGTGCGCCGGCCGTTCGGGCCCTGGGCGAGGATCGATCCGTCGAGGGCCACCATGCACGAGGCCCAATCGCCCTGAGGGTCGGCGTGGCAGACCGAACCGACGAACGTGCCACGAGTCCGCACGATCGGATCGGCGACCAGCGGTGCTGCCGAAGCGAGCAGGGGCTGGTGTTCGCCGAGTGTCGTCGACTTCTCGAGGGCGGCGTGACGGACGAGCGCCCCGATCCGGTAGCTGCCGTCGGCGTGCACGCCGTGCTGGTCGAGCTTCGGGATGTTGTTGATGTCGACGATCACGGCCGGCGCGGCGAAGCGGAGCTTCATCATCGGGATGAGGCTCTGGCCGCCGGCGAGCACCTTCGCGTCGTCATGGGCGGACAGCAGTGCGATCGCCTCGGAGAGCGACGTCGGCGCCTCGTACTGGAATCGTGATGGGTACACGGTGGCCTCCTCCGCTCAGCGGTTCTCGGGGTCGGGCACGGCACGAGGCATCGAGTCCTCGTCGGGGTCGGGCCTCGGCTCCTGGTGCGGCGGCCACGGGCCCTGCACAGGCTGGCTCGCCACTTTCAGGTGGTCGATCAGCTGCGGCCAGGCCCACACGGTCGGGCTCGGCCCGTCCTTCGGCGTGCCCTCGATCAACTCGTACAGGCGTGGATTGCCCGCACTCTTCCCGCTCGATTCGATGCTCATGTCATCCCCCGAGACATCCCCCTGACGCCTCGACCGCGGGTCTACCACCCCATTCGGGTGTGGCGCTAGTCACACCACGCCTCACTCTCCGTGAGAGTGATCCACCAACAGTGCGGACGCGGCCCCGAGGCAGATCACGGAGAGCAGCACGATCGGGGTCCACGATCCGGTGAGGTCATGTGCCAGCCCACCGAAGAACGGGCCGAGACCTCCGGCGACCCCGATCGACGCCCCCTGCATGCCCATCAACAGGCCGAGATCGGCCTCGTCGAAACTCGCCCTGGAGTACATGGCCTGCAGCGGCGAGCTCGCGCCGAGCGTCGCACCGGCGATCACCGCATAGGCGACGCCGCCCGGCAAGGTCCCGA
>JAHDBV010000195.1 GCA_020630195.1 Acidimicrobiales bacterium
CGTCGGCGGCGACGCTGGGGGCGGAGAACGCACCTCCACCGCCGGATCCCGTCGGTGCCCACGAGATCCGACCGTCGTCGGCCGGCTCGTCGTCGACGTCGCCGGTCGAGGCGTCGTCGGCCGACCCGGCGGCCGTCCCGGCATCGGGATCGGTCGTCCCGGCCCGATCGTCGGCCGCCTCGGCGGCGTCGTCGGTCCGGGCCGCGGTGTCCGGCTCGGCCCCGTCGGTGGTCGGGTCATCGGCCGTGGCGTCCTCGATGGCCGAACAGCCTGCGAGTGCGAGGGCCGCCGACACGGCGACGGCGACGAGCCGCGACCTCATCGCAGGCTCCGATAGAGCTCGACGAACTCGGCGACCCACTCGGTGGCGTCCATGCCCCAGAGGAGGGCCCACGCGGGTGCCTCGGAGTGATCCGTCACCCACTCGGTGTCAGCCACCATCGCGCCTCAACTCCCGGACTTTGCAGTCGAGTCCGCTGCATCGAAGGCGAAGGGAGCGATCACCTCAGCTGCGAGCAGCAGCGCGGGACGACCTTCGGACACGTGACTTCCGTCGTCGGTCCGGTACTTCTCGGGCTCGGCGGCGAAGATCGGCGTCAGATCCAGAACGGGCAGTCGTAGCTCCTCGAGTACCGCGTTGTATGCATCGATCCTGCCTGGCTCGCTACAAGGGGCCACACGACCACACGGAGGGCCGGTGAGGAACGCAAGTCCTACATCGTTCGCAAGTGCAAGGTCCTCGATCCGGCGATACCGCACACCCCATGCGTCGGCGACCGCTTGGTCGAGTGTCGACACCCAGGTGTCGTCGCCTGCCCAGCGGTGATCAAGCATCGCCGTACCCCACTCCGCTACCACGATCAGGTCGGGGTCGTGTGTCACCAGCAAATCTTCGAGAGGCGGAGGCGTGCAGGCGGGGTCGCCGGGCCGCCGCATCTGTCCGCTCTCGCCGTTGTCGTAGCGAAACTCCCAACCTTCTGCGAGAAGACCCGAGCAGCCCCGGATGCCGGTCTGAACAACGGTCATTGCGCCGGTAACCGCAGCCCACTCTTCCCAGGCGGTACCGATCACGACGGCTTGCGAGTCGCCGACAACCAGGACGTCCAGCGACTCATCGCTCGAAACGGGAACAACGGCAACGTCATCATGCCCACCGTTACCGGAAGCGCTCTTGTCGTCAGAGCTCGACGCGTCCGATCGTGCTGCCGGCTCACCGAAGACCTCGGAAGCTCGGACCGGGTCCGTGCCACCTTCACTCACAGTGATGCCGATTGCGCCGACCGCCAGGACGAGCGACGAGACCGCCAGCCCGATCGTCGGTACCGTCCACCCCGACCCGGCCAGCGCGGGCCGCTCGATCAAACGCCACGAAGCCTCAGCCAACACCATTGTGACCAGGGCCGCCACGAGAGGCGGTAGCGACGTGAGCTCCGCCAACGGCCAGTGGAAGAGATAGACCGCGTAGCTTCTCTTGCCGAGCCAGACGAGGCCAGAGCTGGACAAGCAGCGCTGCACGGGGCCGACCCCGAGACAGCTCAGGACCAGAGCGACGGACACAAAGCCGACGCCGACGAGCGAGCCGCGGAACAGATGTGGATCGGTTTCGTGCCAGACCAGCGACATCCAGCCAAGCGCCACAAGCCCACCAACGCCCAAGAGCGTGGACGCCGAACCCGGATCCAGGCGACGACCTGGCCACCCGATGACCGATGCCAGCCCAACTCCGAGCGCGATCTCGATCGCACGAACCGGCGTGGCGAAGTAGGAATCGGGATCCCCCCACCAGAACCACAGGCCGAGGCCACCAACGATCACGGTCAGCGCAGCAAACCGGCGAGCCGGCCAAACGAGAAGGAGCGGGGCAACGAGGTAGAACTGTTCTTCGATCGAGAGCGACCAGAAGTGGTCGAGCGGACGCACACCAGTCTCGAGCAACGCCTCGTATCCGCCGGGCGCTGCTGCGGTTCGCCAGTTCGCGACGTACAAACCCGCCGCAGCGGCATCGCCTGCAACCGACGATGCGTCCGGGTGCTCGCCAACGAGCATCACCCCTACCACCGCGACAAGGGTGACGAGCGACGCTGGCAGGAGCCGTCGGACACGCCTGGCGTAGAAAGCCACCAGATCGACACGCCCGGTCGACTCGTGCTCGCTCCGAACGAGCGAGGCGATAAGGAACCCTGACAACGTGAAGAACACCGAGACACCCACGAAACCGCCCGGCACCAGATCAGGCCAGTAGTGATAGGCGACAACCAATGCGACCGCGATGCCGCGCAAGCCGTCCAACGCCGGGACTCGGCTCGATGTAGCTTCACTCACCGAGCGCCTCCAACCCATACAGCCGGCACGACGTGCCCAGCGCCATCATGAAATCGCTCGATAGATGCGCACGAGTTCCTCGATACGCACCGTCCATGAGAACTGCGTAGCACGCTTCCGACCTGCCTCGATGTATCGATGCCGTAACCCCACGTCCCCAATCATGACCTGGATGGCTGAAGTCAGTGCGGAAGCGCTTCCCGGCTCGACCAGCAACGCAGCGTCTCCCACGATCTCGGGAAGGGCGCCAGCCGTCGTCGCGACCACGGGGAGCCCAGCATCCATCGCCTCGAGGGGCGGCAGCCCGAACCCTTCG